>NZ_JBSGZV010000032.1:0-73928 GCF_053611185.1 Streptomyces sp. NPDC054834 | reverse complement strand
GCGGTGGGGGTGCCGGCCGGTCTGGAGGCCGCGGGCGCCTCGCCGGGCCAACCCTGTGACCGGCGGTGAGTCCAGCGGGGAGAATAGGGCCCGTGCGCTATCGCGTTCTCGGCACCACCCAGGTACTCCGTCCCGACGGTACGTCCGTCCCGGTGGGCGGAGCGCGGTTGCGCGCGCTGCTGACCGTGCTCGCGCTCAGGCCCGGACGGACGGTGCCGGTCGGGGTGCTGGTCGACGAGGTGTGGGACGGGGATTCACCTGCCGACGCCACCGCCGCGCTCCAGGCGCTGGTCGGGCGGCTCCGGCGGGCCCTGGGGGCCGACGCGGTCGCCTCGGCGGAGGGCGGGTACCGGCTCGCCGCCACGCCCGACGACATCGACCTGCACCGCTTCGAACGCCTGACCGGGGAGGGGCTGCGCGCCCTGGCCGACGGCGACGCGGCGAAGGCGGCCACGGTCCTCGACGACGCCCTCGCGCTGTGGCACGGCCCCGCTCTCGCCGACCTGCCCGACCGCACCGCCGAGACCGCCCGCTGCGACAACCGCCGCCTGGACGCCCTGCGCGCCCGGCACACCGCCGCCCTCGCCCTCGGACACGCCGAAGGGGCGCTGCCCGAGCTGACCGCCCTGTGCGACACCCACCCCCTGGACGAACCCCTCCAGACCCTGCGGCTGCGCGCCCTGCGCGACGCGGGCCGCACGGCGGAGGCACTGGCCGCCTACGAGGACGTACGACAGCTCCTCGCCGAACGGCTCGGCTCCGACCCCGGGCCCGAACTACGGGCGTTGCACGTCGAGTTGCTGTCCCCGCAGACGGTGCCGGCAGCGGTGCGCCCGTCCGGGCCGGCCCCGGGCAACCTCCCCGCCCGCCTCACCTCCTTCGTCGGCCGGGAGGCCGACATCGAGGCACTCCGGTCGGACCTCGCGACGGCCCGGCTGGTCACGCTGCTCGGACCCGGCGGAGCGGGGAAGACCCGGCTGTCGCAGGAGGCCGCCGAAGCCGTGCGGGGCACGGCCCGGGACGGGGTGTGGCTGGCCGAGCTGGCGCCCGTCGACGACCCGGAAGCCGTACCGGAGGCCGTGCTCACCGCGATCGGCGCCCGCGAGACCGTGCTGCACGGCGCCGGCGCCGAGGGCCTGCGGGCCGTCGCCGACCGGCACGACGACCCCGTCGAACGGCTCGTCGAGCACTGCGGCCGGCGCCGCATGCTGATCGTCCTGGACAACTGCGAGCACGTGGTGGACGGGGCGGCCCGCCTCGCGGAGCGGCTGCTGGCCCGCTGCCCGGAGGTCACCGTGCTCGCCACCAGCCGGGAACCCCTCGGCGTCCCCGGCGAACTGCTGCGCCCCGTGGAACCGCTGCCCGAGCCGGTCGCGCTGCGGCTGCTCGCCGACCGCGGCGCGGCCGCCCGGCCCGGCTTCCGCACCGAGGACGACCCGGAGGCGTGCGCCGAGATATGCCGGCGCCTCGACGGCCTGCCCCTCGCCATCGAACTCGCCGCCGCCCGGCTCCGGATGCTCACGCCCCGCCAGATCGTCGACCGCCTCGACGACCGCTTCCGGCTGCTCACCTCCGGCAGCCGCACCGTGCTGCCCCGCCAGCAGACCCTGCGGGCCGTCGTCGACTGGTCCTGGGACCTGCTCGACGCGGGCGAACGCGAGGTGCTGCGCTGCCTGTCGGTCTTCGCGGGCGGCTGCGACCTCGCCGCCGCCGAGGCGGTGTGCGGACCGGACGCCTTCGACGCGCTGGGCTCCCTGGTCGACAAGTCCCTGGTCGTCGCCGCCTCCGCCCCCGACGGCGGGATGCGCTACCGGCTCCTGGAGACCGTCGCCGAGTACGCGGGAGAACGGCTCGACGAGTCCGGCAGGCGCAAGGAGACCGAGCGCGCCCACCTGACGTACTTCCGTGAACTCGCCCGCGCCACCGACCCGTTGCTGCGCGGCACCGAGCAGGGCACCGCCATCGAGCGGCTCCAGCTGGAGTACGAGAACCTGCGCACCGCCCTGCGCCGCGCCGTCGCCGCGCAGGACGAGCAGGAGGCGATCTGCCTGATCCTCTCGCTGGCCTGGTACTGGCAGATGCGCGACCTGCGCATCGAGGCCCGCAACCTGTGCCGGGAGGTCATGGCGCTCGGCCCCGACCCGTTCGACGAGCCCGTACGCCGCGCCGCACCGGTGTGGCAGCGCTGCACCGACGTCCCGCCCCCGTACACCGGCGAACTGCTCGACGAAGCCCGGCGCGGGCTGCACCTGGCCCATCTCGCCTGCATGGACACCGAACTGGACGCCTGGCAGACCCCCGAGGCCCAGGCGAAGCTGCGCGTCATCACCGAGGTGTACGAACCCGGCCTGCCGCAGACCTGCCGTCCCCCCGGCATGCTGTGGTTCTACGCCGTGCTGCTGACCGGCGGCATGGAGCGGCTGCGTACCATCATCGACGCCTGCGTGCAGACCTCCCGGGAGGCCCCGGGCTTCGAATGGGAACTGGCCTCCACCCTCCAGATGCGGGCCAACATGCTCGCCAACCGCAGCGAGTGGGCGGGCGACGCCAGGCGCGACGCCGACGAGGCACTGGAGATTTTCCAGCGCCTCGGCGACGCCTGGGGCGCCGCCGAGGCGCTCTCCGCGCGCGGCGAGTCCTACGAGCGCAAGGGCGAGTACGACTCGGCCGCCGCCGACTTCCGGGCGGCCATCGAGCAGGCCGACCGCCTCGGCGCCCGCGCCCAGACGGCGGTGCTCGGCGTCCGCCTGGCCGCAGTGCTCCTGGAGACGGGCGAGCCGGAGGCCGGCGAGCGCATGCTGCGCGAGATCATCGCACGCCAGGACGGCAGCACCAGCGAAGCGCTGCCCATGGCCCGCCTGTTCCTCTCCGGCTGGCTCTCGCTCACCGATCGCGTCGCGGAGGCCCGCGAGCAGCTCCACCTGCTCCGCCAGGACTTCCAGATCTCGCACTTCGTCGTCTTCGACGCCTTCATCCTCGGCCAGGAGGCCTGGGTGAACGCCGTCGACGGCCGCCCCGACGAAGCCCTGGACAAGATCAGGCGGGCGCTGGAGCAGGCCGGCGACCCGCTGGCCGAGACCATCGCCCCGCACCTGCGGACCCTGTATCTCGCCATCGCCGCGACGGCCCTGGCCGGGGTCGACGGCGGCGCCCGTGCCCGCGACGCCGCCCGCTGCCTGGGCGCCGCCGACGTGCTGCTGCCGTCCGGCCATGTCAAGGGGATCCTTGAGCGCGCGGTGCGCGGACGCACCGAGGCGGCCATCCGGGCCGTGCTCGACGAGGAGACGTACGACTCCGCGTACGCGGAAGGCGGTGGCCTCTCCCTCGCGGAGGCCACCGCCCTGGTCTGACGCGTCCGGCCGGGCCGGCGCGTACGTCGGTTCGCGGTTCGTCGGTTCGCGGTTCGTCAGTTCTTGGTACGGAACTTGTGGATCGCGATCGGCGCCATCACCAGGGTGAGCCCCACCGACCAGATCACCGTCACCCACAGGTCGTGCGCGACCGGGCCGCCCTCCATCAGTCCGCGCGCGCTGTCCGCCAGCGCGGACAGCGGGTTGTAGTCGGTGAAGTTCTGCAACCAGCCCGGCATCGTGGCGGTCGGAGCGAAGATCGAGGAGCCGAACTGGAGCGGCATCAGTACCAGGAAGCCCATGGCCTGCACGGACTGCGCGTTCTTCATCGTCACGCCGAGCGTGAGGAACACCCACATCAGGGCCGAGCCGAACAGGGCGGACAGTCCCACGGAGGCGAACAGACCGGGCCAGCTGGAGATGTGGTAGCCCACGAGGACGGCGACCACCATCTGCACCGCGGTCGCGGCCAGCATCCGCATCAGCTCCACCGCGATCTTGGCGAAGAGCACGGAGCCGCGGCCGATGGGCAGGGACCGGAAGCGGTCCATGACACCGGAGTTGAAGTCCGTGTTGAAGCCGGTGCCCACCCCCTGGGCCATGTTCATGCCCATCATGGCCATCAGGCCGGGCACGACGTACTGGATGTACTGGTCCTGGCCGCCGCCCATGGACTTGCCGATCGAGCCGCCGAAGACGTACACGAACAGCAGCGTGAAGATCACCGGGAACAGGATGGCGTCGAACATCGACTCCGGGTCCTGCCGGATCCACAGCAGGTTGCGACGGATCAGCGCGCCGGTGTGGCGCAGATGGGCGCGGAGCGGGATGGGGGTGTCGGTCTTCGCGGCGGCGGCTGTCGGGGTGAGAGTGGCGGCGCTCATGCGGCGACCTCCTGTCGGGTGTCGGCGAGCGTGGCGTCCTGCGGGGCACTGGCGCGGTGGCCGGTGAGGGACAGGAACACCTCGTCCAGGCTGGGCAGTTCGGTGGTGATGGAGGTGATCGTGATGCCGCGCGCGGTGACCGCGCCGACCACGGCGGTCAGCTGCTCGTCGCTGAGGATCGGCACCAGCAGGGTGCCGTTGCCGGTGTCCACGGTGGTGGCGGCCAGGCCGGTGATGCCGAGTTCGTCGAGCATGTGGGCGAGCGGGCGCAGCTCCAGCGGATCGGCCGGCCGCACGCGCAGGGTGCGTCCGCCGACCTTGGCCTTCAGCTCCTCGATGCCGCCCTTGGCGATGACCTGGCCGCGGTCCACCACGGTCAGCTCCGAGGCCAGTTGCTCGGCCTCCTCCATGTACTGGGTGGTCAGCAGGACGGTGACGCCGTCCCCGACCATGGCCTTGACCTCGTCCCACACCTCGTTGCGGGTACGGGGGTCGAGTCCCGTCGTCGGCTCGTCGAGGAACAGCACCTGGGGCCGGCCGATCATGGATGCGGCGAGGTCGAGCCTGCGTCGCATACCGCCGGAGTAGGTGCTTGCCGGGCGCTTGGCGGCCTCCGTGAGGGAGAACCGCTCCAGCAGCTCGTCGGCGCGGGCGCGGGCGTCCTTGCGCGGCAGATCGAGCAGCCGTCCGATCATGTAGAGGTTCTCCCAGCCGGGGAGCTTCTCGTCCACCGAGGCGTACTGCCCGGTGAGCCCGATCACCCGGCGCAGCTGCCGGGGCTGCCGTACGACGTCGTAGCCGGTGACGGTCGCCTGTCCGGCGTCGGGGGCCAGCAGGGTGGACAGGATCCTTACGAGGGTGGTCTTCCCGGCTCCGTTCGGCCCGAGCACACCCATCACGGTGCCCTCGCGCACGTCCAGGTCCACCCCGTCCAGCGCCTTGGTCTCGCCGTAGTGCTTGACCAGCCCCCGCACGGTGACGGCGTGGCCCGCGCCGGTGGGGTTGTTGTCGATTCGCGTCATGCCGATGACGGTGCCAGCCCCGACCGACAAACCACCGACAAGCCGCCTACACATCTCCGACGGTCACCGCTGGGGGCTCCGCCCCGACCCTTCTCAGCCCGTCCGGCGTTTGAGGACGAGGCCGTTCAGGCCGACGGGGTCCGGGGCGGAGCCCAGGCGGGGTGCAGGGGCGCAGCCCCGCGGGGGTTCGGGGGCGCAGCCCCCGGCGGGGTCGAAGGGGCGGAGCCCCTGGGGATGGGAACGGGTAGGGGCGGCGGGGGCGAGGAAACGGCGGGAAACAAGGCGGCAGCCCGCCGACGGGGGAAGATCGGCGGGCTGCCTGTGGTGCGGGCAATGGTCCTAGTGGACGGAGTGCTCCTCCAGCGGGAACGTTCCGCCGACGACATCCTCCGCGAACGCCTTCGCCGCGCCGCCCATGACCTCACGCAGATCGGCGTACTTCTTGACGAACTTCGGCACCCGCCCGGACGTCAGCCCGAGCATGTCGGTCCACACCAGGACCTGCGCGTCCGTCTCCGGCCCGGCCCCGATGCCGACGGTCGGGATGTGCAGCACCCGCGTCACCTCGGCCGCCAGCTCCGCCGGCACCAGCTCCAGCACCACCGCGAACGCGCCCGCGTCCTGCACGGCCTTGGCGTCGCGCAGCAACTGCTGCGCCGCCTCCTCGCCGCGCCCCTGCACGCGGTAGCCCATGGCGTTGACGGACTGCGGGGTCAGGCCGATGTGGGCCATGACCGGGATGCCGGATTCCACCAGCAGCCGGATCTGCTCGTGCGAGCGCTCGCCGCCCTCCAGCTTCACGGCGCCGACACCCGCCTCCTTCACCAGCCGGGTCGCCGAGCGCAGCGCCTGCACCGGACCCTCCTGGTAGGAGCCGAAGGGCAGGTCGCCGACGATCAGGGCGCGGTTCGTACCCCGTACGACGGCCGCCGACAGCATGGTCATCTCGTCGAGGGTGACGGGCACGGTCGTCTCGTACCCGAGGTGGCAGTTGCCGGCGGAGTCGCCGACCAGCATGACCGGGATGCCCGCCTCGTCGAACACGGACGCGGTCATCGCGTCGTAGGCGGTGAGCATGGGCCACTTCTCGCCGCGTTCCTTGGCGAGGGCGATGTCGCGGACGGTGATGCGGCGCGTGCCCTTGCCCCCGTACAGCGACTTGCTGCCGTCGGAGGGCTTCGTCTGGGCAGCCGAAAGCTGCGTCATTGCAACGGCTCCTAACGTCATCTCGAGGCGCCCTGACGGCGTCCCCGGACCGCCTCCCATGGTGGCACCTCGTGCCAGACAGGGCCAGGGGGACCCCGCGTGATCCCTCGCGCACGGCTTGCGCCCCGCTTGCGCGGAGCGCCGCATTTGTAAGGTGTCGGTAAAGGAATTCAGATACGAGACGGTGCCGTATTGGAATTGCCCTAGGCTCTGCCGCATGACTACTCCTGCCGTCCCTGCCCGCCGGATACCGGAAGAGGTCCATCGGCGCCGCTGGGCGATCCTCGGCGTGCTGATGCTGAGCCTGCTCATCGTGGTGCTGGACAACTCGATCCTGAACGTCGCCATCAAGACGATCTCCACGCCGGCGCCGACCGGTCTGGGTGCCACCCAGAGCGAGATCGAGTGGGCGATCAACTCCTACACCCTCGTCTTCGCGGGCCTCCTCTTCACCGCCGGTCTGATCGGCGACCGGCTCGGCCGCAAGAAGGTTCTGCTCGGCGGGCTCATAGTGTTCGGCATCGGCTCGGCCCTGGCCGCCGAGTCCGGCTCACCCGGCCAGCTCATCGCCTACCGCGCCCTGATGGCCCTCGGTGCCGCGTTCGTCATGCCCGCCACCCTCGCCGTCCTGATGAACGTCTTCGAGCGCGAGGAGCAGCCCAAGGCCATCGGCATCTGGGCGGGCGGCGTCGGCCTCGCCATCGCCATCGGCCCGATCACCGGCGGCGCGCTGCTCGACCACTTCTGGTGGGGCTCGGTCTTCCTCATCAACGTGCCCATCGTGATCCTCGCGCTCGGCCTGATGCTCTGGCTGGTGCCCGACTCCCGCGACCCGAGCCCCGGCCGCCTCGACCCCGTCGGCGTCGTGCTGTCCGTCGTCGGCCTGGTCCTGCTCGTCTACGGCATCATCAAGGGCGGCGAGCTGGCCGACTTCACGGACCCCAAGGTGCTGGCGACCATCGCGGCCGGCCTGGCCGTCCTCACCGGCTTCGTGATCTTCGAGAAGCGCAGCGACCACCCGTCCCTGGACGTCTCCTACTTCAAGAACAAGGTCTTCTCGGCCGCCATGAGCGCCATCGCGCTGGTCTTCTTCGCGCTGATGGGCGTGACCTTCTTCTCGGTCTTCTACACCCAGAGCGTGCGCGGCTACTCGCCGCTCCAGTCCGGTCTGCTGATGCTGCCGCTGGCCGCCGCTCAGATGATCTTCGCGCCGCGGGCCCGGCTGGTGGTCGACCGGTTCGGCAACAAGGCCACCACCACGGCGGGCCTGGTGGTGATCGCGGGCACGCTGGCCGCCTTCGCCACCTTCGAGGCCGACACGCCGATCTGGCTGCTGGAGGTCGTCTTCTTCCTCATGGGCACCGGCATGGCGCACATCATGACGCCGACCTCCGTCGTCATCATGCAGGCCCTGCCGCGGGAGAAGGCCGGTTCGGCCTCCGCCCTCAGCAACACCTTCCGCCAGGTCGGCGGCGCCCTCGGCATCGCCGTACTCGGCTCGGTCCTGTCCACCTCCTACCGCAACGGCATCGAGGACAAGCTGGGCCTGCTGCCGGCCGGCCTCAGGGACACGGCGGGCGAGTCCATCGGGGCCACCCTCGGCGTCGCCGAGAAGCTCGGCCCCCAGGGCAAGGCTCTCGTCGGCCCGGCCAACGACGCCTTCCTGCACGCCATGCACATGACCGCGCTGTGCGGCACCGGCGTCGCGCTCATCGGCGCGGTCGTGGTGGCCCTCTTCCTGCCGGGCAAGCCGCCGACGCGTCAGGAGGACACGGAGGAGCCGCAGTTGGTGGCGGCCGGAGAGTAGCCCGTGCACGGGGGAGACTCGATCGACGGGGGAGGAGGCAGCTGCGCGACAATCGGTGCGCAGCAGGCGAAAGGACGGAACGACGTGAGCCTTGCCGACAGCGGG
Organism: Streptomyces sp. NPDC054834; assembly: GCF_053611185.1. Taxonomy (NCBI): domain Bacteria; kingdom Bacillati; phylum Actinomycetota; class Actinomycetes; order Kitasatosporales; family Streptomycetaceae; genus Streptomyces; species Streptomyces sp. NPDC054834. The sequence goes on along the minus strand of NZ_JBSGZV010000032.1, from coordinate 65,554 downwards.
CCCCGGCCGAGCGCCCCCACCCGGGGCCGCCCCCGCAGCGAGGCGGTGGAACAGGCCATCCTCGAGGGTGTGATGCGACTCCTCGAGGAGGGCGTGTCGCTGGCCGAACTCTCCATCGAGCGCATCGCCCGCACCGCCGGGGTCGGCAAGGCGACCATCTACCGCCGCTGGAGCGGCAAGGAGGAGCTGTTCGTCGACGTCATGCGCGCCGCCGAACCCGAGGACCCCGAGCTCCCCGGCACCTCGATGCGGGACGACCTGGTGGTGCTGCTGGAGGCGCTGCGCCGGCGCGGCCTGGTCAGCCGGTCCTCGGCGATCCTGCACAACGTGCACGCGCAGATGAAGAGCAGCCCCAAGCTCTGGGCCGCCTACCACGCCAATGTGATAACTCCCCGGCGCAACATCGGACTCGAGGTTCTGCGCCGGGGGCAGCGCAACGGCGAGCTCCGCGCGGACGTGGACCTGGAACTGGTCAACGACATGTTCGTCGGCCCCATGCTCACCCGCTCCCTCCTGCGCCCCGACGCCGACCTCCCCGAGGGGCTCGCGGAACAGATCGTCGACACGGTTCTCGAAGGCCTACGGCCCGTCAGCTCGCCGGACCTCTAGGGCCGAGCAGCCTAATGTGCGCGTTTCGTCACAGTCAGGGTTGGTCGCCCCCGTAACCGGAACTCCCCGCGCCGACTTGTTCGTCCTCGTGCCCGTACGGCCGTCATGGACGGCGGGACCGAAGCCGATCATCCCCTAGGGTCGGAAGAACACATGGGGACGACGGTGTGCACGGCAGGCAGTGAGGCAGACGGTATGGCGCAGCAGGCGTACGTGACGGAGACGGACAACGGCGGCTCGGGGCCCGAGCGTCGGGGGTCTCGGCTCCGGCGCCTGGTGACCGGGTTCCTCGAGGGCTGGCGCGGTGACCCGCGTGTCTGGCGCCGGGGCATCGTCCTCGCGGTGCTCGCGCTGCTGCTCGCCCTGGTGATGCTGCTGCACTCGCACATCCCCAACCGGATCGGCAATCTCGGCAGCCTCACCGAGACCTTCCTGCCCTGGCTGGGGCTGGCGGTCCCGGTACTGCTGGTCCTGGGGCTGGTGCGGAAGTCGGCGACGGCACTGATCGCCGTGCTGCTGCCGGCGATCGTATGGCTGAACCTCTTCGGGGGGCTGCTGACCGACAAGTCGGGCGGCGGCGGCGATCTGGTGGTGGCCACGCACAACGTCAACGCCGACAACCCGGACCCGTCCGGCACCGCGCGGGACGTGGCCTCCTCCGGCGCGGACGTGCTGGCGCTGGAGGAACTGAAGGCGTCCGCCGTGCCGGTGTACGAGAAGGCGCTGGCGTCGACGTACAAGTACCACTCGGTGCAGGGCACGGTCGGGCTGTGGAGCAAGTACCCGCTGAGCGGCGCCCGGGCCGTGGACATCAAGCTGGGCTGGACGCGGGCCATGCGCGCCACGGTGGCGACCCCGAAGGGGCCGGTCGCGGTGTACGTCGCCCATATGCCGTCGGTGCGGGTGAAGATGGAGGCCGGGTTCACCGCCCGGCAGCGCGACACGAGCGCCGACGCGCTGGGCGAGGCGATCGCAGACGAGACGGTCAAGCAGGTCGTGCTGCTCGGTGACCTGAACGGCACGATGAACGACCGCGCCCTCAACGCCGTCACCTCCCAGATGCGTTCGACGCAGGGCGCGGCGGGCAGCGGCTTCGGCTTCAGCTGGCCGGCGTCGTTCCCGATGGCCCGGATCGACCAGATCATGGTCAAGGGCATCGAACCGGAAAGCTCCTGGACCCTCCCGCGGACGGGCAGTGACCATCTGCCGGTGGCGGCGCGTGTGAAGGTCACCACATCGGCAACCGGGTCTTAACCTGCTGGAATACTGGCTCTGAGAGCGTTTGTTCCGTACTTGAACATAGTGATACGACTGAGAGATGCGACTGAGAAGTCGAGTCACTGCACGGAACTGCACGGAACTGCTCTGAGAGGTCCCCTCATGCCCCTGGCCCTGCTAGCCCTTGCCGTGGGCGCCTTCGGCATCGGTACGACCGAGTTCGTGATCATGGGCCTGCTGCCCGAGGTCGCGGACGACCTGAACATCTCGATCCCCACCGCCGGGCACCTGGTCTCGGCATACGCGCTGGGCGTCGTCATCGGCGCCCCGCTGCTCGCCGCGGTCACCGCGCGGATGTCCCGCCGTACGGTGCTGATCGGCCTGATGGCCCTGTTCGTCGTGGGCAACGTGCTCTCCGCGTTCGCCCCCGGCAACGAGTCGCTGCTGGCCGCCCGCTTCCTCAGCGGCCTGCCGCACGGCGCCTTCTTCGGCGTGGGCGCGGTGGTAGCGACGACCATGGTGCCGCCGGAGCGCAAGGCCCGCTCCGTGTCCCTGATGTTCCTGGGGCTGACGGTGGCGAACATCGCCGGTGTCCCCGTCGCCACCCTCGTGGGCCAGCACCTGGGCTGGCGGGCGACGTTCCTGGGCGTCAGCGTGATCGGCCTGGCGGCGATAGCCTCGCTCGCCGCGCTGATCCCCCACGACCACACCCACGCGACCGCGGCCGGTCTGCGCGGCGAACTGGCCGCCCTGCGTTCCCTGCCGGTCTGGCTGGCCCTCGGCACGACGGTGGCCGGCTTCGGCGCCCTGTTCTCGGCGTACAGCTACGTCACGCCGATGCTGACGGACTCCGCCGGGTTCGCCGAGTCCAGCGTGACGCTGCTGCTCGCGCTGTTCGGCGTCGGCGCCACCGTCGGCAACCTGCTCGGCGGCCGCCTGGCCGACCACTCGCTGCGCGGCACCCTGTTCGGCGGCCTCACCTCCCTGGCCGCGGTCCTGCTGCTGTTCCCGGTCCTCATGCGGGCGGAGTGGAGCGCGGCCCTCGGGGTCGCCCTCCTCGGCATGGCCGCGTTCATCACCGGCTCCCCGCTCCAGCTCATGGTCATGGAGAAGGCCTCCGCGGCCCCCTCCCTGGCCTCCTCCGCCAACCAGGCCGCCTTCAACCTGGCCAACGCCGGCGGCGCGTGGATCGGCGGGCTGGCCCTGGCGGCGGGCTTCGGCACGACGTCCCCGGCGGTGGCCGGTGCGGCGCTGGCGGTACTGGGACTGGGGGTGGCCGGCGTGGCGTATGCCGTGGACCGGCGCCGGGAGGTTGCCCGGGCAGGCCGGGTGGTCGCCACCCACGTGCCTGAGCAGTCGGGCGTGTTGCACCACTGACCCAGCCTGCGATCAAGGGCACACCTGAAGTCCGACGGGGTGTTCTCCACTGCGGGAGAACGCCCCGTCTCCGGTTTCCTGTGGGACCGGAGCGGTCACGGACACCGGTCACAGTCCTGGGGGTGCTGTCCGCGCCGAGCAGTCGGTCGCCCGGCAGCAACTGCGAAGCGACGATCCGGCCACGCTCGGCTGTACGGACCTTGTGCCCAGCGGTGGTGTCCAGGATGCCGCCACCAGCCAGGCCGATGGTCATCAGCCGGTCAGTGCTGTGCCGGTAGGTATCCGTGATGGGCTCGGAACACAGGCTGCCGGTGTTCGGGTCGGCCGCCAGCACCCGGTCGCCCACATGGAGTGAGCTGATCGGCCGGTGCGACCCGTCGGCAGGTAGACGGTATCGGCGTCGGGCAGCCCGCCTCAGTGGCAGGCACGTCAGAGTTGACGCACGTGTAGAAGCTGACGACCGCGTCGAAGTGCACTTCGTACACCAGGTCACACGGAAGGTTCGAGCAGTCGTCCGGCAAACGCTCCGGGTCACCCCTCTGCTTGATGTCGTCGATGCCGGAGAGACTCCACGTCGGCCGGCGGCAGACGTGGGTGTGGTGGGGGTGTTCACGCCGCCGGAGTGCGGCTCGTTCCCTTTGTGCCGGCCATCCGGCTGATCACTGGCGCTATCGTTTCGACGGGTCTGGTCCGGGCGATCGTCCGGCTCTGCGCCGCTGTCTGACGCAGGGTCATCAACCGACGGGGAGTCGGACATGCCCAGGACTGGCCTTCCCCTGACTACTACTAGAGTCACGCATTGGAAAACTCGATGAAGTCAACCGTTCTGAGCCGCATCGGTCTCCTCGCCGGTGCCACCGTCACCGCTGCGACGGTGGCCACTTCGCCCGCCGCTGCCATCACCTACGGGTACGGGCCCTGGTACAACGGCTCCCAGCGAGGAGCTGTCGCCTACTTCGAGAAGCACGGCGACCACTTCAAGGTCTGCGACACCAAGTCCGACGGCCGGTACGCGACGATCTACGTCTACGACGAGACGGCGAAGCGTTACCAGATGAGCCTGAGCGACACGAAGAACGACGGCAAGTGCCACTACTCCTCAGCTGCGGACGGGGGTTACTTCAACCTCCCGGAGAACCACTGGTTCCAGATCACCGTCCGGGTGGTGCCGGACTACGGCAACGGGTACGGCGAGGAGTCGTACGAGATAGTCAACAACGCCTGACCTGAGGTCCACACTCGCGGATCGGCCGCAGCCCCTGTGAGAGGGGGCCCCGATGGGTCATCGCTCGGGGCGGGGCGCACGCCGCCGGGGCCCTTCGGAGGGGCCCCGGCGGAGAGCCGCACGATCATGCCCGACGGTCGTTGCCGTCCGCTGGGCTTGGCAGGTCGAACCGGGCCAGGTCCCGCAGCCACGCCCGCGCGTTGCCGTCCGACGGCGCACGCCAGTCGCCGCGCGGTGAGAGCGAACCGCCGGCCGAGACCTTCGGACCGTTCGGCATGGCCGATCGCTTGAACTGCGCGAACCCGAAGAAGCGACGGCAGAAGACCTCCAGCCACCGCCGGATCTCCGCCAGGTCGTACGCCACCCGCTTGGCCTCCGGGAAGCCGGGCGGCCACTCGCCGGACTCCGCGTCATGCCAGGCGTGCCACGCCAGGAACGCGATCTTCGACGGCCGGAAGCCGTAGCGCAGCACGTGGAAGAGCGTGAAGTCGTGCAGCGCGTACGGGCCGATCTTGGACTCGGTGGACTGCATCTCCTCACCCGGTACGAGCTCCGGGCTGATCTCGGTGTCGAGGATCGCTGCAAGGGTCTTGCCGGTCTCCTCGTCGAACTGGCCGCTGCTGATGACCCAGCGGATCAGGTGCTGGATCAGCGTCTTCGGCACGCCCGAGTTGACGTTGTAGTGGCTCATCTGGTCGCCGACGCCGTACGTGGACCAGCCGAGCGCCAGCTCCGACAGGTCGCCGGTCCCGAGCACGATGCCGCCGCGCTGGTTGGCGAGCCGGAAGAGGTAGTCGGTGCGCAGACCCGCCTGCACGTTCTCGAAGGTGACGTCGTACACCGGCTCGCCGGACGCGAACGGGTGGCCCATCTCCTTCAGCATCAGCCGCGCGGTGGGTGTGATGTCCAGCTCGGCCGCGGTGACGCCGAGGGAGTTCATCAGCTTGTGGGCGTTGTCCTTGGTGTGGTCGCTGGTGGCGAAGCCGGGCAGCGTCCAGGCCAGGATGTCGCTGCGCGGGCGGCCGGCGCGGTCCATCGCGCGGGCGGCGACGATCAGCGCGTGCGTGGAGTCGAGACCGCCGGACACCCCGATGACCACCTTCGGGCCGCCGATCGCCGCCAGTCGCTGCTGGAGGCCCTCGACCTGGATGTTGTACGCCTCGTAGCAGTCCAGGGCGAGCCGGTCGGGGTCGGCCGGCACGAACGGGAAGCGCTCCAGGCGACGGCGCAGCCCCAGGTCGGTGAGCGGCGGATCGAGCTCGAAGGCGACCGTCCGGAAGTCGCCGGTCCGTGCGCGGTGCGTGCGGCGGTTGTCGTCGAACGTGCCCATCCGCTGCCGCTCCTGCCGCAGCAGGTCGAGGTCCACGTCGGCCACCGCGTAACTGTCGCCGAGCGGGAACCGCTCGGTCTCCGCCAGCAGCACGCCGTTCTCGTAGACCATGGCCTGGCCGTCCCAGGACAGGTCGGTGGTCGACTCGCCGAGGCCGGCCGCCGCGTAGACGTACGCGGCGAGACAGCGGGAGGACGCCGAGCGGCACAGCAGCTTGCGGTCCTCGGCCCGCCCGACCGTGATCGGGCTGCCCGAGAGATTGACGAGGACGGTCGCACCGGCGAGGGACGCCTCCGCGCTGGGCGGCACCGGCACCCACATGTCCTCGCAGATCTCCGCGTGCAGCACGAGACCCGGGACGTCGTCCGCCGCGAACAGCAGATCCACGCCGAACGGCACGGACTCGCCGCCGACCCGGATCGACCCGCCGCGCTCGTCGGCGCCGTCGGCGATCTGCCGGCGCTCGTAGAACTCCCGGTAGTTCGGGGGATACGACTTGGGCACGACACCGAGGACACGGCCCCGGTGCACGATCACCGCGCAGTTGTAGACCCGGTTGCGGTGGCGCAGCGGGGCGCCGACGACCAGCACCGGCAGCAGCCCCGCCGAGCCGGCCACCACCTCCTGGACCGCTTCCTCGACTTGATCGAGCAGCGCGTCCTGGAGCAGCAGGTCCTCGATCGAGTAGCCGCACAGGCACATCTCCGGGAAGACGGCGACGGCGACCCCTTCCTCGGCGCACCGGCGTGCGTGGCGAAGGACCGCTTCGGCGTTGGCGTGCGGGTCCGCGATGACGGTGTGACCCGTACACGCGGCGACGCGTGCGAAGCCGTGCTGATAGATCGACCAGAAGTTCAACGGAGGCACCCGCCCAGTGTAATCGTCAGAGCGACACGATGGGGTGGCGGGTCTCCCCACCCACGCCGAAGGGGCGCGGGATGATCACATCCCGCGCCCCACAGGTGCCGTTACCGGCGGTGCCTCAGTGCTTCTTGTACGAATCCACGTAGCCGTTCGCGGGCGTGCCCACGCCGGTCACGTCGTCGTAGCCCTTCACCGCGGACAGCGAGCTGTCCTTGCCGAGGCTGCGGACCGAGGTCAGCAGGCCGCCGGCGGCGTCGTAGCCGTTGGCGAAGTCCACGCGGGCCACGGCCAGGCCCTTGCCGGTCGGGTTGTCGGTGACGTCGTGGTACACCTTCGACCCGTACTTGGCGTAGATCGCCGGGTTGGCGAAGCCGAGCGCCTTGCCACCGCCCGCCTCCTGGGCCAGGGCCTGCACGGCCGCGATCACCGGCGCGGCCAGCGAGGTGCCGCCGATGCGGTACTCGCTGTACTGCTCCGACCCGTCCGGGAAGGTCTGGGTCTGGCCGACCTTGAAGCCGGTGTTCGGGTCGGCGATCGCCGAGATGTCCGGGACGACACGGTTGCCGGCGGCGCCGTTGGCCTTGGCGAGCGAGTCCGGGACGACGGCCTTCTGGTAGGAGGGCTCGGCCACGGTCTTGCTGGTGCCGCCGCCCGCACCCGAGGTGAAGGCGCCGGGGAAGCCCGTCCAGCTCTTGCCGTCGGCCGACAGCGAGGCCTTCTCGGTGCCCCAGCCGGTCTCCCACAGGTACGTGTCGCCCTTGCCGACCGCCAGCGAGGTACCGCCGACCGCCGTCACCCAGGCCGAGTTGGCCGGGGTGTCGACCTGCTTCGTACCGGTGTTGGCGACCTCGTCGCCGTTGTCGCCGGAGGAGAAGTAGAAGCCGATGCCCTCGACCGCGCCGAACTGGAAGACCTGGTCGTAGGCCGCGGCCAGGTCCGGCGTCTGGTTGGCCTCGATGTCGCCCCAGGAGTTGGAGACGATGTCGGCCAGGTGGTTGTCGACGACCTTGCTGAGCGAGTCGAGCAGGTCGTCGTCCATGCAGGACGCGCCGCCCACGTACGTGACGTCGGCGTCCGGCGCGACCGCGTGCACGGCCTCGACGTCGAGGGTCTCCTCGCCGTACCAGCCGGAGGCGTCGCACTCGTCGGCGCCGGTGTGCTTGTAGTTCTTGGGCAGCACCTGCTTCAGCTGGCCGGTCTTCCAGGCGGCGTCGCCGTGCTTCTTCGCGTAGGTCTGCGCGTCGAAGGCGATGGTCGGCGAGGCGAACGCGTCCGTGATGGCGACGCGGACACCCTTGCCCGTGTAGCTGCCGGCGCCGTAGGCGGCCCGCAGCTGCTTGCCGGTGTAGCCCTTGACGGCGTACGGGATCTTCGAGCCGTACGCGTCGGGCAGCGTGCTCGCGGTGTTCGAGCCGTAGTACGAGGAGAACGGCCCGGAGTTCTTGAACACCGTGCCCGGCCCGGGCAGCTGGTCGTCGTGGCTCGCCTTGTGCGGCGCGTTGTCCAGGCCGGTGACGGTCAGGACGGCGCCGTTCAGGCTCTCCGGCGCGGAGGCCGTCTTCGACGGCGCGCGGTAGGTCTTGGAGCCCTTGACGTAGTTGTGCAGCTGGGTGCCGAACGCCTTCTCGGCGGCGGCCACGTCACCGCTGACGGTGACGTAGTGCTGCGTGGCCCCGGTGACCTTCAGCCCGGCCGACTTCAGCCAGGACTTGACGGCGGCCACCTGGGCCTTGGTGGCACCGTAGCGGGCCTGGGCCTGCTTGGCGCTGAGGTACTTGCCGTACTGCGGCGAGCTCGGGTCGGACACCGCCTTGGCGTAGGCCGCGAGGCCGGACGCGTCGCGTCCGGCCAGGTAGACCCGGGCGGAGACCTGGGCGCTGTTCGAGGTGGAACCCTTGTCCGCCTTGGCCGTGGCCCAGGCGGGCTTGGTGCCCGCGAGCGTGTCCCGGCCCGGGTTGTCCGCGGCGTGCGCCGCGGGTATGCCGAGCGCCAGCGCACCGGCGACCATGGGCAGTGTCGCTGCCAGGCTCACGGTGCGCAGGTTGGCGCGGTTGGATCTCATGTAACCCCCTGCGATGCTCCTCGCGATGTGAGGCGCATGTAGGCATGTGTGGTTGGTCATCGGCGATCCGCGCCGGGCCCGCGGCGGTTCGGCCCGATGGATCACACGATGGGGGCCACTCTTTCGATGAACCGTTCATGCCAGGGGAACGCGAAAGTCAAGAGAAGCCCAAGTAACGGTAAGGAAGGGCGATTTGAGGCTTTCATCCTTGCGGGAGTGTTAAGAACGCGCTTGCGCCCCGCGCTCCTTGAGCATGTCCGCCATCAGCTGGATCTCCGACTGCTGCGCGTCCACCATGCCCTGCGCGAGCTTCTTCTCCACGCCGACGGTGCACTTCGCCACGCACCCCTCGGCCATGTGGATGCCGCCCTTGTGATGATCCGTCATCAGCTGGAGGAAGAGGACCTCGGCCTGCTTGCCGCTGAGGCCCTGGAGCTTCTTCAGCTCGGTGTTGGTGGCCATGCCCGGCATCAGCGCGCCGTCCTTGCCGGCGGGCATGTCGCCCATGCCCATCCAGGTCATCGGCGGCTCGGCCGACACCTTGGGCAGCTCCCACAGGTCGAGCCAGCCCAGCAGCATCCCGCGCTGGTTGGCCTGCGTCTGCGCGATGTCGTAGGCGAGCCGCCGGACTTCCTCGTTCTTCGTGCGGTCGCGCACGATGTACGACATCTCGACGGCCTGCTGGTGATGGACCGCCATGTCCCGCGCGAACCCGGCGTCCGCGGACTCCGCGCCCGGGGTGCTCGGGGCGGAGTCCCCGTCCTCGGCCACCGCGTACGTGATCGCCCCGGCCGCGACGAGCACCGCCGCCGCGGCGCCCGCGACCCAGCCGACGAGCCGCATCACTTCATCGTCCCGCCGGTGCACGAGGCACCCGGCTCGGGCGTCTGCTTGCCCTGGACGTAGGTGGCGAAGAACTTGTTCACCGCCGGGTCGTCGGCGCTCTTCGCGGTCAGCTGGTGGCCCCAGGCCGACAGCATCAGCGGCGCCGCCTGGTTCTCGTACGGGCTCATCAGCGTGTACGGAGTCTGCTTCACCTTGGCGGCGAGCGCGTCCACGTCCGCCTTCTTCGCCTTCGCGGTGTACGTCACCCAGACCGCGCCGTGCTCCAGCGCGTGCACGGCGTTCTCGTCCTTCACCGGCGAGGTGTAGACGTTGCCGTTGCAGTTCAGCCAGACCGGGTTGTGGTTGCCGCCCACGGGCGGGTGCATCGGGTACTTCACGGACGTGGTGACATGCGTCCGCGACAGCTTGCCCGACCAGGTCCGCACACCGTCCTTGCCGGTCGTGAAGTGGCCCGAGTCCCCGGAGCTCTTGGAGCCGCTCGCCGTGTCCTTGCCGCTGTCCGACTGCGAGCGCACCAGCACGACACCGCCGACCACGAGACCGGCGACCACCACCACGCTCGCGGCGACGGTGAGCAGCCGGTTGCGCCGCTCGCGGGCCTGCTCTGCACGCCGCATCTCTTCTATTCGCGCCTTGCGCGCGGCGTTGCCGGTGTTCTTCGCGGAACCCATGACGGTGTCCTTCTGGGGAAAGGAAAGGGACGGGTGGGGCTCGCTGATCGTAGTCGGGGGAGGCTTTCCCGCCGTAGGGAGGTCGGCGGAAACGGTAGGGAAACGATAATTTGAACGCCGGATGCGCATTATCTAGGCTGGCTGGTATGCGGCTGCTGCGCTCCACCGACCTCGCCCTGCGGATGCTCATGCGACTCGCCGTCGCGGGCGGGGCCACCCCCACGACCCGGGAGGTCGCGGGGGACATGGACGTGCCCTACACCCACGCGGCGAAGGTCGTCGCCGAGCTCCAGCACATGGGCCTGGTCCACGCCCGGCGCGGCCGGGGCGGCGGGCTCGCGCTCACCGAGAAGGGACGCGGGGCCTCCGTCGGCGCCGTGGTGCGCGCCTTCGAGGGCGAAGGCGACGTGGTCGACTGCGAGGGCGGCGCCACGCCCTGCCCCCTGAACTCCGCGTGCCGCCTGCGCGGCGCACTGCGGCGGGCCCAGGAGGCGTTCTTCGCCACCCTGGACCCGCTCACGGTGGCGGACATGGTCACCGCCCCCACCGGGCCGCTGCTGCTGGAGATCGCCCGGGCGTCCTAGGGGCGGCTGCGGAGCATGGGCCCCTCTCGGCCCTGGGCCCCTCTCAGCCCTGCGACGCCAGCCACAGGTCCGGGCCGAAGACCTCGTAGTGGATGTCGGCGGGTGCCACGCCCTTCTCGAGCAGCTGGGTGCGGATCGCGCGCATGAAGGGGAGCGGGCCGCACAGGTACGCGCGCGTGCCCTCCGGTACGGCGATGTCGCCCAGGTCCACCAGCCCGGACCGCCCGTTCGCCGGGGCCTGCTCCTCGTACCAGAAGTGCGCCGCCGCGTCCGGGAGCTTCGCCACGAACGCCTCGTGGTCGACGCGCAGGGCGTGGTCGGCGGGGGAGCGGTCGCCGTGCACGACGGTGACCGGGGCGCGGTGACCGGTCTCCGCCAGCCGCGCCAGCATCGCGACCATCGGGGTCACGCCGATGCCGGCGGAGGCGAGCAGCAGCGGCGTGTCCGTGGCGTCGTCCAGGACGAGGTCGCCGTACGGCTCGGACAGCTGGAGGACGTCGCCCTCGCGCACGCGCGCGTGGAGGTGGTTGGAGACCTCGCCGTCAGGGGTGGCGCCGCCGCGCACCGCCTTCACGCTGATCTGCCGCACCGTCGTCCCCGGCGCACCGGAGAGGCTGTACTGCCGGATCTGCCGGGCGCCGTCGGGCAGCTCCACGCCGACGGAGACGTACTGCCCCGCGCGGAAGTCCCGCACCGGCCCGCCGTCCACCGGGCGCAGCCGGAAGGTGACGACGTCGGCGGTCTCGGCGGCGCGCTCGACGACCTCCCACTCCCGCCATCCGCGGCTGCCGCTCTCCTCGTACAGCCGCTTCTCTACGGCGATGAGGGCGTTCGCCATCAGCCAGTACACCTCGTCCCAGGCGGCGGCGACCTCGGGCGTGACCGCCTCGCCGAGGACCTCGACGATGGCGGCGAAGAGGTGCTCGTGGACGACCGCGTACTGCTCGGGCGCGACGCCGAGGGAGGCGTGCTTGTGGGCGATGCGGCCCAGCATCGCGTCCGGCCGCTGGTCCGGGTGGTCCACGAGGTACGTGGCGAAGGCGGCGATCGAACCGGCGAGGGCCTGGCGCTGGGTGCCGGCGGCCTGGTTGCCGCGGTTGAACAGGTCGCGCAGCAGTTCCGGGTGGGCGGCGAAGAGCCCGGCGTAGAAGCGCTCGGTGATCTCGCCGATGGCGGCGCCGACGACGGGGAGCGTGGCGCGGACGGTGGCTGCGGACTGCTCGGAGAGCATGACGGACTCCTCGTGGCTCGACGGGCCCGAGGCGGGCCCGGCACTGATCAGAACGCTAATAAAACTTGCATCTGAGATACAAATTAAAGGGGAGTGGCGTCGCTCACGACGGAAGCGGACGGCCCATTACGGATGTCGGTGCGAGCAGGCAAGATGGGCGGAGAGCAGTACATCCGCCGTACGCGAGGCGTTCAGGCCGTGGACGGTCGGACGATCAAGGTCGGCAACACGCGTGAAATGGTGTTGTGGTGGGATGCTCAGGTGCCCGACCGCCTCCCGTGGGACGGGGGACAGGCGGCCTGACCAGCAAGGATGGGGAAGCGGAAGATGGACAAGCAGCAGGAGTTCGTACTCCGGACGTTGGAGGAGCGCGACATCCGGTTCGTACGCCTGTGGTTCACGGACGTGCTGGGCTTCCTCAAGTCCGTGGCCGTGGCCCCGGCCGAGCTGGAACAGGCCTTCGACGAGGGCATCGGCTTCGACGGCTCCGCCATCGAGGGCTTCGCCCGGGTCTACGAGTCCGACATGATCGCCAAGCCGGACCCCTCCACCTTCCAGGTCCTGCCCTGGCGCGCCGAGGCCCCCGGCACCGCCCGCATGTTCTGCGACATCCTCATGCCGGACGGCTCCCCCTCCTTCGCGGACCCGCGCTACGTCCTCAAGCGCGCCCTCGCCCGCACCTCCGACCTGGGCTTCACCTTCTACACCCACCCGGAGATCGAGTTCTTCCTGCTGAAGGACCGCCCGCTCGACGGCTCCCGCCCGACGCCCGCCGACAACTCGGGCTACTTCGACCACACCCCGCAGAACATCGGCATGGACTTCCGCCGCCAGGCGATCACCATGCTGGAGTCGATGGGCATCTCGGTGGAGTTCTCCCACCACGAGGGCGCCCCGGGCCAGCAGGAGATCGACCTCCGCTACGCCGACGCGCTCTCCACCGCGGACAACATCATGACGTTCCGCCTGGTCATGAAGCAGGTGGCGCTGGAGCAGGGCGTCCAGGCCACCTTCATGCCGAAGCCGTTCTCGGAGCACCCGGGCTCGGGCATGCACACGCACCTCTCCCTCTTCGAGGGCGACCGCAACGCGTTCTACGAGTCCGGCGCGGAGTACCAGCTCTCCAAGGTCGGCCGCTCCTTCATCGCGGGCCTGCTCAAGCACGCGGCGGAGATCTCCGCGGTCACCAACCAGTGGGTCAACTCCTACAAGCGCATCTGGGGCGGCTCCGAGCGCACCGCGGGCGCCGGCGGTGAGGCCCCCTCCTACATCTGCTGGGGCCACAACAACCGCTCGGCCCTGGTCCGCGTCCCGATGTACAAGCCCGGCAAGACCGGCTCCGCACGCGTGGAGGTCCGCTCCCTGGACTCCGGCACCAACCCCTACCTCGCCTACGCCCTCCTCCTGGCCGCCGGCCTCAAGGGCATCGAGGAGGGCTACGAGCTCCCGCCCGGCGCCGAGGACGACGTCTGGGCCCTCTCCAACGCCGAGCGCCGCGCGATGGGCATCGAGCCCCTCCCGCAGAACCTCGGCGAGGCCCTCACCCTCATGGAGAACAGCGACCTGGTCGCCGAGACCCTCGGCGAACACGTCTTCGACTTCTTCCTCCGCAACAAGAAGTCGGAGTGGGAGGAGTACCGGTCCGAGGTCACCGCGTTCGAACTGCGGAAGAACCTGCCGGTGCTGTAGGGGCGGGTCAGAGCCCGCTCGGCGTATCGATTTCTCCGGTCCCACGGCATCTCGCCGTGGGACCGGAGGCAAGTTGGGAGGGTCTCGGGCGCCTCTGGGGCGTCGCGATATCAGGTCGTAGTCCCGTCCGCCCGCGCAAGTACAGAACGTGCTGTGCCTCTGTGAAGACAGGGCCCGGGGCGACGCTTGGGATATGGATGAGATCGATAGTTTTGTGGCCATAGATGAATCCCAGAGCGACATCCAGGAAGGTCGCCACAGCTCGGATGGCCACGCCGCGTTCTCGGGCACCTGCTCTCGGTGATGGGGCTGCCCGCGGTGTTCCGCGGCGTGATCCCCTTCGCCGCCGAACGGACCATCTGGCCGATGGCGACCTTCACCGTCTTTGACGATCAGCGAGTCCACGCCGATTCCCTTGCTGCCGCCGCGACACTCACCGAGCCTGGGCAGGGTCGACCTCTATCTCCGGGCCTTTCAGCAGCTGTCAGGTTGCGCGGTGTACGGCGGCGCACGGGGGCTGGTGACGCGGGCGCTTGCTGCTCTGGACAGCTAGCGCAACGGCTCAATTCGCACGTCCACGCAATGCCAGGGTGGTACACATCCTGTACCTTGACGGTATGGCTCTGAAGCGCACCAATGTCTACGCCGATGACAGTGACCTCACGCTGATCAAGGACGCCGCCGCCCGCATGGGCGTCTCCGAGGCCGAGATAATCCGCGAGGGCATCCACCGCATCGCGTTGGCGCACCGGGTCTGGGACGAGCCGTTCGTGGCCGATGAGGAGACCTTCGATCTTGGCGGGCCCGTCACTGGAGAGGACGTCCGGACGGCGGTCACCGAGGGCTACGAGGCGCGTGAACGCCGGAACGGGGGGCACGCGGCTTGATCGCCGTCGCCGACACATCCGGAATCCTCACACTGTTCAACCGCTCCGACCCGGACCACCAGGCGGCCAGAAAGGCTGCGGACCAGTGCGGCTTTCTTGTCGCCACGCCCCTGGCGCTGACCGAGGTGCACCAAGTGGCTACCATCCGCGCCGGGCGCGCCGCGGCCGACGGGATCCTCCGCTCACTCACGGCGCGGGTGCGGCAGATGCGGCTGGTCCTGGCCCCGCCCACGCCTGAGATCCTGGACGCCGCGCTGGCCGTACGGGCACGGTACGGATCGCTCGACCTCGACCTGGTGGACGCCGTGAACGTGGCGCTCGCCGCTGAGTACGGCACGGATGCCCTACTCACTCGGGATCTCCGTGACTTCCGTGCCGTCCGTCCGCTGACCGGCGGACACACCCACTTCCGGATCCTTCCGGACGATCTCTGACCTGGCGCTCAGCGGAGCGGGCGGGCCGGCTCGGGGCCGCGGCGCTGGGCCGGAGTGGAGGCACGGCGTGTTCCCGGAGCCCCGGCCTCCTCCGGGCGCAGGCACTCGATCAGGTAGTCGCCGGTGTCCTCGTCGACGGTCACGCCGTGGGTCTCGCTGCCGAAGCCCGGGAAGCGGCGGTCGAAGGACTCCAGGGCGGCGAGGTAGCGCAGCAGAGGGCCGTCGGGGGCGCCGGTGCTCTCGCCCGGCATCAGGACCGGGATGCCCGGTGGGGTGACGGTGACCATGGCGGCCGCGACCCGGTCCGCCGCCTCGGCCAGCCGGACGCGCTCGGTGCCGCCGCGCACCAGCCGCTGGTAGCAGAGCTGGGGTGGGGCCACCGGCTCCGGCAGCCGCTGGAAGGCGGTGTCCAGCAGCTCCACCAGGCGGACCGAGCGCAGATGGTCGTGCATCTCCTGGCACAACTCGGGCAGCGTCAGGTCGGCGTACCGCCGGCCGTGCGCGGCGGTGAGCGCGGGAAGTACGCGGTCGAGCCGCGCCGCGCCGTCGTACAGCGCCTTGAAGTCCATCAGGGCGTCCAGCAGCGTGCCCCACTTGCCCTTGGTGATGCCCATCGAGAACAGCACCAGCGTGGTGTAGCTGTCCGTCTTCTCCACGACGATGTTGCGGGTGGCCAGGTAGGCGGTCAGGACGCGGGCCGGGATGCCGGTGTCCGCCACCACGCCGGTGGCGCTGATGCCCGGGCAGGTCAGGGTGACCTTGATCGGGTCCAGCATGCAGTGGCCCTCGCTCAGCCCGGGGAAGCCGTGCCAGTCGGCGCCCGGCTCCAGGGTCCAGCAGGAGGGTTCGGTGCTCAGCAGCTCGGCCGGTGCCTCGTCGAAGGGGAGGCGCTTGCCGCTCGCCGGGTCCGTCACCGTCTCGGGCTGCCACACGCCGAAGAACCACGGAGGCCGGTCCCCGGCCGCCTCGATGCGCCGTCCGACGCGCACCATCTCCTGGCGGAACCGGACCGCCTCGGTCACCGCCTCGTCGACCAGCCAACGGCCCTGCGGCCCGTCCATCATGGCGGTGGCCACGTCCAGCGAGGCGATCATCGGATACAGCGGGGACGTGGTGCCGTGCATCATCAGCGCCTCGTTGAACCGGTCGTGCTCCACCGGTGCCCGGGGCGCGGGCCGGACGTGCACCATGGCGCTCTGCGAGAGCGCGGCCAGCAGCTTGTGGGTGGACTGGGTCGCGAAGACGGTGGGCCGGTCCGAGCCCGGGAAGGTGCCCTCGTCCACCGACATGCCGTAGCGGCCCGCGTAGAGGGGGTGGAAGCGGGCGTACGCGAACCAGGCCTCGTCGAAGTGGAGGCGGGGCGTGCTGGGCGCGAACGCCCGGGCGGTTGCCACCGCGTCGTAACACAGGCCGTCATAGGTGGAGTTGGTGAACACCGCGTACTGCGCGAGCGGCGAGACGGCGTCCCGGGCGAGCGGGTTGGCGGCGATCCGGGCCGCGATCGCCTCCTCCTCGAGCTCCGCCGGGGGCAGCGGGCCGGCCAGGCCGTAGCCGTTGCGGGTGGGGACCAGGTAGACCGGGCGGGCGCCGGAGACGACCAGGCCGTGCAGCACCGACTTGTGGCAGTTGCGGTCCACCAGCGCGATCTCGTCGCGCGTGACGCTGAAGTGACCGACCAGCCGGTTGCAGGTGGAGTCGCCGTGCAGCACGAAGTAGGTGAGGTCGGCGCCGAAGACCCGCGCGGCGTTCCGCTCCGCCTCGCCGATCGGGCCCGTGTGCTCGAACAGCGAGCCGAGCTCCTCGACCGAGATCGACAGGTCGCTGCGCAGCAGACGCTCGCCGAAGTAGTCGTGGAACGCCCGTCCCGCGGGCGACTTCAGGAACGCGACACCGCCGGAGTGGGCCGGCGTGTGCCAGGAGTACTCGTGCGCGTCGTCGAAGCGGCGCAGCGCCCGGAAGAAGGGCGGCAGGACCGCCTCCCGGTAGGCGCGGGCGGCGGTCGTGACCCGGCCCGCGATGAAGCCCGGGGTGTCCTCCAGCGGCCAGACGTAGCCGACCACCGACTCCGACACCCACAGCGGCAGATCCCGCACGCCCTCGTCCGCCATGACCAGGAACACCGGCAGGTTCTGGAACCGGCGGCCGATCCGGCGCAGGACGGCGGCCCCGCCGGGAGTGCCCTCAGGGCCGCCGTCCCCGGGAAGGTCCCAGGCCACCAGCGCCGCGGCCAGGCCGGCCTCGGTGCGCAGCACCGCCTCCGCGTCGGCGGCGGTGACCGCCCAGCGGACCTCGAAGCCGCCCGCCTCGATCGCGTCCCGGATCTTCCGCAACTGCTCGGCCCCGGCGCCCTCGTCCCGCTGGTGCTCCCGTACCGCGACCAGGATCCTGTGCTCGGCCATGCCGCCCCCTTCCGGCGGCCCGCGCCGCCCCCGGCCGAGTGTCCGGCGGCACCGGTGCCGGCGACGGCGGGCCGAGCGGCAAACCACCCCGAGGACGGAAACCGCTGTCCGTGTGTTGACCTGCGCGTCGGCTAGCCCACGGGTCCTGTGTACGCCGGGGGGACCGCGGGGTGGGTTGTCGAGGTCGACTGCTCGCCCGAGCCGGGGGCGCCGCTTCCGCGTACGCTCGACATATGCGGTGACCGACTCGGAGAGGCAGTGCCATGGATCTCCAGCTCAAGGACAAGGTCGCCGTCGTCACCGGGGCGAGCAAGGGCATCGGCCTTGCCATCGCCGATGCGTTCGCCAGGGAAGGCGCACACGTCGTCGCCGGCAGCCGGAGCGTCACTCCCGAGCTCCAGGCGCTCCACGAGAACCACGGCGTCACCGCGGTCCCGGTCGATCTGTCCACCGGGGAAGGGCCGGGCACGCTCGTCCGGCTCGCGGTGGAGCAGTACGGCGGGGTCGCCGTCCTGGTCAACAACCTGGGGGCCGCGACATCCCGTCCGAGCTTCCTCGACATCGACGACGCCGAGTGGCAGCGGATCTTCAACATGACCCTGTTCAGCGCGGTCCGGACCAGCCGCGCGGCGCTTCCTCATCTGCTGGACGCGGACGGGGGCTCCATCATCAACATCAGCTCCATCAACGCACGCCTGCCCTTCCCCATGGTCGTGGACTACTCCGCGGCCAAGGCCGGACTGAGCAGCCTGACCAAGTCGCTGTCCGAGGAGTTCGCCCCGCGAGGCGTCCGGGTCAACGCGATCGCCCCAGGACCGGTCCGCACTCCCTTCTGGACCGCTCCGGGTGGCTTCGCCGATGCGACGGCGGCGCAGGCCGGCACCACCGCGCAGGAAGCCGTCGATGTGGTCGTGCCGCAGAGCATGGGCATTTCCACCGGGCGGGTCACCGAACCTCACGAGGTCGCCGATCTGGCTCTCTTCCTCGCCTCGCCACTCGCCGGCAACATCACGGGAGCCGAGTTCACCATCGACGGTGGCCAGGTCAAGACGGTGTGATCGCCTACTAGGGCTGAAGGGTGGTCTCGGACCGGGTGCGCTCGTACTCGGCGGGGTCGCGGATCTCCCAGACCGCCTGGCCGATGGCGAGGACGCCGCGGGCCGGCAGGGGCGAGGCACCGATACGCGGGCAGTCCGGCAGGTGGGTGGGGTGGCCGAGGTCGACGCCGTCGAACACGGCTCGTGAGCTTTCGACGAAGTAGATCCGCTGGGGCATGAGCGTTCCGGTGTGGCCGCTCGGCATGACACCGCTGAAGCGCATGTCGCCCATCCCCAGCGCTCGGGCCAGCCGCTGCCGTGCCCGGAGCAAGGCAGGAGTGCGCCAGGTGGACAGCGGCAGGGCCGCGCTGACGGTGTTCAGGAGGTCCAGGAGCCGGGTCGAGGTGGCCGTGAGGGTCCAGTCCAGCTGGGGAGAATCCATCGTCACCCGCAGCGAGGCCGGGCCGGTCCAGGTGAGCCCTATGTGCGCGTATCCCGTGCGGACGCACGCGGCGCCGTAGTACCTGGGGCACGCCGTGTCCAGCCGTGCCCCGTCGACGTCGATCGTCCAGTCGCCGCCCGGGTCGCGATGCCACAGCGTGCGGTACGGGCCGAAGTCGTTCTCCGGGAAGACGCGCAGCGCGAGCACGTGACCGGAGTCGAAGGGCAGCCCGAACACGCCCCAGCCCTTGACGTACTCGTGTCCCGGCCAGGGGGCCCGGCCCCGTACCACCGGAAGGTCCTTCAACCTGGCGGACAAGTCGAGCATCTTGATCACCCCGCGAGATCGGCTGCGCCGCGGTACCCCTACACCAGCGTAGGACGGTCTTCCGTGAGGGGCAGGAAGTCGGCCCAGGCGGCGGGCGTCACGGTGAGTCGGGGGCCTCGGGGATGCTTGGAGTCTCGGACGTGAACCGTGCCAGGGGTCACGGCGACTTCCACGCAGTCGCTGGGATTGCTGCTGTCGCTGTAGCTGCTCTTGAACCAGGTCAGATCGCGGTTCATGTCTCCCCCAGCACTTGTTCGACGAAGGCCAGCGACTCTCGTGCCGTCAGCGCCTCGGCTCGGATGATGCCATAGCGCAGCTCGAGGATCCGTAGCTGCCGGGGGTCGGAGATCGGACGGCTGCCGAACTCGTCGTCGGCTCGGCCGACCGCTGTGCCGTCTTCGAACTTGAGCACCTGGATCCGCCCTCCCGTACCGGGGTGGTCTCCGCGTGACGTCGGCATCACCTGGACTTCGACGTGCCGCAACTGCGCCACGTCCAGGAGGTGTTCGAGCTGTCTGCGCAGCACCATCTTGCCGCCGACGGGCCGCCTCAGGGTCACTTCCTCCTGCACGAAGCTCAGTTCCGGGGCCGGATTCCGCTCGAAAATGACCTTGCGGGCCATCCGGGCGGCAACGGCCCTCTCCAGCTCGTCCTCTGACAGTGCCGGCCGACGCGTGCCCAGCAGGGCGCGTGCGTACTCCTCGGTCTGCACGAGCCCGTGCAGGTTGTGACTGCCGTAGGAAAGGAGCTCCACCGCCTGGGACTCCAGCTTCGCCAAGTCCCGGACCTTCTTCGGATACCGAACCTTCGCCACGTCCTCCTTCATCGCGGCGAGCAGCCCACCCGCCCCCAGCACCTCGTCCGCCTTCTCCAGGTACTCGGGCCGGGGGATCCGCTTTCCGCCCTCGATCTTGTAGACGAGGTCCTCCCCGTACCCGACCGCCTCCCCGAACTCGGCCGCCCGCATCCCCACGGCCTCCCGCCGCAGCTTCAACTGCCGCCCCACCGTGGCGACCACGGCCACGCCCCACTCGTCGTCCGGGTCCACCTCCCACCCGGGCTCGTCCGTCTCACTCCTGAGTCGTACCGCCTCGCCGTCCACCGACATCCGCGCCCCTCCGTCGTACGCGTCCTATCGCGACGTGGCTCACGCTAGGCACTCAGGAGACGCCCGGTGACGTGAACGAACCTCTCGGCACGCCATCGGGTGACACCAGCCCTGGCCTCACCCCACGTAGGCAGGCGAAACCGCCGCCGTGTTGATGCGGCGCGGCTCGCCCGTGCCGTCCGCGGGCATCTCGTACAGGTCGGCGCCGTAGTCGCCCGGCAGGGCGTACACCACTGTGTGGGTGTCCCGCCAGACCGCCTGGTCGTCCACGCTGCGGGTCTCCGCGAGCGCGGTTTCGCGCATCGTGCGCAGGTCGAGGACGTACAGGCGCCAGGGGGCGTCCTTGGGGAGGCCCTTGACCCGCTTCTTGTAGGCGATGCGGGTGCCGTCCGGGGAGAGGGAGGGGCATTCGACGTTGGTGTGGAGGGTGGTGACCGTGCGGGCCTTCAGGTCGCCCCGGACCAGGTATGTCTTTGCCTTCGTCGCCAGCGTCGCGTAGAAGGTGCGGTCGTCCGCCGCGAACGTCACGCCCCAGAAGTTCACGTCGGCCGCCCGGTAGGCGCGGCCGTCCTTGAGGATGCGGAAGGACTCCAGGGTCGGGATCAGCTTCCCCGTGCGGGTGTCCACGATCGCCGCGCGGGTCGAGAAGTTCGTGCCCGCGTACGAGTCACCGCCGACGAAGGCCGTCCAGGCGGCGAAGTGACCGGACGGCGAGACCCTGGCCCGGGACGGGATGCCGGGGACGTCGTAATGGGCCGTCACCTTCAGGCGGGCGTCCAGGATCACCGCCCGGTACGTGTCCGAGACCGGGCCGTGCACCGCCTGGAGGCATACGCCGGTGCCGGAAGCGGCGTAGAAGCGCAGGCACTTGACGCCCGAGGCGGTACGGGGGCCGGACGGGTCGGACGCGGGAACCGTGGTCAGCTCGTCGCGGTGCGGGCCCCAGGCCATGTTGCGGAAGACCATGCGGCCCGGGCGCGTGAGGGTCACCGTCCCGGACGTGACCTTCGGGCCGCCCGCCTGCGTGTGGTCGCGGCGGTCCGCGCGCGCCGACGCGTGGAGGATGGAGGCCGCGGCGACCCCCGCCAGCACGGCGAGGGCCAGGAGCAGCACCAGGACGCGGTTCCGTACCGTCATGCCGTTGTCGCGCCTTTCGGGCGGAGGGTGAAGGAGAACGCGGAGAAGGCCGCGCAGACCGCGAGGGCCGCCGTCGCCGCCGCCAGCGCCGTACGGTCGCCCCACAGCGTCCAGGCCGCGCCGAACCCCAGCGAGCAGGCGAAACGGGTCAGTGCCTGGCCCGTCTGGACCAGGGCCAGGCCCGAGGAGCGCAGGGCCTCCGGCACGCTGTCCGAGGCCGCCGCCATGAGTACGCCGTCGGTGGCCGCGTAGAACGCGCCGTGCAGCGTGAGGACCGCGTACGGCAGCACCGTGCCGTGCCATGACGTGAGCAGCAGCGCGTACGCGAGGAGCAGCGCGCCGTGGCCCGCCAGGAAGATCCACCAGCGGCCCACCCGGTCCGCGAGCCGGCCCAGCGGCACCGCCAGCAGCAGGAACGCCGCCGCCGTGCCCAGCGGGAGCAGCGCGAACCAGCGGTCGGTCACACCGAGCCTGCGCTGGAGCAGCAGATAGACGAAGGAGTCGCTGACCGTGGCCAGGCCCAACAGCAGGGCGCACACCGTGAGGCGGCGCAGGTCGCGGTGGCGGAGCAATCCCAGCGCGGCCCGCAGGGTCGGGCGCTCGGCCGGGGCCGACCGACTCCTGCCGTCCGGTACGAACAGCACCAGCACCAGGACTCCCAGCACCGCCACGCAGAAGCTCACCGTGAACACCGCGTCGTAGCCGTCCACCGTCGCCCGCAGGATCAGGAAGGCGGCCAGCGGGCCGAGCAGCGCGCCCGCCGTGTCCATCGCGCGGTGCACGCCGAAGGCCCGGCCGCGCGTTTCCGGCGTCGACGAAAGGGAGATCAGCGCGTCGCGGGGGGCGGTGCGCAGGCCCTTGCCGGTGCGGTCGGCGGCGAGGATCAGGCCGATGGGGGTGAGGGTGTGGGCGAGCAGCAGCAGCGGCTTGCACAGCGCCGAGATGGCGTAGCCGAGCCCCGCCACCCACTTGTGGCGGCCCCCGCCCCGGTCGGCGAGGTGGCCCCCGGCCAGCCGGACGAGCGCCGAGAAGCCGTTGTAGATGCCGTCCAGGAGCCCGAAGCCCAGCGGGGAGAGACCGAGGCCCGTCACCAGGTACAGCGGCAGCACCGCCGTGACCATCTCGGACGACACGTCGGTGACCAGGCTGACCGTGCCCAGCGCGAGCACCGTGGGGGCGACCGCGGCACGGCGCCGCCCGGCCGGAAGCCGGACGGCACCGTTCGCGGACGCCGGCGCGTCGGGGGTACTCGCGCGGCTGTCCGCTACGTACACCTCAGGGCGCCCAGATTCCGGAGATGTCCTTGGCGGAGGCCGCGTTGCCCGCGTGCGTGGTCAGGCCCTGGGTGTCCTCCAGGGTGCGCAGCAGGTCGTAGTGGTTGTACGTGGTGGCGGACGACGAACCGGCCGTCACCGGCTGGCCGTACAGGACGGTCGGGATGCGGTTGCCGCTGAGCCGGTTGTCCTCGTCGAAGGTGACGACCAGGAGGCTGTTGTGGGTCTTGGCCCAGGTGGCGTAGGCGCCCAGGTTGTTCTTCAGCCAGGTGTCGCCGGTGGACACCGAGCAGTCGTGCATGTCGCTGCACAGGTTCGGGACCACGAAGGACATCTGGGGGAGGGTGGAGTAGTCGGTCGGGAACTGCGCGAAGGTCTTGGCCGACGAGGTGGGTACGTTGCTGAACCCGAACCACGGGTTGTGCTTGCGCGCGTAGTTGCCGCTGCTGCACGTGGTCGAGCCCTGGCTGGGCAGGGTCTCGTTGTAGCTGGCCCAGGTGCGGCCCGCGGCGAGCTGCTCGGAGGCCAGGTTGGCGGCCGAGGAGAAGCCGGGGGTGTAGCAGCTGTCGTCGGTGATGCCCTGGGTGGAGCCGGAGAAGAGGGCGAAGTAGTTCGGCTGGCTCGGGTGGGTGATGGCGTAGGACTGGGTGAGGCCCGCGCCACCGGTCTTGAGCGAGTTGATGTAGGGGGCGCTGGAGGAGCCGATGACCTGGCTGTAGGCGTGGTTCTCGAAGACCACGACGACCACGTGGTCGGGGGTCGGAACGGCGCTCGCGGCGTGCGCGGAACCGCCGCCGAGCCCGGTCCACAGCCCGATCGCGGCCGCGGTGAAGGCGGTTGCCGACGCCACGGCGGTACGGGCACGGCGATACGCGGACTTGGCAGAACTGCCGGACACATCAACCTCCGGAGGGGGAAGAGCGGGGCTGGCGGTGCGAACAGAGCATGCGCACGCCAACAATCCGCCGCGTCACGCCGCCCGGCCCGGCGGATGAAAACCGGGTGAACTGCTGCGGCGACCGCTGCCGCGACTCCGCCCCGCGCACTGACCCGCACGCTCCTGGGTACCCACGCGCCCATGGCGGAGATCCTGGTGGGGACGTGCTCCTGGACGGACCGGGCACTGGTGACGAGCGGGTGGTACCCGCGGGGGCGGCGCGACGCGGAGGGGCGGCTGCGGTACTACGCCGAGCGGTTCCCGGTGGTCGAGGCGGACTCGGCGTACTACGCCCTGCCGAGCGCCCGCACCAGCCGTCTGTGGGTGGAGCGCACCCCGGCCGGCTTCGTCTTCGACGTCAAGGCGTTCTCCCTGCTGACGGGACACCCGACGCGTCCGGCCGCGCTGCCCGCGGACCTACGCGGGCACGCCCGCGACCAGGGCCTGCTGGACGAGGTGTGGGCCCGGTTCGCGGAGGCGGTGGAGCCCCTGCGGCAGTCCGGCCGCCTCGGCACGCTGCTCTTCCAGTACCCGCCCTCCCTCGCCCCCGGTTCCCGCTCCGAGGGCATCGTCCGGGCGGCCCGTGAACGTGCCCGCGACTGGCCGTTCGCCGTCGAGTTCCGCCACCCCGGCTGGTGGCAGGGGGACCGCGCGCGCTCCACCGCCGACCTCCTCACCGACCTGGACGCCACCGCCGTGGCGGTCGACACGGCCCCGGGACTGCCCACCTCCATGCCTCCGGTCGCGCCCGCCACCACGTCCCGCCTCTGCGTCGTCCGCTTCCACGGGCGCAGCCCGCACTGGGGCACCGGCACCAAGGAGGACCGCTTCCGGCACGCCTACACCGAACGGGAACTGGCGGAGTGGCTGCCACGCATCCGCACCCTGGCCGACCGCACCGAGCGTGTCCACGTCCTGTTCAACAACTGCTGCGCCGACGCGGCGGTCAGGGCGGCGGAGACCATGCACGACCTGCTCGCCGCGACGGTCCCCCACCAGATCCGCCGGCGGACGAACGACTACTGCCGCTGAGCCAGTGCGGCCAGCACCTGGTGCAGCGGCTCGGTGGCCCGCTTGCGGTACTCCTGGATCGACCAGCCGTTGCCGTCGGGGTCCTTGAAGTACATGAAGGTGGCCCCGTCCTGCGGTGCGAACTGCTGCGGCTCGGTGACCTCCAGGCCCCGCGCGGTCAGCTCCTCGTACGCCGCCTTGGCGTCCGTGACGCACAGCTGGAGCCCGTGGTACGTGCCCGGCTGCGGGGTTCCGGTCGGCACCTGGAGCCCGTCGACGAGCGCGATGGAACACCCGGAGCCGGGCGGGGTCAGCTGCACGATCCGCACGCCCTCCATCACCTCGCCGTCGAGGTCCACGTGGAACCCCACCTTGTCCCGGTAGAACTCCTTGGCCCGGTCCACGTCGGACACGGGCAGCAGGATCACTTCGAGGGTCATGTCCATGGAACGACTCCCTGGTCGGCCGTACGGATCTGCCACCGTCGGCGGCCCGTCTCCGGACCGCCCGCCCTCACCGAAGCGGAAAACGCCACACGGCGCCACCGAAACCGGGAAGCGGAACTCGGCCCACCGGCCCTGAGCCCCCGCCGGGGTCTACGGATAGGCTCTGGCCAGTACCAGCGTGATCCGAGTGTGATCCGAGGGAGGCCGGGGATGACGGGGCCGGGACGCAGGAGCAGTACCTTCACTCGGCTGCTGCGGCACGGTTTCACCGATCCGTCGGCCGCCGAGCGGCTGCTGGACAGCG
This sequence comes from Streptomyces sp. NPDC054834, assembly GCF_053611185.1. Lineage (NCBI taxonomy): Bacteria > Bacillati > Actinomycetota > Actinomycetes > Kitasatosporales > Streptomycetaceae > Streptomyces > Streptomyces sp. NPDC054834. The sequence continues at coordinate 40,105 of NZ_JBSGZV010000032.1, read as the reverse complement.
GCGAGCTGGCCCTCGTGCGGGACGACCCGGTGCTGCTGGAGGCGCTGGGCGCGACCGCCGACCCGGACCTCGCGCTGCTGGGACTCGTACGGCTGCTCGAGGCACAGCCGGGGGCCGCCCGCCGGGAGCTGCTGGACACGGTGATAGCCGCCAAGCCGCTGCGCGACCGCCTGCTGGGCGTGCTCGGCGCGTCCGCCGCCCTGGCCGACCACCTGGCCCGGCACCCGCGGGACTGGGAGGCGCTGGTCACCTACGAGCCCCGGGACCTGCACCCCGGGGTGGAGGAGTTCGAACGCGGGCTGGCGGAGGCCACCGACCCCGTCTCCCTGCGCGTCGCCTACCGCCGCTGCCTGCTGTCCATCGCCGCCCGCGACGTGTGCGGCACCACGGACATCGCCGAGACCGCCGCCGAACTCGCCGACCTCGCCACCGCCACCCTGCGCGCCGCCCTCGCCCTGGCGCAGGCCGACGCGCCCGACGACGCCGCCGCGTGCCGGCTCGCGGTGATCGCGATGGGCAAGTGCGGCGGGCACGAGCTGAACTACGTCTCCGACGTCGATGTGATCTTCGTGGGTGAGGCCGCCGACGGGGCCGACGAGGGCAAGGCCCTCAAGTCCGCCACCCGGCTCGCCTCGCACATGATGCGGATCTGCTCCGAGACGACCGTCGAGGGGTCGATCTGGCCGGTGGACGCCAATCTCCGCCCCGAGGGCCGGAACGGCCCGCTGGTACGGACGCTGAGCAGCCACCTCGCCTACTACCAGCGCTGGGCCAAGACCTGGGAGTTCCAGGCCCTGCTCAAGGCCCGCCCGGTGGCCGGGGACCTGAGGCTGGGGGAGGAGTACGTCGCCGCCGTCGGACCGCTGGTCTGGAAGGCCGCCGAGCGCGAGAACTTCGTCGCCGACGTGCAGAAGATGCGCCGCCGCGTGGTGGAGAACATCCCCGCCGCCGAGGTCGAGCGCGAGCTGAAGCTGGGCCCGGGCGGTCTGAGGGACGTCGAGTTCGCCGTACAGCTGCTCCAGCTGGTGCACGGCCGCACCGACCCGTCGCTGCGCAGCGGCACCACCCTCGACGCCCTCCAGGCGCTCGCCGCCGGCGGCTACGTCGGCCGGGCGGACGCCGTGCAGCTCGACGAGGCCTACCGCTTCCTGCGCTCGATGGAGCACCGCATCCAGCTCTACCGGCTGCGCCGCACCCACCTCGTCCCCGAGGACGAGGCCGACGTGCGCCGCCTGGGCCGCTCCCTCGGGCTGCGCGCCGACCCGGTGGCCGAGCTGACCCGGGAGTGGAAGCGGCACGCCGCCGTCGTGCGCCGCCTGCACGAGAAGATCTTCTACCGGCCCCTGCTCGACGCCGTCGCCCAGCTCGCCCCCGGCGAGGCCCGGCTCAGCCCGGAGGCGGCCCGCGAACGCCTGGTCGCCCTCGGCTACGCCGACCCGGCCGCCGCCCTGCGCCACCTGGAGGCCCTCGCCTCCGGCGTCAGCCGCAAGGCCGCCATCCAGCGCACCCTGCTGCCCGTACTGCTCGGCTGGTTCGCCGACTCCGCCGAACCCGACGCGGGCCTGCTCAACTTCCGCAAGGTCTCCGACGCGCTCGGCAAGACCCCCTGGTACCTGCGGCTGCTCCGGGACGAGGGCGCGGCGGCGGAGAACCTCGCCCGGGTGCTGTCGGCCGGGCGCCTCGCCCCCGACCTGCTGATGCGCGCCCCCGAGGCCGTCGCCCTGCTCGGCGACGGCGACGGCGGCGGCCTGGAGCCGCGCGGACGCGCCCACCTGGAGCAGGAGATCCTGGCCGCCGTGGGCCGCGCCGAGAACGCCGCCCAGGGCGTCACCGCGGCCCGTGGCGTCCGCCGCCGAGAGCTGTTCCGTACGGCCGCCGCGGACATCGTCGACTCCTACGGGACCGAGGCGAACCCGGCCGAAGCCGACCAGGGCGCCCTGGTGGACCGGGTCGGCGGCGCCGTCTCCGACCTCACGGCGGCCACCCTCGCCGGCACCCTGCGTGCGGTGGTCCGCGAGAGCTGGGGCGACACCCTGCCCACCCGCTTCACGATCATCGGCATGGGCCGTTTCGGCGGCCACGAACTGGGCTACGGCTCCGACGCCGACGTGCTCTTCGTGCACGAGCCGCAGGACGGCGTGGAGGAACGGGTGGCCGCCGACGCCGCCAACAAGGTCGTCGCCGAGATGCGCCGCCTGCTCCAGCTGCCCAGCGCCGACCCGCCCCTGCTCATCGACGCCGACCTGCGCCCGGAGGGCAAGTCCGGCCCGCTGGTGCGCACCCTGAAGTCGTACGAGGCCTACTACCGCCGCTGGTCCCTGACCTGGGAGTCGCACGCCCTGCTGCGGGCCGAGCCGGTCGCCGGGGACGAGGACCTGGCCCGCCGCTTCATCGAGCTGATCGACCCGCTGCGCTACCCGGAGGGCGGCCTCGGCGACGAGGCGGTGCGCGAGATCCGCCGCCTGAAGGCCCGCATGGAGTCCGAGCGCCTCCCGCGCGGCGCCGACCCCAAGCTGCACACCAAGCTCGGCCCCGGCGGCCTGTCCGACGTCGAGTGGACCGTGCAACTGCTCCAGCTGCGGCACGGCCGGCGCGAGGCCGGCCTGCGCACCACCCGCACCCGTGAGGCCCTGGCCGCCGCCCGCGACGCCGGCCTCATCTCCGCCGAGGACGCCGCGACCCTCGACGAGGCGTGGGTGCTGGCGACCCGCGTCCGCAACGCCGTCATGCTGGTCCGCGGCCGGGCCGGAGACACCTTCCCCTCCGACGCCCGCGAGCTCGCCGCCGTCGGCCGCTACCTCGGCTACGGCCCGGGGCACGCCGGCGACATGCTCGACGCGTACCGCCGTACGACCCGCAGGGCGCGGGGAGTGGTGGAGGAGCTGTTCTACCAGGACTGAGCGCCCCCAGGGCCGAGCCCGAGCGGCGGCGTCACCCGCGATCCTCGCCGTCCGCTGCCCGGCGTCCACAAGGGCGAGCGCGGGCGCGATGCGGCCGGCGGTCCCCCCACCGGCTCGGCGCCTCGCGATCGCGTGCTCCCCGCGCTCGGACACGCTCGCCGGGGGCCTTCATCGCTGCCTCGGGTGGCCGCCCTTCGGGCGGACGACGGGCGTTGTCGGACGGGCGCCAGGCCGACCGGACCTCACGTCCGAGCCGCGCGGCGCCTACGCCTCGCCAGGCAGCAGTGCCGCGCCCTTCGCCGGGACCAGGCGGGGCAGGGCGTACGGCAGGGCCCCGTACCACAGCCGTGCCACCGTGAAGCCGAAGGCCAGGCACAGGATGCCACCGACCGCGTCGAGCCAGAAGTGGTTGGCCGTGGCCACGATCACCACGAGCGTCGTCGCCGGGTACAGCAGCCCCACCACCCGCACCCACGGCACGCTCGACAGCGCGAAGACCGTCAGCCCGCACCACAGGGACCAGCCGATGTGCATCGACGGCATCGCCGCGTACTGGTTCGACATGTGCTTCAGGTCGCCGGAGGCCATCGACCCCCAGGTCTGGTGCACCATCACCGTGTCCACGAAGTGACCGCCGCGCATCAGCCGGGGCGGGGCGAGCGGGAACAGGTAGTAGCCGAGCAGGGCCACACCGGTCGTCGCGAACAGCGCCGTCCGGGTCGCCGCGTACCGGCCCGGATGGCTGCGGTACAGCCACACCAGCACGCCCAGCGTCACCACGAAGTGCAGTGTCGCGTAGTAATAGTTCATCCCCACGATCAGCCATGTCACCGCGTTCACGGCGTGGTTGACCGACTCCTCGACGGCGACCCCGAGGTGGTGCTCGGCCCGCCAGACCCAGTCGGCGTTGCGCATCGCCTTGCCGCGCTGCTCGGGGACCGCGTTGCGGATGAGCGAGTACGTCCAGTAACTCACCGCGATCAGCAGGATCTCGAACCACAGACGGGGGCGGCGCGGCGCGCGCAGCCGGCGCAGCGTACCGGAGCCCCCTTCATCCGTGACAGGGTGCGGAACGGCCGTCTGCTCGCGACCTTCCGGCTCTGTCACGGTCGAGTCACCCATAGCAACAAAGTCTGCCAGAAAAGCCTTCAAGCCCCGATCATCCCTTGGTCGGGTTCGGGCCGCACCTTCTACTCCCTAGGTACGATTCCGGTCCCCAGGGGCCGAAGCGGTCGAACCGCGCACCACCAGTTCCGGCATGAACACGAACTCGCTGTGCGGTGCGGGTGTCCCGCCGATCTCCTCCAGCAGCGTCCGTACCGCCGCCTGGCCCATCGCCGGGACCGGCTTGCGGATGGTGGTCAGCGGCGGGTCGGTGAACGCGATCAGCGGGGAGTCGTCGAAACCCACCACCGAGACGTCCCGGGGGACCTCCAGACCGAGCTGCCGGGCGGCCCGTATCGCGCCCAGGGCCATCATGTCGCTGGCGCAGACCACGGCCGTGCAGTTCCGCTCGATCAGCGCGGTGGTGGCGGCCTGGCCGCCCTCCAGGGTGTAGAGGGAGTGCTGCACGAGCTCCGACTCGACGGCCGCCGCGCTCAGGCCCAGCTGGTCCTGCATGCTGCGCACGAAGCCCTCGATCTTGCGCTGCACCGGGACGAACCGTTTCGGGCCGAGCGCCAATCCGATCCGGGTGTGCCCCAGCGAGGCCAGGTGGGTCACCGCCAGTGCCATCGCCGCCCGGTCGTCGGGGGAGATGAACGGCGCCTGCACCTTCGGCGAGAAACCGTCCACCAGCACGTACGGCACGCCCTGCGCCCGCAGCCGCTCGTAGCGCTCCATGTCGGCGGTGGTGTCCGCGTGCAGCCCGGAGACGTAGATGATCCCGGCGACCCCCCGGTCGACGAGCATCTCGGTCAGCTCGTCCTCCGTGGACCCGCCCGGGGTCTGCGTGGCCAGTACCGGCGTGTAGCCCTGCCGGGTCAGCGCTTGGCCGATGACCTGCGCGAGGGCGGGGAATATCGGGTTCTCCAGCTCCGGGGTGATCAGGCCAACCAGGCCCTCGCTGCGCTGCCGCAGCCGTACCGGGCGCTCGTAGCCGAGCACGTCCAGCGCGGCGAGCACGGACTGGCGGGTGGTGGCGGCTACGCCCGGCTTGCCGTTGAGGACGCGGCTGACGGTCGCTTCGCTCACCCCCGCCTGCGCAGCGATGTCCGCAAGCCGTGTGGTCACAGGGGTGGACTGTACCGGCCGGGAATCGCCTTGCCCACCGATCGGACGCCGTGCGCGGGCGGTCGAACGGCCCGCTGCCGGTTGCTGCGTCATCGCGCTCCCTCGTCCTTCTGGTCGGCCTCGAATGGCAAGAGCTTGCAGAGTCTTGCACAAGTCTCCCTCTGCCCGCTGAGCGGCCGCGCAACCCGGTTGCGGGCAGGTCGAGGACAGGTCACGACACGGTAACCCACGTGTTCCCTTGCACTTTTTTTCTGCAAGGTCTTTCGCAACGCTTACATCGCTGTTACGTTCCCAGTCGCCCGGCGGACGCAACGGCGCAGTCGGCGGACGGCAGGGCCGGCGGACGGGACCGGCTCCTGCATCCCACGGGCTTAACCCTCAAGGAGAACTCATGCGGCGTGGCATAGCGGCCTCCGCGCTGGTGGCGTCCCTCGCCCTCACGGCGACGGCGTGCGGCGGGAGCGACAGCGACAGCGGAAAGTCGGACGGCCCGGTGACCATCACCTGGTGGGACACCTCCAACGCCACCAATGAGGCACCGACGTACCAGGCCCTGATCAAGCAGTTCGAGGCCGCCAACAAGAACGTCAAGGTCAAGTACGTCAACGTCCAGTTCGACCAGGCGCAGAACAAGTTCGACACCGCCGCCGGCTCCAAGGGTGCCCCGGACGTGCTGCGCTCCGAGGTCGGCTGGACCCCCGCCTTCGCCAAGAAGGGCTACTTCCTGCCGCTGGACGGCACCGAGGCGCTCGCGGACAAGGACAAGTTCCAGTCCAACCTGATCACCCAGGCGCAGTACGGCGGCAAGACCTACGGCGTACCGCTGGTCACCGACACCCTGGCGCTCGTCTACAACAAGGCCCTGTTCAAGAAGGCCGGCATCACCGAGGCCCCCAAGACCTGGGACGAGCTGAAGGCCGACGCCTCCAAGATCGACGCCAAGGAGAACGTCTACGGCTACTGGGGCTCCACCGCGGCCTACTACGCCCAGACCTTCCTCTACGGCGAGGGCACCGACACCGTCGACGCCTCCGCCAAGAAGATCACCGTCGACTCCGCCGCCGCGAAGAAGGCCTACGGCACCTGGCTGAGCACCTTCAAGGGGCAGGGCCTGCACAAGGCCGACACCACCGCCGACGCCTACGCCCACATCCAGGACGCGTTCGTCAGCGGCAAGGTCGCCTCGATCATCCAGGGCCCCTGGGAGATCACGAACTTCTACAAGGGCTCGGCCTTCAAGGACAAGTCCAACCTCGGCATCGCCACCGTCCCGGCCGGCTCCACCGGCAAGGCGGGCGCCCCGACCGGCGGCCACAACCTCTCGGTCTACGCCGGCTCGGACAAGGCCCACCAGGAAGCGGCGCTGAAGTTCGTCAACTTCATGACCTCGGCGAAGTCCCAGGAGACCATCGCCCTGAAGAACTCCACGCTGCCCACCCGCGACGACGCCTACACCGCCCAGGTCAAGGCCGACCCCGGCATCGCCGGCTACCAGGGCGTCCTCTCCGCCGCCCAGCCGCGCCCGGCGCTGCCCGAGTACAGCTCCCTGTGGGGTCCGCTGGACATCGAGCTGCCCAAGGTCGCCGGCGGCAAGGAGTCGCTGGACAAGGGCCTGAGCAACGCCGAGGTCGCCATCACCAAGCTGGTGCCCGACTTCAGCAAGTGAGCCCGCGTGGCCGCCGGATACTCCCTGAGGGGGGAAGGATCCGGCGGCCACCGGCCTGTGCCCAGGCCCGCCCCCTGATCTCCCGAAGGTGTCGAACATGACAGTCGCCATCGACCGCGCCACCGGCAACCGCCGCGGTGACCGCGCGCCGCGGCCCGGCCTGGGCCAGCGCATCAGATACGGATTCCAGAAGCACTGGTACGCCTATGCGATGATCACGCCGGTCGTCGTCGTGCTGGGCGTCATCGTGGGCTACCCGCTGCTGCGCGGCCTCTACCTCACCCTGACCGACGCCAACAGCCTCAACTCGGCGCGCACCATCGGCGTCAACCACATCGACGCCACGTACAAGTTCATCGGGATCGACAACTACAAGGACATCCTGTTCGGCCCGTTGTCGTACGACCGGTTCTGGTCGCACTTCCTGTGGACCGTCTTCTGGACGGTCGCCTGCGTGGCCCTGCACTACACCATCGGCCTGGGCCTCGCGCTGATGCTCAACGAGAAGCTGCGCGGCCGCACCTTCTACCGGGTGCTGCTGGTCCTGCCCTGGGCCGTGCCGACCTTCGTCACCGTCTTCTCCTGGCGGATCATGCTCTCCGACTCCGGAGTGCTCAACCAGGTCCTCCACACGCTCCACCTGCCCCAGCCGCAGTGGCTGGAGGACACCTTCTGGCAGCGGTTCGCCGCGATCATGGTCAACACCTGGTGCGGTGTGCCGTTCATGATGCTCTCGCTGCTCGGCGGTCTCCAGTCCATCGACTCCTCGCTCTACGAGGCCGCCGAGATGGACGGGGCGAGCCCCTGGCAGCGCTTCCGGTACGTCACGCTGCCGGGTCTGAGGTCCGTCAGCTCCACCGTCGTACTCCTCGGCATCATCTGGACCTTCAACCAGTTCGCCATCATCTTCCTGCTGTTCGGCCCCACCGGCGCGCCCGACGCCCAGATCCTCGTCACCTGGGCCTACTACCTGGGCTTCGGACAGCAGCCGCGCGACTTCGCCCAGTCCGCCGCGTACGGCGTGCTGCTGCTGTCGGTCCTCACCGTCTTCACCTCCTTCTACTTCCGCTGGCTGAAGCGCAATGACCAGCTCGCCGTCTGACGCCGCAGGAGCCGCCGCCATGAGCACCACGACCCTCGAAAAGACCGAGGCGGGACCCACCCCGGCCGCGCGGTCCCCGCGCCGCACCCGCCGGCGGGGCGAACGCGGCCCGCTCGGCGCCGCCCTCCTGCACGCCGGCCTCGCCCTCGCGAGCCTCATCGCGCTCGCGCCGGTGGCCTGGCTGATCTTCCTCTCGCTCGGCCCGGACAAGGACGACTACCTGCACCCGAGCAAGATCCTGGGCAGGCTGACCTTCTCCAACTACAGCTTCGTGCTCCAGCACACCGCCTTCTTCGACTGGTTCAAGTCGACGATGATCGTGGCGCTCGGCACCACCCTGATCGGCGTCTTCGTCGCCGCGACCACCGGTTACGCCGTCTCGCGCATGCGCTTCCCCGGCTACAAGTCGCTGATGTGGGTGCTGCTGCTCACCCAGGCCTTCCCGATCGCCATCCTGATCGTGCCGATGTACGAGATCTTCAGCGAGCTCGGCCTCATCGACACCTACTGGGCCCTGATCGTCATCAACTGCACCACCGCCGTGCCGTACAGCGCCTGGCTGCTCAAGGGATACTTCGACACCATCCCCTTCGAGATCGACGAGGCGGGCCGCGTGGACGGCCTCTCCCCCTTCGGCACGTTCGCCCGGCTGATCCTGCCGCTGGCCCGCCCGGGGCTGGCCGTCGCGGCCTTCTACAACTTCATCACGGCCGTCGGCGAGGTGGCGTTCGCGACCACCTTCATGCTGGACGACTCCAAGTACACCTTCGCCGTCGGCCTCCAGAGCTTCGTCAGCGAGCACGACGCACAATGGAACTACATGGCCGCCACCGCGGTGTTGATCGCGATACCCGTGTCCGTGTTCTTCTACCTTGTCCAGAAAAACCTGGTGACCGGTCTCACCGCCGGCGGCACCAAGGGCTGAACCCCCGCCCCACCGCACAAGGGCTCCCGCGCGCCTGTCCGCGCGGGTGGCGGCCGCGGTGCCCATCCGACCCCGCCGGCACCGCGGCCGCCTCATCAGCGCACCCCAAGAACCCATGACCCCTTCCCCACTCTCGGCTTCGCTCGAGCGGGGAACCCCCACCGCACAAGGACGCCATGAGCCAGCACTCCGCCGACCCGGCACCGAGCCCCGTTTCCGAGTCAGCTGTCGCCACCGTCGCCCAGCGCCGCGACTGGTGGCGGGACGCGGTGATCTACCAGGTCTATCCGCGCAGTTTCGCCGACAGCAACGGCGACGGCATGGGCGACCTGGAGGGAGTGCGCTCCAGACTCGCCCATCTGCGCGACCTGGGCGTGGACGCCGTCTGGCTCAGCCCGTTCTACGCCTCGCCGCAGGCCGACGCCGGCTACGACGTGGCGGACTACCGCGCCGTCGACCCGATGTTCGGCAACCTGCTGGACGCCGACGCCCTGATCCGCGACGCCCACGGGCACGGCCTCAGGGTCATCGTCGACCTCGTGCCCAACCACTCCTCCGACCAGCACGAGTGGTTCAAGCGGGCGCTCGCCGAGGGCCCCGGCTCGCCGCTGCGGGAGCGTTACCACTTCCGCCCCGGCAAGGGAAAGAACGGCGAGCTGCCGCCCAACGACTGGGAGTCGATCTTCGGCGGCCCCGCCTGGACGCGGGTGACCGAACCGGACGGCTCGCCCGGGGAGTGGTACCTGCACCTCTTCGCCCCCGAGCAGCCCGACTTCAACTGGGAACACCCGGCGGTGGGGGACGAGTTCCGCTCGATCCTGCGCTTCTGGCTGGACATGGGCGTCGACGGCTTCCGCATCGACGTGGCGCACGGCCTGGTCAAGGCCGACGGCCTGCCCGACCTCGGCGCCCACGACCAGGTGAAGCTGCTGGGCAACGATGTCATGCCGTTCTTCGACCAGGACGGCGTGCACGAGATCTACCGCCAGTGGCGGCGGATCCTCGACGAGTACTCGAATAAGAAGGGGCCCGAAGGGCCTTCGTCGGAAGGGCGGTGGTGGGAGACGGGTGGGCGCATTTTTGTCGCCGAGGCCTGGACCCCGACCGTCGAGCGCACCGCGAACTACGTCCGCCCCGACGAACTCCACCAGGCCTTCAACTTCCAGTACCTGAGCACGGAGTGGGACGCGGAAGAGCTGCGCACGGTGATCGACCGCACCCTGGAGGCGATGCGCCCGGTCGGCGCCCCCGCCACCTGGGTCCTGTCCAACCACGACGTCACCCGGCACGCCACCCGCTTCGCCAACCCGCCCGGACTCGGCACCCAGATCCGCACGGCGGGCGACAGCGCGCTGGGCCTGCGCCGGGCGCGCGCGGCCACCCTGCTGATGCTCGCCCTGCCCGGCTCGGCGTACATCTACCAGGGCGAGGAGCTCGGCCTGCCCGATGTCGTCGACCTGCCCGACGAGGTGCGCCAGGACCCGGCGTACTTCCGGGGCGCCGGCCAGGACGGCTTCCGCGACGGCTGCCGGGTGCCGATCCCGTGGACCCGCACGGGATCGTCGTACGGCTTCGGCAGCGGTGGCAGCTGGCTTCCGCAGCCGTCGAGCTGGGGGGAGCTGAGCGTCGAGGCGCAGACCGGTGTGCCGGGCTCGACGCTGGAGCTGTACCGCGCCGCGCTCGCCGCCCGCCGGGACCACCCCGCGCTCGGCGCGGGCGACGCGGTGGAGTGGCTGCGCGCCCCCGAGGGTGTCCTCGCCTTCCGGCGCGGGGAGTTCGTGTGCGTCGCGAACACCACGGGGGAGGCGGTGACGACCCCGGCGTACGGCAGGGTCCTGCTCACCAGCGGTGAGGTGACCGAGGCCGGCGGCGAGGCGAAGGTGCCGGCCGACACCACTGTCTGGTGGACGACGGCGGACTGAGGACCCGTCTGAAAGTTCTTGCATCAACTTCACAACGGCCCGCTGCCTTTTCCGGCAGCGGGCCTTTAACATCTGCGTCACCGCAAGTTTGCTGAAACATTGCAGCAAGCGCCTTCAAGGACGAAGGACCCCCACATGGCACGCAGAACCCTCCCCGCGGCACTCGCCCTCGCCGCCGCCGTTACGGTTGGCATGTACCCGACTACTGCGCAGGCCTCCCCGCCCGGCACCAAGGACGTCACCGCCGTCCTCTTCGAGTGGAAGTACGCCTCGGTCGCCAAGGAGTGCACCAGCACCCTCGGCCCCGCCGGCTACGGCTACGTCCAGGTCTCCCCGCCCGCCGAGCACATACAGGGCTCGCAGTGGTGGACGTCGTACCAGCCGGTGTCGTACACGATCGCGGGCCGTCTCGGTGACCGTACGGCGTTCCAGAACATGGTCGGCACCTGCCACGCGGCCGGTGTGAAGGTCGTGGTCGACACGGTGATCAACCACATGTCGGCGGGCTCGGGCACCGGCACGGGCGGCTCGTCGTACACGAAGTACGACTACCCGGGTCTGTATTCGGTCTACGACTTCGACGACTGCACCTCCCAGGTCACCAACTACTCCGACCGCTGGAACGTCCAGCACTGCGAACTCGTCGGCCTGGCCGACCTGGACACGGGCGAGGAGTACGTCCGCAAGACGATCGCCGGCTACATGAACGACCTGCTCACGCTGGGCGTCGACGGCTTCCGCATCGACGCGGCCAAGCACATCCCGGCGGAAGACCTGGCCAACATCAAGTCCCGTCTGACGAATCCTTCCGCCTACTGGAAGCAGGAGGTCATCTACGGCGCGAACGAGGCCGTCCAGCCCACCGAGTACACCCGGAACGGCGACGTCCAGGAGTTCCGCTACGCCTACGACCTCAAGCGCGTCTTCAACAACGAGAAGCTCGCCTACCTGAAGAACTACGGCGAGGGCTGGGGCTACCTGAGCAGCTCGGTCGCGGGAGTCTTCGTCGACAACCACGACACCGAGCGCAACGGCAGCACGCTGAACTACAAGGACGGCGCCGACTACACCCTCGCCAACGTCTTCATGCTCGCCTACCCCTACGGCGCCCCGGACATCAACTCCGGCTACGAGTGGACGGACGCCGACGCGGGTCCGCCCAACGGCGGCACGGTGAACGCCTGCTGGCAGGACGGCTGGAAGTGCCAGCACGCCTGGCCGGAGATCAAGTCCATGGTCGCCTTCCGCAACACCACCCGCGGTCAGTCGATGACGGACTGGTGGGACAACGGCAACAACGCGATCGCCTTCGGGCGGGGGAGCAAGGGCTTCGTGGCCATCAACCACGAGTCCGGCTCGCTGACCCGCACGTACCAGACCTCACTGCCCGCCGGGACCTACTGCGACGTGCAGAACAACACGGCGGTGACCGTGAACTCCAGCGGTCAGTTCACCGCCACTCTCGGCTCGAACACGGCTCTGGCGCTCTACGCGGGCAAGTCCACCTGCTGAGCAGGACTGCTGACAGTGCGTGAAACCTCTTTCTTCGGGTTTCACAAGTCTTGCTGTAAACCTTTCGTCGGCGGTACGGTCGCGCCGGGGTCGGACCCGAATGAGCCGTAATCGCAAGGAGTTCTCGCCTGTGATACCGAGATGGCCGGCGCCCCGGAGGCGCCGTACCGCCTACATCAGACGGGCGGCGGCCGTCACCGCCGTCGCCCTCGTCACCGCGCTGGCCCAGCCACTGGCCGCCGTGGCCGCCACTCCTCCCGCACCCCCGTCGGACGCGGTCCTCGCCGCCCAGCCCGCACGGCACGACGACACGCGCGAGCAGTTCTACTTCGTCATGCCGGACCGTTTCGCCAACGGGGACACGTCCAACGACAAGGGCGGCCTGACCGGCTCACGCCTCAGCACCGGCTACGACCCCGCCGACAAGGGCTTCTACCAGGGCGGCGACCTCAAGGGCCTGACCAAGAAGCTCGACTACATCAAGGGACTCGGCACCACCGCCATCTGGATGGCGCCGATCTTCAAGAACCGCCCGGTGCAGGGCACGGGCAGCAACGCCTCCGCCGGGTACCACGGCTACTGGATCACCGACTTCACCCAGGTCGACCCGCACTTCGGCACCAACAAGGACCTCCGGACACTCATCTCCAAGGCGCACGCCAAGGGCTTGAAGGTCTTCTTCGACGTCATCACCAACCACACCGCCGACGTCGTGAACTACAAGGAGCAGTCCTCCGACTACCTCTCCAAGGGCGCCTTCCCCTACCTGACCAAGGACGGCAGGCCCTTCGACGACGCCGACCACGCCGACGGGACCAGGAAGTTCCCGGCCGTCTCCGGCGCCGCCTTCCCGTACACCCCGCAGGTCACCAGCCAGACCAAGGTTCCGGCCTGGCTCAACGACCCGACGATGTACCACAACCGGGGCGACTCCACCTACGCCGGCGAGTCCACCACCTACGGAGACTTCTCCGGCCTCGACGACCTGTGGACCGAGCGTCCCGAGGTCGTCCACGGCATGGAGGAGATCTACCAGCGGTGGGTGAAGGACTTCGGTGTCGACGGGTTCCGGATCGACACCGTCAAGCACGTCGACATGGAGTTCTGGACCCAGTGGGCGACGGCGCTCGACAAGTACGCCGCCGCGCACGGCCGGAAGAACTTCTTCATGTTCGGTGAGGTCTACTCCGCCGACACCTCGATCACGTCCCCGTACGTCACCCAGGGCCGCCTCGACGCCACGCTCGACTTCCCCTTCCAGGACGCGGCCCGCTCCTACGCCTCCCAGGGCGGCAGCGCGCGGAAGCTGGCGTCGGTCTTCGGCGACGACTACAAGTACACGACCGACAAGGCCAACGCCTACGAGCAGGTCACCTTCCTCGGCAACCACGACATGGGGCGGATCGGCTACTTCCTGGAGCAGGACAACCCCAAGGCGTCCGACGCCGAACTGCTCGCCAAGGACAGGCTCGCCAACGAGGTCATGTTCCTCAGCCGCGGCAACCCGGTCGTCTACTACGGCGACGAGCAGGGCTTCACCGGCTCCGGCGGCGACAAGGACGCCCGCCAGACCATGTTCGCCTCCAAGGTCGCCGACTACCTCGACGACGACGAGATCGGCACCGACCGCACCCACGCGAGCGGCTCCTACGACACGAGCGCGCCGCTGTACCAGGAGATCGCCGCCCTCTCCAGGCTCCGCAAGGCAAATCCGGCCCTGACGGACGGAGTGCAGACCGAGCGGTACGCGGCCGACGGCGCCGGGATCTACGCCTTCACCCGTACGAACGCCAGGACGGGCCAGGAGTACGTCGTCGCCCTCAACAACGCGGGCGAGGCGAAGACGGCCACCTTCGCGACCGGCTCGGCGGGGATGACGTACCGGGGCGTCTTCGGCGCGGACGGCACCCTGAAGACCGACGGCGACCGCGAGCTCACCGTCACCGTCCCGGCCGGCACGGCCGTCGTCTACAAGGCGACCGGTACCCTCGCCAAGCCCGCCACCAAGCCCACGATCACCCTCAAGGCCCCGGACACCGGTGCCACCGGGACCGTCGAGCTCTCCGCCGACGTCGCCGGGGGACAGCTCGACCGCGTCGTCTTCGCCGCCCAGGTCGGAGACGGCAAGTGGCGCACCCTTGGCTCCGCCGACCACGCCCCGTACAAGGTCACCCAGACCATCGGCAACGACGTTCCCGCCGGGACCGCCCTGCGCTACAAGGCGGTCGTCGTCGACTCCGCCGGGCGCACCGCGAGCGCCACCGCCGGCAGCACCACCGGCACCCCGCCCGCGGCCGAGGTCCCCACGGCCTCCTCCCGGGACTACGCGATCGTCCACTACAAGCGCACCGACGGCGACTACGGCGACTGGGGTCTGTACGCCTGGGGCGACATCGCCGACGGCGAGTCCACCACCTGGCCCGCCGGCCACCCCTTCACCGGCCGGGACGCCTACGGAGCCTTCGCCTACGTCAAGCTCAAGCCCGGCGCCTCCGACGTCGGCTTCCTGGTCGTCGACAAGGACGGCGACAAGGACGTCTCCGCCGACCGGTCCATCGACGTCACCAAGACGGGTGAGGTGTGGGTCGAGCAGGGGAAGCAGGACGTCCTGACGCAGCGGCCCGACCATCCCGCCCAGGACAAGACCAAGGCCGTCATCCACTACCACCGCGCCGACGGGAACTACGACGGCTGGGGCCTGCACGTCTGGACGGGTGCCGCCGGCCCCACCGACTGGTCCAACCCCCTGAAGCCGGTGAAGACTGATGCCTATGGCGCGGTCTTCGAGGTACCGCTCACCGATGGTGCCACCAGCCTCAGCTACATCATCCACAAGGGTGACGACAAGGATCTCCCCGCCGACCAGTCCCTGGACCTCAAGAACAACGGCTACGAGGTGTGGCTGTTGAACGGCCAGGAGAAGTACCTGCTGCCGCAGCCCGCGGGCAGTGCCGCCGCCCTCGACCTGACCACCTCCAAGGCGATCTGGATCGACCGGAACACGCTCGCCTGGAACGGCGTCGACGGCGCCGTCTCCACCCAGCTGCTGTACTCCCGGGACGGCTCGATCGCCGTCAAGGACGGGACGCTGACCAGCGACGACGAACGCTGGCTGCGGCTGTCGAAGACCACGCTCACCGATGCCCAGAAGGCGAAGTTCCCACACCTGAAGAACTACACCGCCTGGTCCGTCGACCCGCGCGACCGGGACCGGGTGCGGCAGGCGCTGGGCGGCCAGCTCGTCGCCTCGCAGCGCGCGGCCAACGGCGCGGTGCTCACCGCGACCGGTGTGCAGATCGCGGGCGTGCTCGACGACCTGTACCACGGCGCGGCCAAGGCCGGGCTCGGGCCCGTCTTCCACGACGGGAAGCCGACGCTCTCCGTCTGGGCGCCGACGGCACAGAGCGTCTCCCTGGAGCTGGACGGTTCCACGGTGGCCATGCACCGCAGCGCCACCACCGGCGTCTGGTCCGTCACGGGTCCGGCGTCCTGGAAGAACAAGCCGTACCGGTACGTGGTGAAGGTGTGGGCCCCGAGCGTCCGCAAGGTCGTGACGAACAAGGTCACCGACCCCTACTCGGTCGCCCTGAGCCCGAACTCCGAACGCAGCCTGGTCGTCGACCTGAACGACAAGTCCCTCGCCCCGAGCGGCTGGTCGGGCCTGCGCAAGCCCAAGGCGGTACCGCTGAAGGACGCGCAGATCCAGGAACTGCACATCCGCGACTTCTCGATCGCCGACAAGACCGTCCCGGCGAAGGACCAGGGCACCTACCTCGCCTTCACGGACAAGGGCAGCGACGGTTCGAAGCACCTGCGTGAGCTGGCGAAGTCCGGCACCTCGTACGTGCACCTGCTGCCCGCCTTCGACATCGCCACCATCCCTGAGAAGAGGGCCGACCAGGCAACCCCCGACTGCGACCTGGCCTCCTTCGCGGCCGACTCCGACAAGCAGCAGGAGTGCGTCGCGAAGACCGCCGCCAAGGACGCCTACAACTGGGGTTACGACCCGTACCACTACACGGTCCCCGAGGGTTCGTACGCCACCGACCCGAACGGCACCGCGCGTACCGTCCAGTTCCGCAAGATGGTCAAGGCGCTCAACGACGACGGCCTCCGGGTCGTCATGGACGTCGTCTACAACCACACGGCGGCCGCCGGCCAGGCGGACACCTCCGTCCTCGACAAGATCGTGCCCGGCTACTACCAGCGGCTGCTCGCCGACGGAAGCGTGGCCAACAGCACCTGCTGCGCGGGCACCGCGCCGGAGAACGCGATGATGGGCAAGCTGGTCGTCGACTCGATCGTCACCTGGGCCAAGGAGTACAAGGTCGACGGGTTCCGCTTCGACCTGATGGGTCACCATCCGAAGGCCAACATCCTCGCCGTCCGCAAGGCCCTGGACGCGCTGACCGTCGAGAAGGACGGCGTCGACGGCAAGAAGATCATCCTGTACGGCGAGGGCTGGAACTTCGGCGAGGTCGCCGACGACGCCCGGTTCGTGCAGGCCACCCAGAAGAACATGGCCGGCACCGGCATCGCGACCTTCTCCGACCGCGCCCGGGACGCGGTGCGCGGCGGCAGCCCCTTCGACTCCGACCCCGGCGTCCAGGGCTTCGCGTCCGGGCTGTACACCGACCCCAACTCCTCGACGGCGAACGGGACGGAGGAGGAGCAGAAGGCCCGGCTCCTGCACTACCAGGACCTGATCAAGGTGGGCCTCACCGGCAACCTCGCCAAGTACCGCTTCACCGACTCGGACGGCAAGGACGTCACCGGAGCGGAGATCGACTACAACGGCTCACCCGCCGGGTACGCGCAGGCGCCGGGCGACGCCCTCGCCTACGTCGACGCGCACGACAACGAGTCGCTCTTCGACGCCCTCGCCTACAAGCTGCCCAAGGACACCTCCGCGTCCGACCGGGCCCGCATGCAGGTCCTGGCGATGGCCACCGCGAGCCTCTCGCAGGGGCCGACGCTCTCTCAGGCCGGCACCGACCTGTTGCGCTCGAAGTCGCTGGACCGCAACTCCTTCGACAGCGGCGACTGGTTCAACGCCATCCACTGGAACTGCGCAGACGGCAACGGCTTCGGCCGGGGCCTGCCGATGGCGTCCGACAACCAGTCCAAGTGGCCCTACGCCAAGCCCCTGTTGGGCTCGGTGAGCGTCGGGTGCCCGCAGATCGAGGGCGCCTCGGCCGCGTACCGGGACCTGCTGCGGATCCGTACGACGGAGCAGGCCTTCTCCCTCGGCACGGCCGACCGGGTGCAGTCGCGGCTGTCCTTCCCGCTGTCCGGGAAGGACGAGACACCCGGTGTGATCACCATGCGCCTCGGTGACCTGGTCGTGGTGTTCAACGCGACGCCCGAGAAGCAGGAGCAGCGGATCGCCGCGCTCGCCGGGCAGCACTACAGGCTGCACCCGGTGCAGGCGTCGGGTGCGGACCCTATCGTCAAGTCCTCCGCGTTCGCGGCGGAATCGGGCACGTTCGCCGTTCCGGGTCGAACCGTGGCGGTGTTCACCCGGGGTTGACGCGCGGGCACTAGCGTGGGTGGGGCGGACCCCGTTCGGGGCCGCCCCACCTTTCTTTCCGTACCGAGGGCCTGGAGAGATGGACGACAGCGGCCGGCATCCCGAGACCACGGTCCTGGTCGTCGACGACGCGGCGGCCAGCCGGTACGCCATGGGCGCGGTGCTGCGCCGGGCCGGGCACCGGGTGGTGCCGGTGGCCAGCGCGGGCGAGGCCTTGGTGGAACTCGATGTACGGCTGCGCACGGGCGCCCTGCCCGACGTGGCCCTGGTGGATGTCGGGCTGCCCGACATGACCGGCTTCGAGCTGTGCCGCCGGGTCAAGGCGCAGCCGCCGATGGCCGCGCTGCCCGTGGTGCACTTCTCCGCCGCCGCGCTGGCGCCGGGCGACCGGTGCCGCGGGCTGAACGCGGGCGGGGACGCGTATCTGACGATGCCCGCCGAACCGGAGGAGATCCGGGCCGTCGTCCGGGCCGCGGTGCGCGGGGCGCGCCGGCACACCGGCGCCGAGTCGCTGGTGCGCCGGATGACGCTGCTGTCCGAGGCCACCGTCGCCGTGCAGGCGGCGCGCTGCGCGCGGGAACTGGCCGACGCGGCGGCCGAGGGAGCCGCCCGGCTGACCGGAGCCCCGGCCGTGGCCTTCGTGATCGGCGCCGACGGCGAGCTGTACCGGGGGACGTCCCGTGACCGCAGTGTCCTCGCCCTGCCCGACGCCACCGCGCACGCGGCCGTGGGCCGGCTGATCACCAGGCTCGCCGAGGGGCGGACCGGGACGCACTTCACCACCGTGCCCGCACCGCTGTGGCCGGCCGGGTTCTTCCGGCCCGGCGACGAGGACGACGCCCGGCTCGTGCTGGCCCAGACCCGGTCGGACCGGACGCCGGTCTGCCTCGCCACACCGGTGTCCCGCGTGCCCGGCGCCGACCCGGTGGACGAGGCGCTGCTCGCCCGGCTCGCGCAGAACGCCGCCCTGGCCGCCGAACCGCTGCTGATGTACCAGGTGGAGCGCCATGTCGCCCTCACCCTCCAGCACAGCTTCCTGCCCCGGCCGGAGAAGCTGCATCTGCCGGGCCTGGAGATCGCCGTCCGCTATGTGCCCGCGTCCCGGCAGACCGAAATCGGCGGGGACTTCTACGCGGCCCTGCGTACCGACGACGGGATGCTCACGGCGGTCGGGGACGTCGCCGGGCACTCGCTGGAGGCGGCCACCGTCATGGTGGAGATCCGGCACGCGCTGCGCGCCTACTGCGTCGAGGACAGCGATCCGCGGGTGCTGGCCGCGCGGCTCGACCGGATGCTCCAGCACCACCACCCGGACGTCACGGCCACCGTGTGCCTGGTCCTGGCCGACCCGGGCAGCGGGCGCGTCCGGATCGCCAACGCGGGCCACATCCCGCCGCTCGTCGTCCGGGCCGGGGGCGGCGCCGGGTACGTGACGGCGGGCGGGCCGCTGCTCGGCCTCGGCCTGGACCGGCCGCCGCCCACCGAACTGGTGCTGCGGCCCGCCGACCGGCTGCTGATGGTCACCGACGGCCTGATCGAGACCCGCGGCACGGACCTCGCGGTCTCCCTGGCCCACCTCCGCACGGCCGCCGCCGGCGCCCCGCCCGGCGTGGCCCCGCTGTGCGACACACTGCTCGACTGCTTCGCCCACGACCGGGAGGACGACATCGCGATGCTCGCCCTGCGGCTCGCGGATCACGCCGACTAGGGTGACACCGTTGCCCTAGAACAGGAGTGCGTGCCCATGCCGCAGATCACCGTCGACTACTCCGCCGTGATGGCCCCGGCCTTCGACCGGGCCGGTTTCGCCCACGCTGTGCACACCGCGACGGTCGAGATCGCGACCGCGAAGCCGGAGGCCTGCAAGACGCAGTTCCGGCCCAGCGCGTACACGGCGTTCGGCTACGAGGACCCCGAGGACCAGCACCACGCCATCGTGCACGTCACGATCGGCCTGCTCGCCGGCCGCACCGAGGAGACCAAGGCGAGGCTGACCGAGACCGTGATCGAACTGCTGCGTGAGCATGTGGCGGACGAGGGCTTCGTCCTGCACGCCTCCGCCGAGGTGCGCGACCTCGACGCGTCGTACCGGAAGTTCGAACGCTGACGGTTCAGGAGGCCGGCGCGATCAGCCGGTTGAGCAGGTCACTGAAGGGACCGTCGGCCGGCTCCTCCTTCAGCATGCCGCGCAGGAGGTCGGACATCTCCTCGTCGTAGGCGGCGCTCACGGCCACCAGGGCGGCGAAGTCGTGCACGAGCTGGACCTCCAGTTCGGCGCGCGGGATGCGCCGGCCGTCCAGCCAGATCAGGGCCGTCGACTCGGCGAGCGAGATCCAGGAGCGGATGACCAGTTCCAGTCGCGCGGGCGGATCGATGACGCCCAGATGCGAAAGGATCTGGTCATACGCGGCCTGCCGTACGGAGTCGATGAGCGCGTTGGTGGCGGAGGAGCCAACGGCCGGTCCGCCGCGCATCAACGCCGAGAAACCGGGCCCGTGCTCGTCGACGAAGTCGAAGAAGCGGCGCATCACCCGCAGCAGCCGGGCGCCCAGCGGACCCTCGTGCGGCTCCGCGAACCGGCCCGCCAGATCTTCCGATGCCCGCTTCAACGCGGCCTCGTACAGGCTGAGTTTGCCGGGGAAGTAGTGGTAGACCAGCGGGCGCGAGATGCCCGCCGCCGAGGCTATCTCGTCGATGGACACATCGTCCGGCGAGCGGCGGCTGAACAGCTCGAGGGCGACGCCGATCAGCTGCTGCCGCCGCTCCTCGACGCCCATTCTGCGGCGAACCCCGGTAGTCATGCGAACACCTTACCGATCGGATTCGGCCGTTCATGTTCACATGCAGAGCGTCAGGCGATCACTCCGGGTCTAGTGCAGGCCGCTGATCGGCGTGCCGTCGTCCAGGGCGCCCTTCAGGTCCGCGCGGGCACCCTCCTTGGCCTTCACGGAGAGCAGGTTGCCCTCGACCGACGCGGTGACCTCGCCGGTCGTGTGGATCGACGCGGTGCCACTGCTGCCCGCGGCCAGCAGGTACCAGTTCCCCGCGCCGGCCTTCCACAGCACCCCGGCCAGCACATGCGGATCGCGCGGACCGCACGCCGTCCCGTCCTTGCCCTTGGCCACGATCACCCCGTGCACTGAGCCCGCCGTCTGGAACTGGGCCAGGGCCGCCGTCCCGTCGCCCCGCCAGGTCTCGGACCGGGTGCACACCCAGGTGCCCTCCCCGTTCCCGTCGGGCAGCGGCTGGTCGGCGAAGGACCAGGCGTTGACGCTGCGCACGCCCGCTGCGCGCTCCTGGGCCAGCGAGCAGGCGAACGGCGCCCAGGTGCGCAGGGCCTCGGCCCCGGGCGCGTCACCCGCCTTGCCGGGCCGCCCGGAGGTGAGCCGGGCCGGGACCAGCTCGCCGAGGTCGGTGGCCAGGTGGGTGCCGGAGGCGTCGGTCAGCTGGAGCACGTTCCAGGAGGTGCACTTGCCCGGCCGCAGGACGGGGCTGGCCAGTGGCGAGGTGACCCCGTCGGTCAGGTCCAGGTCCATGGCTCCGGCGCCGGGCTTCATCAGGTCACGCTCGGCCGCCTTCTCCACCCAGGGGGCGGTCAGGAACCGGACGTTCCCGTCTGACCGGCCCAGCACGAGCGCGCCCGCATCGGCCTTCCTGGCCCCGTCGACGCGGGCGAAGTCTAGTGCGGCGCCCTGCGTGCCGTCCTTCGGCTCGGCGTAGCGGGCGATGCGCAGACCGTCGTAGAGGATCACCACGCGCGCGTTGTCGACCAGCCCCGCGTACAGCAGTTGGGGCGGGCCGGCCGGGCCGCCGGTCTGGGTGCCGGGGGTCGCCGAGACCTGGACCGTGTCGCCGGGGCGGGCCCAGACGGAGAGGGCGCGGCGCAGCAGGGCGGTGTCGCGGGCGAGGGTGCCGCGCGTGGGCCAGACGGAGAAGTCGGTGCGGGCGGCGGTCTTCCAGGCGGTGGGGGAGATCCGGACCAGCCGTCCCGGGTCGAGGGCGGCCTCGGCCGCCGGGTTCCGCGCGTACAGCGGGGCGGCGGGACCGTCGGCGCCCCAGCCGCCGTCCGGGAGGGCGATCAGCGCGCCGCACACCGCGAGCGCGGCCGCCGCGGCGAGCGCCGCCTTGGTGTGCTGCCTGCGCCGCATCAGATCGGTGGGCCGGGCCTGGAGCGAGCAGGGGTCGAACTCGGCGGAGTCGAGCAGCGTGTACTGGGCGGGGATGCCGTCGGCCTCCTGGAGGGCGGTGCCCGGGTCCGGGACGCCGGCCGCCGTCAGCAGGACCCGCACGTCGGCGTCGGGGAGCTTCTCCAGTCCGCGCAGTACGTACGCGGCACGGCCCGGGCCGGACAGGGCGGCCAGCCGCTGGTCCAGGGCGAGCTCGTCGGCGCCGCCCGAGCGCGGGAAGAGGCGCAGCCCCCACACCTGGGGCAGCAGCGGCGGGAGCTGGGAGCGGGTGGGCCATGCCCTGCGCTTGAGCGGCAGGCCCGCCTCCAGGGCCGTACGCATCACCTGGAGGCGGACGAAGGCGTATCCCGGGTCGCCGTCGCGGCCGGTCGACTGGGCCGGGATCACGGACGACGCCTTGCGGCCCCGGGGCAGGGCGCGCTGGGTGAGCGCGTGCGCGGTCAGGACGCGCCTGCCCCGGCCGAGGCGCGGCGGCAGCACCAGATACGCGAGCCGGACGAGCCGTGGATAGTGCTCGACGAGGGCGGCCTCGGCCTGCTCGACACCTACGGCCGAGAGGGGGACGGGTGCTTGACGGTTGGCTACATCCTGTGACTGCACGTTCGGGAAAACGAGCGAGTCGTTCGAGGGTCACCCGCTGTCCGGGTGAACCGGGTCTCCGGATCGGGTGATTCGGCCCTCCGAACCGGGTGATTCGGCCCTCCGAACCGGGTGATTCGGTCCTCCGATCCGGGTGACAGAATCCTCCGGATCGGCTGACTCAGTCCTCCGGCTCCACCAGGGCCCGCGCGTAGTTCGCCATCGACCGCTGGTAGCGGGGCAGATGGGGGGCGAGGGCGCCGAGGACGAGGGACAGGCCCTCGCGGTCCCGGCCGAGGCTGGACAGGCACAGGGCGAGGCAGGCCCGTACCGCGTCGTCCAACTCGTCCGAGGGCGCGTCCAGTTCGGGTGTGAGCAGCTTGACGCCCTCCTCCGCCTGGCCGATGTTCCGCAGGGAGCTGGACAGCTGGATCTTGGCCCGGCGACCCTTGTAACCGCTGACCTCGCTGAGGCCGAGGGCGAGCGCCTCCCGGTACAGCGGTGCCGCCTTGTCCGAGTGGCCGGTGGAGTCCCAGGCGCAGGCCTGCTCGAAGGGACCCAGCGGGCTGCCCTCG
Organism: Streptomyces sp. NPDC054834; assembly: GCF_053611185.1. Lineage (NCBI taxonomy): Bacteria > Bacillati > Actinomycetota > Actinomycetes > Kitasatosporales > Streptomycetaceae > Streptomyces > Streptomyces sp. NPDC054834. Next base: position 16,975 of record NZ_JBSGZV010000032.1, on the reverse strand, counting down.
GGCAGTTCGGCGACGAGGGCGTCGATCACGGCCCTGAAGTCGGCCGCGCGTGCCTCGGGGTAGTCGTCGAAGGTGGCCCAGGCGGCGGCCACGCGGTCTTCCCAATCTTGGTTCACCGGCTCACCTTCGCACAGCTGTGCCTGGGGTGACATCCGATTTGAGCACATCACCGGCGAACGCCGTATCGAAGGGCAGGGCTCCGCACGGGGCTCTCTGCGGCATGCTATTGCCCGACCGCGACCGGAGGAACAGATGAGCTTGACGCGACCGATGCTCGCCCTGACGGGTGCCGTCGCCGTACTGGCGCTCGCGGGCTGCGGCTCCGGCGACACCACCGAGTCGGTGCCGCCCACGGCCACCGGCAGCCTGGAGAGCCTGGCCGCCGAGGTGAAGTGCTCGCCGAACATCCAGACGGACGCCGACGAACTCCGCCAGGCCATCTGCAAGAACGGCGACGGCAAGTTCATCCTGGCCACCTTCGCCACCGACCGCGGCCAGCGCGAGTGGATCAACGACGCCAAGGACTACGGCGGTTACTACCTCGTGGGCCGCAAGTGGGTCGCCGTCGGTGACAACGGGGTGGTCAAGACGCTGCGCAAGAAGCTCGGCGGCGACGTGGAGATAGGGACGAACCACAGCTCTCACGCCGCTCACAGCGGCTGACGGTGCACACACGGCGAAGGCCGGTGGCGGGAGGGACCCGCCACCGGCCTTCTTCACTGTCCCACCTCAGTGGGTCACTGGCACTTCTGACCGCTGTTGATGCAGTTGGCGATCTTGTTCGCCAGGTTGCCGTTCGTGACGCTGATGAAGTCGTCGTGGTCGGTGGCCGCCTTGTGCAGCTGGTCCGGGAAGCCGTCCACCGCGTAGGCGTTCTTCACCACGCCGTTCTGCACGGTCGGCGGGTTGATCTTGTAGACCAGGCGCATCGTCAGCTGCGGGATGGCCTTGAAGCCGTTGCCGCAGACACCGCTCGCGGGATCGGCGAACGCCACGTGCGTGCGGTGGTTGGCGCTGTCGATGTTCTTGCCGTCCCAGCAGCTCTGGAAGGCGAACGTGCGGACCACGTTGCTGCCCTGCGGGCAGATCGGGTACTGCTCCGTCAGCTGGACCTTGTTCTCGAAGCCGGTGCAGCTCCAGTGCGCGTTGGCGTTCGCCAGACCGTTGGTGGTGGTCTTGGCGTCACCGGTGATGATGCGCAGGAACTGCGGCATCGCGACGACCTTGCTCTGCGGGTTGCCGACGTACTTGATCTCCGCCTGGACGGGGGTCAGGATCTTGCCGACGTTGCCTTCCTTGCCACCGCCGTCCGCGTTCTGGTCGAAGTCCTGCGTACCGTTCTGGAGACGCACGACCGGCCAGTAGTACGACGACAGGTCGTTCTTGTTCTGGCAGCTGGTGCCGCCCTGAAGGAACGTCTGGTTGCTGGAGAAGGCGTTGACCTTCTGGTTGCCGACGTAGTCGTGCAGGTGGTGCGCGCCGTTGGCCACGCCGGGCGCCACGATCACGTTGTCGGTGTTGTGGTTCTTGTTGGCGTTCACACCGCACTTGGTGGTGAAGGTGCCCTTGGAGGCGTTGCCGCCGTTCTGCGGCTTGCCCTGGACGTTCGCCGCGACCTTCGTGATGTCCACGAAGTCGGCAGCCGTCGGGCCGTTGCCGGCCTGGCCGTTGTTGCCCTGCTGCTGACCGCCGTTCTGCTGCTGGCCGCCATTGTTCTGCTGGCCGCCGTTCTGCTGCTGGCCACCGTTGTTCTGCTGCTGGCCGCCGTTCTGCTGCTGGCCGCCGTTGTTCTGCTGGCCACCGGCGGTGGTCTGGTTGGCGGTCATCGTCGTGCAGGCGGCGAGCTGGGCCAGTGAGCTGTCGAACTTGCCACCGACGCGCTGGACATCGATCCGGATCCGGTCGATCGTCGCGGCCCGCTTCTCCTTGAGAGGGCCGACGATCGCGTTCTGGACGAAGCTCGCGTCGTTGGTCTGCGCCTGGCGGGTGGAGGCGAGCCTGGCGTAGGCCTCGGTGACCTGCTTGTCGAGGTTCGCCAGCTCCGCTGCCACGCCCTTCTGGGCGTTTGCCGGTACGTTCGTCAGCTTCTGCCCCACGTCCGGGCAGGCGATCGTCGCCACCTGCGCGGCGGCGGACTTGGTCTGGTTCTGCGCCGAGTTGTTGGACTCATGCGCCGAAGCGTAGAAATTCGCCCAGATCAGCCCGCCCCCACCGAGCGCTAGGGCCGCCGATGCGGCTATGGCCTTCGTGGCCAATGGCGTACGGCGTTTGCGTGTGTTGCGTCCCATGGAACTCCTCTGACTTCCTTGCGGGGCAGCATCGAGGCGCCCGACAGGAGTGAAGCGGCGCCTTTCCATACGGACCCCGCCTCAGGCGTGTTCAGCCGTCTCACAAATTCATCAGAGGTTCTCTGCGCGATCTGCCCCCAACCTGCCCCTGAGCAGCAGAAGTTGCAGAAAACTGAATTCGGGTCAACGATCCCGGTCCAGATACGCGAGCACCGCCAGGACGCGCCGATTGTCGTCGTCCGACACCTCAAGTCCCAGTTTGCTGAAGATGTTGGCGGTGTGCTTGGCGATGGCCCGTTCCGTCACCACCAGCTGGGCGGCGATCGCCGTGTTCGACCGGCCCTGCGCCATCAGCTCCAGCACCTCCCGCTCGCGCGGCGTCAGCCGGCCCAGCGGCTGCCCCTCGGTGGCCGACCGCCGGGACAGCAGTTGCTGGATCACCTGCGGGTCCATCGCCGTACCGCCCGCGGCCACCCGTCGTACGGCGTCCACGAACTGCTCCGCGTCGAACACGCGGTCCTTGAGCAGATAGCCGACCCCGCCGCTGCCGTCGGCCAGCAGCTCGCGCGCGTACAGCTGCTCCACGTGCTGGGAGAGGACCAGCACCGGCAGTCCCGGCCTGTCCTGCCGGGCCCGCAGGGCGCACTGGAGGCCCTCGTCGGTGTGGGTGGGCGGCAGCCGGACGTCGACCACGGCGACGTCCGGCTGCAACTCGGCGAAAGCCCGGGTCAGTTCGGGCCCGGACTCCACGGCGGCCGCGATCTCGAAGTCGTAGGCCTCCAGCAGCCGGACCAGCCCGTCACGCAGCAGGAACAGGTCTTCGGCTAGGACAACACGCACGGAATCTCCATGGTGACCATGGTGGGACCGCCCGCGGGAGAGCTGACGGCCAGGACGCCGTCGAATGTACCCAGCCGCCGCTCGATCCCGGAGAGCCCGGAACCGGCCCCGACCACCGCGCCGCCCTTGCCGTTGTCGGTCACCGTGATCCGCAGCATGCCCTCGGCGTGGTGGACGTCGACCCAGATCCGGTCGGCGCCGGAGTGCTTGACCGCGTTGGTGAGCGCCTCGCTCACCGCGAAGTACGCGGCCGACTCGACCGGCGCGTCCACACGGCCGGCCATCTCCACCTCCACCTCGGTGGAGATGGGCAGCCGCAGCGCCAACGCCCGTACCGCGTCGCCGAGTCCGCGTTCGGCCAGCACCGGCGGGTGGATGCCGCGGACCAGGTCGCGGAGCTCACCCAGGGCCTCCGCGGACGCCTGCCGGGCCTGCGCGACGAGCTGCTTGGCCTTCGCCGGGTCCTTGTCCATGAGCATCTCGATGGTGCCGAGGTCCATGCCCACGGCGACCAGCCGGGCCTGCGCCCCGTCATGCAGATCCCGCTCGATGCGGCGCAGTTCGGCGGCCGAGGTGTCCACGGCGTCCTTCCGGGTCTCGGTCAACACCTTGACCCGTTCGGCCAGTTCGCCCTGTCCGGCCCCCAGCACTGCGCGGGTGAGCTTGAAGTGGGCGGTCAGCAGGCGCGGGGCGAGGTGGTAGGCGCCGACCAGGAGGACCGCGGCCGTGGCACCCGCGCCGAGCGCGGACGGCTGGTCGGTGACCGGCACGAAGCCGTACCAGTAGGTCTGGCCGTCCGCGAGCACCCGCCACAGCCCGGCCGCCACCGCGAACCCCTCGACGGGGTAGAAGAGCAGGACCGCCGGCAACAGCGCCGTGAGGAACCCCGCCGTCATGTCCACCTGGAGCCACCGCACATCGCGCCAGACGGCCGGGTCGCGCAGCAGCGCGTAGGTACGCGTCCACGGATTGGCACCCTCGGGTATCGGCCGGTACGCCGACGGTATCCGCACCCCGCACCACTCGGCCGCCAGCCGCCGCCGGGTGTCCGCCACGTCCCGGACACCGCCCAGGATCCACGGGGTGGTGAAGACGCCGACGCCGATCGGGATCAGCGCGACGGAGACCAGGGTCAGGGTGAAGCAGAGAACCGAGATCGGCAGCATCACCACGGCAAGCACCAGCCCCCGTACGGCGGCGAGCACGACCTCCCGTGCCCTGGTACGGAAGTCGCCGCCGCTGTGCGTGTTCTTCGTCATGGCGTCAGTCTGTCCGACCGGGTGCGCGGCGGGCACTGGGCCGAAGCCCCGTGTCAGGGGGTGGTGTCAGGTACACCCCCGGCCGCCGTGTCCCCGGTCGCGGCGAGCACCTTGGCCTCCACCTCCGGATCCAGCCCCTTGAATGTCCGGTCGGGCCGCATGGGCGCCGTGCCGCCGATCTCCCGCAGCCATGCCCAGGTGTCCGCCACGGTCTCGCCCACGGGCCGGCACACCAGCCCCGTGGCCAGCGCCCGCGAGACGTCGCTGCGGTGCACCCCCGCGTACAGCTCGCCGTCCGGCGGCACCCACACCGGCAGCTGGGTCCAGGGTTCGATCCCGGCGTCGAGGATGATCTCCGGGGCGGTCCAGCGCAGCTCGGCCGAGGCTCCGGTGGCTCGCACGCAGGACTCGAGCAGGGTGCCCATGGTGGCGTGCCCCTGCGGGCTCACCACGTTGTACGGCCCGCTCGACCCGCGCTCCACCGAGCCCAGGATCCACTCGGCGAGATCGCGCACGTCGACGTACTGGAGCGCCAGGTCACGCGGCCCCGGGGCCAGGACCGGGCCGCCACGGGCGACGCGGGTCAGCCACCAGGGCAGCCGGCCGACGTTCTCGTACGGGCCGAGGATCAGCCCCACCCGCACCAGCAGCGACCGGTCGGCGCCGAACGCCGCCACGGCGGCCAGCTCGCCACCCCGCTTGTCCTGCGGGTACTCGGTCTGTTCCGCGTCGGCCGAGGCGCCCTCGACGAGGGGCGCGTCCTCGGTGAAGCCGGCGGCCCGGGGCCAGGCGTAGGCCGAGATGCTCGACACGTACACATACCGCCCGGCGCGGCCCCGCAGCAGCCGCGCCGTGTCCCGCACGGCCCGGGGAGCGGCCGACCAGGTGTCGACCACCGCGTCCCATTCCTCGTCCCCGGCCAGGGCGGCGAGCCCCTCCGGGTGGGTGCGGTCGCCGTGCAGCGACCGCACCCCCGTGGGAGGCGCGTGCCGCCCCCGGTTGAAGACGGTCACCTCCCAGCCGCGTCCGAGCGCCGCCTCCGCCACGGCCCGTCCCGCGAATTCCGTACCACCCAGCACCAGAAGTCTCATGCCGGTGATCGTGCCCGCTCAGGGCGCGGGACGGAACGGGAATCTGCCCTCAGCAGAGGACGGAACGGCTCAACGGCCGGTCGGCGGGGCGTACTTGTAGCCGACCCGGCGCACCGTCTGGATGGTCCCGCGGTGTGCGGCGCCGAGCTTGCGGCGCAGCCGGGCGACGTGCACGTCGACCGTGCGGCCGTCGCCCACGTGGCCGTAGCCCCAGACCGTGGTGACCAGCTGGTCGCGGGTGTGCACCCGGTGCGGGTGCGCCACGAGGTGCGCGAGCAACTCGAACTCCAGGTAGGTGAGGTCGAGTTCGCGTCCGTCCACGCTGGCGGTGCGCCGTACGGTGTCGATCCGCACGAGCTGGTCGCCACCGGTGCCGGCGGCGCTGCCGGAGGTGCTGTCGGGCTGGTCGGGCACCGCGACGGGCAGGAACGGCGGCTGCTGGTCGGCCGGGACCAGCACCAGGTAGCCGATCATCGGCGGCCTGCCCGGCAGGGTGGGCAGGGTGTGCTGCGGGGCGGGCAGCCAGGTGGCGCCCGGCGGCAGGAAGTCCGCGACGTCGACCACCTCGTCCCGGTCGACGGCACGCAGCCGGTGCCGGGAACCGTGGGCGGAGGGGGCGGCGGCGGTGGTGGAGAGAGAACGAGTGGTCGCCATGAGAGATCAGCTCTTTCGCGCGAGGAGGTCGTCGGGGAGGACGTACGTCGTGTCGCGCTGGCCGAAGGCCGGGTGACGGCTTTAGAGGGCCCGCGCGTTCATCGCGCGGCAACACACCCGGTCGAAGTCGTGGTGCTGACGGGAAGGCCAGAAGGGCTCGAGGTCATGGCGACCTGTCGCGGTGTACTTCTGGAAGCTGGCCATGTCCTTATTGAAGCAGACACGGGCTCGTCACAGGAGCCTTCTCTCACTCCTCGGACGACTAGCTCCGACGGCAAGCTCCGACGACATGCCCGGACGGCAAGCAGCAGGGGCGCCCGCCGTCACGGCGGGCGCCCCTGGGGGGAACGCAGGGCGGATCAGGCCTGGCCGGCCTTCTCCAGCGCGGCGCAGCAGGTGTCGACGATGAGGCGGGTCACCACGTACGGGTCGACGTTGGCGTTGGGACGACGGTCCTCGATGTAGCCCTTGCCGTCCTTCTCGACCTGCCACGGGATGCGGACCGAGGCGCCGCGGTCGGAGACGCCGTAGGAGTACTTGTCCCACGGGGCGGTCTCGTGCAGACCGGTGAGGCGGTCGTCGATGCCGGCGCCGTAGTTCTTGACGTGGTCCAGCGGCTTGGAGCCCTCGCCGAGCGACTCGCACGCGGTGATGATCGCGTCGTAACCCTCGCGCATCGCCTTGGTGGAGAAGTTGGTGTGCGCGCCGGCGCCGTTCCAGTCGCCCTTGACCGGCTTGGGGTCGAGGGTGGCGGAGATGCCGAAGTCCTCGGCGGTGCGGTAGAGCAGCCAGCGGGCCACCCACAGCTGGTCGGCGACCTCGAGCGGGGACAGCGGGCCGACCTGGAACTCCCACTGGCCCGGCATGACCTCGGCGTTGATGCCGGAGATGCCCAGGCCCGCCGTGAGGCAGTTGTCCAGGTGGGCCTCGACGATCTCGCGGCCGAAGATCTCGTCGGAACCGACACCGCAGTAGTAGCCGCCCTGCGGGGCGGGGAAGCCACCCTCGGGGAAGCCCAGCGGGCGGGAGCCGTCGAAGAAGGTGTACTCCTGCTCGATGCCGAAGATCGGCTCCTGCGCGGCGAACCGCTCGGCGACCTCTGCCAGCGCGGCGCGCGTGTTGGACGCGTGCGGGGTGAAGTCGATGTTCTGGACCTCGCACAGGACGAGGATGTCGTCACCGCCGCGGATCGGGTCCGGGCAGGAGAAGACCGGCTTGAGCACACAGTCGGAGGCGTGTCCCTCGGCCTGGTTGGTGGAGGACCCGTCGAAGCCCCAGATCGGCAGTTCCTCGGTCTTGGCCGACTTTTCGGAGTCCCCGAGGATCTTCGTCTTGGAACGCAGCTTGGCCGTCGGCTCGGTGCCGTCGATCCAGATGTACTCAGCCTTGAAGCTCACGGGGCCACATCCTTCGGGGTGTGTCTAGGCGCACTTGCGGGTGCTGCGGCGCTGCGGCACTGGGGCGCCGCCGTTGTCGCCCGGCAGACTGTCAACAGGCGATTTCCCGATCATTGCTCGAGTGTGAACCCCGTGTTACCTGGTGGTTCTGTGCCCAGGCTCACGTTGTGAGGAGGGGCCCGGCGGGGTAAGGGGTGTCATTCGCCCCCGGTCATTCACCCTCGGTGGCCGCCTCCCGCACCCCGCCGAGGAAGTCCCGGATCGCGGCCAGCCGGTGCTCGTCGTAGCCGCGCAGCAGTTCCACCGACCGCTCGATCAGCGGCCCGAAGAAAGCCCACCCCAGCTCGACCGCGCGCTCGTCCACCTCGACGGTGACCTTCCGCCGGTCCCGCTCGCCGCGCACCCGCCGCACGTGCCCCGCCCGCTCCAGCCGGTCCAGCAGCGCCGTGGTTCCCGCCGAGTTGAGTCCCAGCGCGGCGCCCAGTCGCCCGGCGGTCATCTCCTCCCCGGCCCGGCGGGCGTCCATCAGGGCGATCAGCGCGCGTACGTCGGTGGGGTGCATGCCGTTGCGGTTCGCGAACCGCGCGCTGTGCAGCCCGAGTTCGACCGCCACCGCGTGCAGCAGGTGGACGATCTCCATCTCGGGGCCTGGTTCCACGGCCGGCATGCGGTGTCCCTCCGGGGTCCGGCTATCATCTCGCCTCGCTCAGCGAGTATCTCGCTGAGCGAGATGATAGGGGGTCTGCATGGCCGGATACGACAGTGACGCCTTCCGGGTCGCGTACGACGAGGTCCTGGCGAAGTGGCCGGCGGAGCGGGAGACGCTGACCGTCGGAACACCCTTCGGCGATACCCACGTCAACGCCTGCGGCCCGCGCGACGCGCCTCCGCTGCTGCTTCTGCCGGGCGGCGGCGGGGCGACCTCCGCCTCCTGGTACGGCCAGGCCGCCGAACTGGCCCGCACCCGGCGCGTCCTCGCCGTCGACCTGATCGGAGCCCCCGGCCGCAGCGCACCGGCCGCCGGCCGTCACCCCCGTACGGTCGCCGACCTGGCGGGGTGGCTGGACGCCCTGCTCGACGGACTCGGGGTGGCGGAGACGGACCTCGGCGGGCACTCCCACGGCGCCTGGATCGCGCTGCACTACGCGCTGCGCGCGCCCGGCCGGGTGCGCCGCCTGTTCCTCCTGGACCCGACCCAGTGCTTCGCCGGGTTCAAGGCGGCGTACCTGATCCACGCGCTGCCGATGCTGCTGCGGCCCTCGCCCCGCCGGGTCCGCGCCTTCCTGGACTGGGAGACCGGGGGAGCGGCCCTGGACGCCGACTGGCTGCGCCTCCAGGAGGCGGCCGCCGGTTTCCCCGCCGTGAAGCCGGTGACCGGGCCGCGTCCGATGCCGCACGCGCTGCGGGGCCTGGACATGCCGGTCCTGCTGCTCCTGGGCGGGAGCAGCAGGACCCTCCCCCACTCTCGGCTTCGCTCGAGCGGGGGGACCCCCATCACATACGAGGTGGCGGACCGGGCCGGCGCGCTGCTGCCGCGCGTCGAGACGGTCGTGCTCCCGGAGGTCTCGCACCACGCGTTGCCGCAGGCGGCACCCGCCGGTCTGGCCGGTCACCTCACCCGGTTCCTGTCGGCCTGAGCGTCACCCCACCTTCTCGATCACCGCACGGCGGATGAGGAACTTGCCGGACTCGCGGACCTGTTCGAAGGCCGCGTTGTTCAGCAGCACACAGCTGCCGGAGACCGAGGTGACCTTCACCGTCGTGGACTTGTTGTTGTCCAGGTTGGTGACCTTCAGCGTGGTCCCCGCCGGGAACTGGTTACTGGAGGCCGCCGGGGCACCGCCCTCGCCGGAGAGCGTCACGGTGGAGCCCTTGCAGACCTGCTGGCCGGAGGCCGCGGCAGCGCCGTCGCCGGTGTTTCCCGCGGTGGCGCTCTGCGAGGGCTGCGCGGTCTGCTGACCGGCCGCCTGACCGGCCGCCTGACCGGCCTGCTGGCCGGCCTGCGCCGACTGCGTCGCCTGGGAGCCCTGAGCCGACTCCCCAACGACGCACCCGGACGCCTTCTGCTGCACCTTGATCTGTTCGATGACCGCCTGGCGGTTGGCGATCCTGGCCTGCGACTGCGCGTCCGGATTGGCGTTCTGACCGTCGATGAACTTCTGGTTGTTGCCGAGGGCCGTGGCCAGCCCCTGGCAGACGGTCGAATCCGCGGCCGACGACAGGGTGTTCGCCTTCTGCGGACTCTGCGCGGCGTTCGAGGTGGATGCCAGGGCGAAGGCGCCGCCTCCCGCCACCGCCGCGGCACTGACCAGCAGCGCGATCGTCTTCTTCTTGCCGAGCCTTCTCCTGCGGGACATTCGCGCCTCCTGAAGAGGTAGGGGAGCGTACGCCGCTATGTACGAGATACCGAACGGAGTTACTCAGCGGTTACACGAGTCTTCTCAAGTGGCGTGTGTCACAGTGAAGTTCACTTCCTGGTCAGGGCGTCCTGTACGGCCTCGTCCGTGCGGGCCACCACCGCCGTGCCGTCGTCCGCCGTGATGATCGGACGCTGGATGAGCTTGGGGTGCTCGGCGAGGGCGGTGATCCAGCGGTCGCGCGCGGAGTCGTCCCGCGGCCACTCCTTGAGCCCGAGCTCCTTGGCGTCGGCCTCCTGGGTCCGGGTGATGTCCCACGGTTCCAGCCCGAGCCGCTCCAGTACGCCCCTGATCTCGTCCTCGCTCGGCACGTCCTCCAGGTAGCGGCGGACGGTGTACTCGGCACCCTCGGCGTCGAGCAGGCTGATGGCGCTGCGGCACTTGGAGCAGGCCGGGTTGATCCAGATTTCCATGGGGTCAACGGTACGCCAGAGACCCGGCGAAGGCCCTTGTGGCCAGGGGCTTTTGTCAGTGGCGGGTCGTAGAATAGAAGCAGTGTTCGAGGGTGTTGCCGGGTCCCCGCGCAACGCCCTTACCGCGACAGGAGGATGCCTGTGCCCGCTGCCGCCCCGTCCGTCATGAAGCGCCCGCTGCCGCCCGGACGTCCCCGCGAGTGGTACGTCACCCACAACCGCCGCCTCAAGGCCATGCGCCTCGCCATCGCCCTGCTCGACTCCGGCGTCTACGTGCCGAACCAGGCCCGCAACGAGACGATCCGGAGCACGGCGGAGCGCATCGGAATCCACCCGCCGTCGGACACCACGTGCCACATGGTGCGGGCGCTGATGCGGTACTCGCGCTGACCGGTCGGCGCGACCGCCCGTAGCCGCCTTGGCTGCGGGCAGTCGCGCCGAGCCACCGCCCCGGGCAACCGTCAAGCCGACAGCTCCCGTTCCAACGGCGTCCGGAAACGCGGGGTCACCCTGGCATCGCCCAACCACCCCCGCAGCCGTTCCGCCTCCGCCGCCACCGCGGGCTCCGCCGCACGGCGCACCCCCTCGTCCAGGAACCGCCAGACGATCTCACCGGACGCCCGCTGAGCCCAGCCCCCCACGACCCGCCCGTCCCACCACACCGTCGGCCCCACGTTCCCGCTGCCGTCGAACAGCGGTGGCCGAAACTCCGGCGCGAGGTACCAGTCACGCTGCTGCCAGCCCATCGCCGTCGGGTCCAGCCCGGGGAGGAGGGCCGCCCAGGGAGAATCCGGCCCGGTGACGGGATCGGAGTCGCCGGGGACGACGTACCCGACCCCCTCGTCCAGGGAGACCTCCTCCGCCCCGATCGCCCGCAGCGCCGCCCGCACGTCCGTCACCCGCCAGCCCGTCCACCACTTCAGGTCGGCCTCGGTCGCCGGACCGCACGCGGTGAGCCAGCGGCGGAGCAGGGCGGTGCGGGCCTCGGCGGGGTCCAGTTCGGGGTGTTCGGGTGCCACCGCCCAGCGGAACTGGCTCGAGGTCCAGGAGCCGAGCGGCCGGCCGCGGACCACCTTGCCCTCCACGCCCAGGAGACGCAGGAGGCGGCCGGAGACCGTGTGCATCGCCTCGTAGCTCCTGCCGGCCGCGTAGACGAACTGCTCCCGCAACCTGGGTTCCTCCTGGGCCAGTTCCGTCGCCGTGGCCTGGCCGCGCCGGGACAGCGCGGCCAGGGTCGACCCCTCCACCTCCGCCAGCCACGCGGCGTCCGGCCCGCCGCCCTTCGCCATGTCCTTGACCAGCGTGGCCCGGGCGCGTGCGGCCACGTCCAGGGCCGTCGACGCGTGCACCACGGCCGTCAGGTCCGTCGGGAACACGAACACCGTGTGCCGCATGCCGTGCATCCGTACCAGCGTGCGGTCCTCGTACAGCGCCCGCTCGGTCTCGGGCACGGTCTTCGCCGGCTCGGCCAGCCGCGCGCCCACCGCCACGAACACCGTCGCCGGGTCCGTGCCGTGCAGCGCCACCAGCGAGGCGGTGACCTCCTCCGGACCCCCCGCCCGCTCCGTACCCGCCAGCCGGTGGCGCAGGGCCAGCCGGGCCCGCCGTTCCGCCGCCTCAACATGGCGTCGCCGCCCGCCGCTCATCTCCGACCTCCACCCGTCAGCCATCAGTGCCCGCGTTCATCTTCGCCGAGCCCACCGACAACCGGGGCCGGGTCCCGCCCGTCAGCCGTTCGCCGTACCGGGGCATGCGGTCACCAGGCCGCCCGCCTTCACTTCGATCAGAAGGTGACGCGAGACGCGAGCGGAGGGAGGCGGATCACCCCATGACCACCCCCGCCGACCGCGCCCAGCGCGGCAGGGCCGCCCGCAAGCACGTCTCCCGCTCCGCCCAAGCCCGCTGCCGGTCCGGTACGGGCGCATGGCCGACTCGCCGTTCGCCTTCCTGGGCTATGCCGACCGGACCGTCGCCGACCACGCGGTCCTGACCGCGGCCGTCGCGGCGGGCCTGGTCAGGGCCGCGCCGGGAAGGTGAACGGCGGCGCTCACGCTCAGCCGTAGCGCTCCAGCAGGCCGCGGACGTACGCCTCCAGGCGTCCGGCGAGCACCGCGGGCGTCAGATCGGTCCGGCCCAGCTCGCGCCACGGACCGGCCAGTTTCGCCGCGTCGGGGGAGTAGGCCAGGGCGTCGAGCAGACGCCAGTACAGATGGTCCCGCCCCGCTGCCTGCCGGCGGCCGCCGTGCGCCTCGTAGCGGTCCCGGAAGCCCAGCCCGTGCTCCGGGCCGTGCAGCAGCGCCAGGGCGGTCGAGCAGTGGGCGACGTCGAGGTCGGCGGGACCCCAGGAGGTCTCCACCCAGTCCACCACGCCCGACACCCGCAGCTCCTCGCCCGCGCCGGTGAACAGCACGTTCCCGGGGTGGAAGTCCCGGTGCAGGAAGCAGCCGTCGTACGGTGGCGGGTCGCGCCGGATGACGTCCACGGCCCGGTCCCACAGGGCGCCCCCTGGTGTGCGCACCCATTCCGGAGAGGTCCACGCCTGGTACGGGCGCGGCCGCTCAGCGGGAACCACCCGGTGGATCCGGACCAGTTGTGCGGCGAGCAGGTCCAGGCGGCGCTCCAGCTCCGCCGCGCCCGGCTCGTCGGCCCTGACCCCGCCGGGCAGCCTGGTCATCAACAGGGAAGGGTGGTCGCAGAGTTCGGCGGTGGCGTCCACCGCCACCAGGGCGGGCGCCGGGATCCCGTCCTCCCCGGCGAGCAGCGTCAGCACGTCGGCCTCCCGCGCCAGCAGACCGGGCGCGTGGCGGCGGAAGAAGGGCTTCACGAACGTGCGCAGGACCAGCCCGGTGCCGTCGTCGAGGGTGAGGCCGCGCATCTGGGCGCTCCAGCCGCCCCGCAGGAAGCGGGAGCCGGTGACCGTACGGCCCTCGGGCAGTTGCTTGGCCGTCCAGCCCAGGGTGGCCGTCCAGCCCCGGTCGCCGAGACCGGTCAGCAGGGCGTCCACGAAGTCCCGCCGGTCGTCCGCGTGGTCGCGGAACCACAGGCCCAACCGGTGCTCGGCGTCCGGGAGGTCGAACGTGGTGAACTGGGCGTGCGCGGACAGCGCGTCCTGGACGGCCTCCGTCACCTCCGGCGGGATGACCGCGTCCGTGCCGGGCACCGCGAGCACCGCCCGGCCCTCATAGGCCCGCAGCGTCTCCAGGGCGGCCGACCGGCGCCAGCCGCCGGGCGTGCGGATGATCCCGCTGAACCGCCCGTCCCCGTCGCCGAAGGGCACGTCCCACGCCTCCGGGGCGTACACCGCAGGCGCGCACAGCCCCAGGGCGGCCACCCGGTCCCCGTATTGCCGGGCGAGGTCCGCCACCGTCTGGCCGCTCATGCTGAACCCGACCAGCACCAGCGGCTCGGCCGCCGGCACCTGCGCGTCGATCACCGCGACCGCCTGCTCGAAGCGCCGCCGCAGACTCAACTCCCGTAACGAGCCGGTGCTGTTGCCGTGGCCCGAGAAGTCGAAGGCGAGCCCGCGGCAGCCCCGGGCGACGAACTCCCCGAGCAGCGGCCGCAACCGCTCCTCGCTTGCCTTGCCGGCGCCGTGCAGCAGGACGACGGCGGCCCGGCCGGGCCCGCCGCCGTGGACACCGGCGAGTCGTTCAGCGTCGTACGCGTACGTGAAAGGCGTGAAGGAGGTGGGATCGGTCATGGCGCCCATTCACTCACGGAAAAACGGGATGCACGCCCAGTGATCGCCTCCCTACGCTGAATGCGAACCCACGGAAACGGAGGCCCGAGATGGGCACCATCGTCATGTCCGGGGCGGTCGTCCTGGTCGTCCTGGGATTCGGAAACCACACCTGGTGGCTCGCCGCGGCCGCCCTGCTCTTCCTGTACGTGCGGTACGGCGTGAGCGCGTCGTCGGCGTCGTCCTCGGGCGGTGCCGCCCCGTCGGCCGGGGGAGCGGGTGCGCCCGCGACGTACCGGGCGTACCGCGAGCGCCGTGACCGCCAGGCCAAGTGGGAGCGCCGCTACCGCCGCGAGCGCCCCTTCGAGGCCCGGCGCCAGGAGCGCGCGAAGAAGAGCTGACAGGCCCGGCGGGAGCCCCCGGTCACAGGGCGGGGGCTCCCCAGACCGGGAACCAGCGGCTCAGGTCCTGCTCGATGCGCAGGTCGTTCGCGAGGGCCGCCTTGATCCGCAGCTCGAGGGCGTTGTCGCGCCGCTGGGTCGTGCCGGCCAGCGGGGCGAAGGGGTAGAAGGTGCCCCGCTTGTAGAGGTACACCAGCGCCAGCCGGCGCCCGGCGTCGTCCTGGAAGCCCGCCAGGGAGCACAGCAGCTGGGGGCCGAAGCCGTTGACCTCCATGGAGCTGTTCACCGCGTGCAGGTCGTTGACCAGCTGGGGCAGCTGGTCGGGGGTGCGCTCGGAGACCAGCCAGGAGTAGCCGTAGTCGTCCTGGCGCAGTTGCACCGGTGGGCCGGTGCGGTCCGTGTCCGCGTCGAGGAGCGCCTGGACCTCCCGGTGCGTCTGCTCGAAGGCCGCGCCCTCGACCGTCGCGAAGCACACCGCGCCGCCCCCGGTCGGTGTGAACCCGGCCGCGGCCTCCAGGGTCACGGCCGCCGAGGGCAGCGCGAACAGCTGGTCGAGGTCGGGGGCGACCGGCTTCGTGCGGCCGAGGAGGATGTCCAGGAGCCCCATGCTCATCCCGCCCTGCCCGGCCGCGCCGCCTCACCCAGCTCGCCGGAGATCCGGGCCAGCTGCTCCAGCCGCTGCTCCAGGCTCGGGTGGGTGGAGAAGAGCCGGGACAGCCCGGGCTCGGAGCCCAGCGCGGGGGTGAAGTAGAAGGCGTTGAAGGCCTGGGCCGTGCGCAGGTCGTCCGTCGGGATCCGGGCGATGTCGCCGGTGACCTTGGTGAGCGCGGAGGCCAGCGCCGACGGACGGCCGGTCAGCAGCGCCGCCGCGCGGTCCGCGGCCAGCTCCCGGTAGCGGGACAGCGCCCGGATGAGCAGGAAGCTGATGGCGTACACGGCCGCCGAGACCGCCATCACGAGGGCGAGCACCGCGGCGGTGTTCTGGTCCCTGCGGCCTCCGCCGAACAGGCCGGAGTAGAACGCGAACCGCACGATCAGGCCCGCGATCACACCGAGGAACGAGGCGATCGTGATCACCGCGACGTCCTTGTGCGCCACGTGCGACAGCTCGTGTGCGAGCACGCCCTCCAGCTCCGCCGGCTCCAGCCGTCTGAGCAGCCCGGTGGTCACGCAGACCACGGCGTTGTCGGCGTTCCGCCCGGTCGCGAACGCGTTCGGCATGTCCATGCGGGAGACGGCGACGACCGGCTTCGGCATGTCCGCGATGGCGCACAGCCGGTCGATCACCGCGTGCAGCTCGGGATACTCGTCCCGCTCCACGACCCGCCCGTGCATCGCGAACAACGCGATCCGGTCGGAGAACCAGTACTGGGCCCCGAGCAGCGCCGCCGCGACCACCGCGACCAGCACCCAGGACTTCAGCAACACGATCAGCGCGGCGACGAACCCCACGTAAAGCAGCCCCAGCAGGAACAGTGTGAGCCCCATGCGCGCGGTCAACCGCCGGTCGCTCCGGAAGCGGCTCTGCATCTTGCATCACCCCGCAGTCAGGCACTCGTCCCGCTGTCCAGTGTGCACCCGCGGATTCCCATGAAGAGGTTCCGAACGGTCCTAGGAGCAGCAAAAGGTCCCTGTGAGCGGGCGTCCCTGAGCGTCACCGACGGTCAGTGCGTCACCGGTAGGCCCGCATCTGCGCGTAACCGAGCAGAACGATCACCCCGGCCACGCAGCCCAGCACCACGGCCGTCGATATCCACGACGACCGGCGCGGCGCCACGCGGTCCGGGTCCGCGCGGAACGGTGCCGGGTCCGGCGGATTCTCCTTCCACCGGGCGGCCAGCATCCGGGCCCGGGCGGACGGCTCCTTGTGCTCGGCCGAGCTCGCCCATCTGTGGTCGAACTCCCGCTCCCAGTCGTCCTGTTCGGTCATCCCCGTGCAACCTCTCTCGTCCGTCTCTCGTCCGATCCGCGTCCGTCTCGCGGCCATCGGCGCCGGGAGGGATGCTCCCCGACAGTAGGAAGCCTGGGAGGCGCGGATGGTTGCACGGGATGCCGGGTGGCCGATGCACGGCTAGGATTTTCAGGTGAGAGCCGCTTCGGGGGCTGCATTCAGCCCTGCTTCTGTACCTGGCGGCACCACCTACGACCGCGCCGACTCATAGCCCGGCGGCCGCGGCCATCCGTCTCGTGCCCAGAAGACCGCACGAGGGGATGGAAGGAGGTTCACTCATGAAAGCACAACGCGCGAGGCGTCTCTTCGCGGTCTCCGCGATCAGCGTTCTGATGGCCGGCGGCGCCACGATCGGGACGGCGGGTACGGCCTCGGCGGCCGCCCCGTCGAAGGCGACCAAGGCACCCACCAACTTCGGCTGTTTCGACCGCAGCAACCGCTTCTTCAACAACTGCGGCTTCAACAACGGCTTCAACAACGGCTTCAACAACGGCTTCGGCTTCCGCAACGGCTTCAACACCGGCGGCGTCGTGGTGATCGTGGTCGGCTGAGATCGGTAACGCTGAGGGCCGCCACCCGTGGGGG
>NZ_JBSGZV010000031.1:0-110613 GCF_053611185.1 Streptomyces sp. NPDC054834 | reverse complement strand
GCCCGAGGCTCCGGCCGACGCGTCCGTAGGTGCTGTCACTTCTCTTTGAACACGGCCTTGCTGACCTCGGCCGGGTTCTGGAACTCCTTCTTCCCGAGGTGGGAGATGCGCTCCGTGATCTCGCTCGGAGCGTGGTTCTTCTCCGCGACCTTCCGGAGCTGTTCCCGGTCGGCCGGGTACTCCGCGCCGGACAGGGCTTTCTGTAGATCGGTGGGCCTGACAGCCGCCATGGCTCCTCCAGGCGGTGAGATGTTCCAGTGTTCTCGGTGACACCGGCGCCGGAAGGGACGCCGGACTGCCCAGGTACCCACGCTCAGGGGGACAATTCCGGCTTTTCGGGCCTTCGGGTGGGTACCCGGGGCCTCGGTGAACGCGGGGGCCCGGTTCGACGAGGAGGCCGCGGTGAGTACTCACGACGTCCCGAGGAGTGGAACGACCAGGTCGCGGCCGGCCGGCGCGCTGCGGATGGACCTGCTCGGCATCTACCTCAACGACCACCTGGCGGGATCCACCGTCGGCACCCGCCGCGCCGGGTACCTGGCGCGGGCGCACCAGGGCCCTCCGCTCGGTGACGTGCTGGAACGGATCGCGCGGGAGATCGCCGAGGATCGCGAGAGCCTGCTGGCCATCATGGACCGGCTCGGGGTCCCGAAGCGCCGGTACAAGGTCGTGGCGGCGGCCGCCGCCGAGTGTGCGGGACGGCTGAAGCCCAACGGGCGCATCGTCGCCCGGTCGCCGCTCTCCTCGGTCCTCGAGCTTGAGTTCCTCCGGCTCGGCGTCGAGGGAAAGGCGGCCGGCTGGCGGGCGCTGCGTCCGCTGGCGGACGTGGACGGGCGCCTCGACGCGCGGCAGCTCGACGAGTTGCTCGCCCGGGCCGAACGGCAGCTGAGCACGCTGGAGGAGCTCCGCCTGCGCATGTCGCAGGAGGTGTTCCGCACCCGCGGGTGATCGGGTGTCCACCCACGGGCCCCCGGGTACTCGCCGCCCCACAGCAAACACCAGGCACACCGTTGGACAGGTGCGGAAGGAGGACCGAACCATGGCACACACCAGCGTTCCGGAGGTGCTGGGCGCGATCAAGGATGTCGACTTCCCGGCCGGCAAGGACCAGCTGGTCGACGCGGCGCGTTCGTCGGGCGCCTCGCAAGAGGTGGTCAAGGCGCTGCGTGGCATCCCGCCGGAGCAGTACGCCAGCCGCGAGGAGGTGGCCCGGTCGGTCCGGGTGGACCCGGACTCGGACCTCGGACTCAATGCCACGCAGCGTGCCGAACAGGCCCGCGAGGGCGGCAAGCCCGGGCTGTCCCAGCATCTGCGGGAAGAGCCCAAGACGCCGATCCAGGAGGAACTGGACCGCTGACGCTCCGCGTCGCCGTCCCCGTCCGGTCATCAGGGCCGGGGCCGGGCACCGGAGCCGTGGTGCAGCCCCGCGAAGGAGGGATGCCGCTCGTGCCGGCGCTGGACCGTGGGCGTGCGGTGGAGGGCGATGAGGGCCGCGTCGTCGTCCAGTTGGCCTCCGGTGTGGGTGAGGAGGTCACGGCGGATGTGGTGCATCAGCGCCTCGGGGCCGGCCTCGGTCCAGCGCGCGACGCGCTCCGCCAGCGGATAGAAGCGGCCGTCGGCGTCGCGGGCCTCGATGACGCCGTCGGTGTAGAGCAGGAGGGTGTCGCCGGGCTCGAAGGAGAACACGTCCAGCGTGTGCTCCGCCGAGCCCGCCACCCCGACGCCCAGTGGGGGCGAGGGGTGCAGGCTCGGCACGGTGACCACGTGACCCGGGCTGAGCAGCAGCGGGGGAGGATGGCCGCAGCTGGTCATCCTGGTGGTCGGATCGGTGTCGGGAATCTCGACGAACAGGGCGGTGGCGAAGCGTTCACCGGCCTCTTCGGGTGGTTCGAAGTCGGCGCTGTACCGGGTCATGCTCTGCTCCAGGGTGGTGGCCAGCGCGGACAGGGAAGTCTGCCGGTGCGCGGCCTCCCGGAAGGCGCCCAGCAGCAGCGCGGCCTCGCCGATCGCCGCGAGACCCTTGCCGCGCACGTCGCCGATCATGACGCGTACGGTGCTGTCGCACCGGGTGGCGGCGTACAGGTCGCCGCCGATCTGCGCCTCGTCCTCGGCGGCCATGTACAGCGAGGCGATCCGCAGCGGGCCGATGTGCTCCGGCAGTGGCCACATCAGGACGTGCTGGGCGGCCTCGGCCACCGACCGGACCTGCGCCAGCTGGGCGCGCCGCCGGTCGCGGATCATGCTGTAGACCACCACCATGACGGTCAGCACGGCGAGCGTGATGAGCTGCACGATGTGGTTCGTGGTGGCCACCCCGCCGTGGAAGACCGCGATGACGAATTGGGCCGCGATCGCGAGCACACCCACCAGGCCGGTCGCCACGGGCCCCGCGAGCGACGGTGTGAGCGCGGGGGCGATGACCAGCGCGGGCCCCAGATGGACGTCCTCGGGCGTGCGGATGTCCACCACGGTGATCACCGCGATGAGCGCGATCGGAAGCAGCAGCAGCGCATGGCTCGACTGCCACGACTGCCGCAGAGCTGCCACGTTCCGCCATGGGCTCATGCCACCAGCGTGCCCCACACCCGCGAGACCGGCCATCGCGCCGATCTGTCCGGGCCGATCCCCGCACCCCTGTGATCGGGCCGGTCACCGGGGTACCCGTAGGCCGGCCGGCGAGAGCCGGTCGATGAAATCCGACCCATGAAGGAGGACTCATGAGCACGGTCAAGGAAACGGTTGAGGTCGAGGTCCCCCTCCACGCCGCCTACAACCAGTGGACGCAGTTCGAGCAGTTCCCGAAGTTCATGGAGGGAGTGGAGGAGGTCAGGCAGCTCGACGACCGCCACAACCACTGGACCACCAAGATCGGCGGAGTGAAGCGCGAGTTCGACACCGAGATCGTCGACCAGCTCCCCGACGAGCGGATCACGTGGCGCACCATCAGCGGCGACACCGATCAGAAGGGGTCGGTCCGCTTCCAGCGCCTGGACGACACGCACACGCGCGTGGAGCTCGTCATGGACATCGAGCCGGAAGGCATGGCGGAGAAGGGCGCGGACGCCCTGGGGATGATCGACCGGCGGGTCAAGGGAGACATGCGCCGCTTCAAGGACTACATCGAGCACCGCGGCGGCGAGACCGGCGCGTGGCGCGGGCGCATCAAGCCCGGTGACCCCGGTCAGGTGCTCTGAGGCCGGGCAGGCCCACGACTCCGGCTGAGCGCTGCCGGTCCCGGAAACGACCGGGGGGCCGGGGCTGGACTTTCTGTCTAGATGCTGGACAATGAATCCAGCCCGGAAGGTTCAGCATCCGGCATCCGGCAACATCCGGCTTCCGTCGACCGCAGCGGCCGGCAGCGCCCAGAACGGAGTTCGAACATGCCCGACACCCCGCCCGTCAGCCTCGACGACGTCCGCGACGCCGCCGCACGGATCAAGGGCGTCGCCCACCGGACGCCCGTGCTGCGCTCGCGGACCCTGGACGAGCTGGTGGGCGCCGAGGTCTTCGTCAAGTGCGAGAACCTCCAGCGGGTCGGCGCCTTTAAGTTCCGGGGCGCCTACAACGCCGCGTCCCGGCTGTCCCCGGAACGCCTGGCCAAGGGCATCGCCGCCTATTCCTCCGGCAACCACGCCCAGGCCGTCGCGCTGGCCGCCCGTGAGCTCGGCACCACCGCCGTCATCCTGATGCCCGAGGACACACCCCGCGCCAAGCTGGAGGCGACGGCCGGGTACGGCGCCGAGATCGTCACCTACGACCGCTACACCGGCGACCGGGTCGCGATCGGAGAGGCCCTCGCCGCCGACCGCGGCCTGGAGCTGATCCCGCCGTACGAGCACCCCCACGTCATCGCCGGGCAGGGAACGGCGGCCCTGGAACTGATCGAGGAGGCCGGCGACCTGGACGCCCTGGTCGTGCCGGTCGGTGGCGGTGGGCTGATCGCCGGAAGCGCGACCGCGGCGAAGGGCCTCCTGCCGGACATCCGGGTGATCGGCGTGGAACCGGAGGCCGGGGACGACACCAAGCGGTCCCTGGAGGCCGGCCGGCGCGTCTCCATCCCCGTGCCCCGCACCATCGCCGACGGCCAGGCCGCGGACATCCCCGGCGAACTCACCTTCTCCATCAACCGGCGGCTGCTCGACGGCATCACCCTGGTCGACGACGACCAGATCCGCGAGGGGATGCGGTTCGCCTTCGAGCGCCTGAAGAACGTCGTCGAACCGAGCGGCGCGAGCGCCCTGGCCGCCCTGCTGGCCCACCGCGTGGAGCCGCTTCCCCGCCGGATCGGCGTCATCCTCTCCGGCGGCAACATCGGCGCCCAGCGCTTCGCCGAACTCCTCGGCGCCTGACGGCCCGCCCGGCCGAGCAGCCCCGGGGCGAGTTGCGGGCCCGGCGCGGCATCACCCGAGACGCAAGGCCTCCACCAAGTGGCCGTGCAGCCCGGCCGAGGTGACGAGGAAGCTGTCCGAGGCGGCCGTCCAGGCCTTGCCGCAGGCGTCGCTGAGCACCACGCCCGCCTCCCGGGCGACCAGGGCGCCGGGCGCAGGTCGGCGGCGTCCCGGCCGAACTGCCAGAAGGCGTCCCGGCGTCCGGCGGCGGTGCACGACGTCCTGACCGATGCCGAACGCACCGCCCTGAGCCCCACCCGCCCGCCCGCGCCCGGCGAACCCGACGTCGACCGCGCCGTCCTGCCCGCCCTCGGCGACGACGCACGGGCCCCGGCGGCCGTGGCCGCGCGCACCGGCCGCCCCGAGTCCACTGTGCGCCGACGCGTCGCCCGGCTCGGGGAGACCGGACGCCTGCTCACCCAGGTTGTCGTCGACCCACGGCGGCTCGGACCGGACATCGACGCCAACGGTCATGATGCGCGTCGCCCTCGACCGGCTCGACGCGGTCGACCGGACCCCGGCCCGCCACCCGGCGGTGCACGGCGCGTTCGCCACCACCGGCGCCGCCAACCCGCACGTCGCGGTCCGGGTGCGCGACCTGACGCACCTCTACCGGTTCGTCAACGCGGGACCTGGGCGGGCTTCGCGTCGACGGCGTCGAGACCGTGATCGTCGGCCAGGCGGTCGAGCGTCCGGGCAGGACGCCCGTGATCCTCGACGCCCGGCACCGGCCCTGGCGTCTGCACGCTGAACACGTTCGGCCCAGGCAGCACGGTCGCCGACGCCGATGTCCCGGTCGGCCGACCGGCACCCGCGGTCACCCTTCGGGATCCGCCACGGTTCGCCGCACCGTCATCCGCCAGGCTCCATCCGGTCGGCATGCCCCCGGGCCTGCTGGGTACGCGCTCAGGACCGCGCCCGCGGCCGAGTGCCAACGGGCGACCGCACGACCGCCGCTAGCAGGGGATCTGCCATGGAGACACCCGCGTACGACGACATGCCGACGCCGGCCCAGCAGGCGCTGGACGCGCTGGCCGAGAACGCCGAGGACCCGGCCGCGCTGTACACGCTCGCCAGCAGCGACGTGCTGCTCCCCGTGCCGGACGACGCCGCCGCCGAGGACGCCACCGACCCCTCCGCGGTGGCACTGCCCGTCCTGGAGAGGCCGGGGGACAACCCCGTCGTGCCGGTGTTCACCTCGGAACTGGAGATGGCCGAGCTGCTGCCCTTCGTCTCCCGCTACCGCCTCGTGCCCCTGGGCGCGCTCGCCTCCCAGTGGCCGGCCGACGACATCTCGCTCACCATCGACGGCAGCTCCGATCACGGCCTGACGCTCACCTCCGAGGGGGTACGCACCCTGCTGGCCCGCGCGGCGGGCTGAGCGCGGCCGATTCCGGCAGCGGCCCCGGCCGCGGTTCACAATGACCGCATGGAATGGCTCTCCGGTGTGGCCGGGGCACTGGTTCTGGCACTGGTCCTCAGCAGTGTCCTGCGCACCCTCGTGGTTCCCCGGGGGCTGTACTCCGGCCTGGTGATCCGCCTGTGGTGGGTGCTGCGCCGCCTGCTGCGCCTCACCACGCCCGGCGGCGGGTACGACGCCATCGACCGGGCCCAGACCTGGCTCGCCCCGCTGATGCTGATCGGGATGCTCACCGGCTGGCTCGCCGGAGCCCTGCTCGCCTTCGGTCTGCTGCTGTACGCGCTGTCCCCGCTGTCCTGGACGACCTCCTTCCGGGAGGCCGGCTCCAGCATGTTCACCCTCGGCTTCGCCGGCGGCGACCGGCTGAAGCTGTCCGTGCTGGACTTCGTCGCCGCCGCCACCGGCCCCGTCCTCATCGCCCTCCAGATCGCCTACCTGCCCACCCTGTACGGGGCCTACAACCGGCGCGAACTGGAGGTCACCCTCCTTCAGTCCCGGGCCGGTGAGCCCGCCTGGGGCCCGGAGATCCTGGCCCGGCAGTGGCTGGTCGAGACCGAGACGGCGCTCCCGGAGCTGTACCGGGCCTGGGAGCGGCTGGCCTCGGACATGGGCGAGAGCCACTCCACGTACCCGATCCTGCTGACCTTCCGCTCCCCGCGCCCGCACCGCAGCTGGCTGGTCGGCCTGGTCGCCGTCATGGACGCGGCCGCCCTCCAGCTCGCCCTGTCCCCGCGCGGCGCCCCGCCGGAGGCCCGCCTGGTGCTGCGCGCCGGATTCACCGCGCTGCGCGACATCGCCCGCGTGCTGCGCATCCCCTTCGACCCCGACCCGGCCCCGGACACCGGGATCCGGCTGACCTACGCCGAGTTCGACGCGGCGGCGGAGATGCTGGAGAGCACCGGTTTCCGGCCCGAGCGCGCGACGAAGGACGCCTGGCCGCACTTCCAGGGCTGGCGGGTCAACTACGAGCCCCTCGCCTACGCCCTGTGCCGTCGCTGCGACGCCGTACCCGCCCTGTGGACCGGCCCGCGCGACTTCCCGGGCGGCGCCATCCCGCCCCGCCGGCCGGTGGACCGGCGACCGCCCGGCCGAGGTCGGCCGGAACTTCCCCCTGAGAGGGGGTAGTCCGCGCGGCTCGGGAGGGAAGATCCCACCGGAGAGTCCGGGTGAGCGAGAGGGACGGATGGCCGTGAGGATCGTCCTGCTGGGTACGGCGGCCGGCGGCGGCTTCCCGCAGTGGAACTGCGCCTGCGCGCTGTGCTCGGCCGCCCGGGACGGAAAACTGCCCTCGCGCACCCAGGAGTGCGCGGCCCTCACCGGCAACGGCCGCGACTGGTGGCTGCTGAACGCCTCGCCCGACATCCGTACCCAGCTCACCGCCACCCCGGCGCTCCGGCCCGGCCCCGGACCCCGCGACACCCCGCTGCGGGGCGTGCTGCTGACCGACGCGGAGGCCGACCACGTCATGGGCCTGACCGTGTTGCGCGGCGCGGCCGGCCTGCGGGTGTACGCGGCCCCGCCGGTCCGTGCCGCACTCGCCCCGGTCCGCGGCGCCCTCGACCGCTACGCCCCCTGGGAGTGGTGCGACAGCCTGGCGGACGGCGGCTTCGTGCTGGCAGGCGGCCTGGTGGTCACGGCCCACCCGGTCGGCGCCAAGGCCCCCAAGTACCTGCCGACCCCCGCCCCGGACGCCCGCCGGGTGACGGCGTACCGCATCGAGGACCTGGCCACCGGGGGAGTGCTGGTGTACGCGCCCTGTGTGCCCGCCTGGGGCGAGGTGCTGGACGAGCTGTGCGCGACGGCCGACTGCGTGCTGCTGGACGGCACGTTCTTCGCGGCCGACGAGATGGGCGCGGCGGTGCGGTCCGGGAGCGGACAGGCGGCCATGGGGCATCTGCCGGTCACCGGCCCGCACGGCAGTCTCGCCGCCCTGGCCCGTCACCCGCGGCCGCGCCGGATCTACACCCACCTCGACCACACGAACCCGCTGCTGGATGCCGCCTCCCCGGCCCGGGCGCAGGTGGCCGGAACCGGCGCGGAAGTCCTTGCGGACGGGGCCGGGTTCATCCTCTAGGCCGGCTGCTCCTCCAGCATGCGGGCCAGCGCCGCCCGCTGGAGCGGCAGCACCTGCGCGTGCAGTTCGCGGCCCTTGCCGGTCAGCGCGACCCAGACGCCCCGCCGGTCCTCGGCGCAGACCGAGCGCTCCACGAGGCCGTCCTTCTCCAGCCGCCCGATGAGGCGGGACAGCGCACTCTGGCTGAGGTGCACCCGGCCGACCAGGTTCTGCACCCGGCACTGGTCGCCCTGCTCGCGCGGCTCGGAGGCGAGGAGGTCCAGCACCTCGAAGTCGCTCGCGCCCAGCCCGTGGGGGTGCAGCGCCCGGTCGATCTCGCACATCGTGCGCGCGTGGACCGACAGGATGTCCCGCCACCGTTCCTCGAGCCGTGCGTCGGCCGTCTTTGCTGCCATACCCGCACCGTAGCACCGATTCGGCCAATTGTTGAGCATGCAACTAGTGCGGGTGCAAGGAGTTGGCGAGGAGTCGTACGAGGCTCAGGCGGCCGGGTCCTGGAGCAGCCCCACCAGGTTGCCGTCGGGGTCCTTCACCGAGGCGATCAGCCGGCCGTTGCCGACGTCCCGCACGTCCTGTAGCAGTTCCGCGCCCGCCTCGAGCAGTGCGGCGAGCCGCCCACGGAGATCGGTGACGTGCCAGAACGGCACCGGTCCGGTCATGCCCTGCGCGTGCCCGTTCGGGTCGAGGCCGACGTCCTGCCCCGCGGCCTTGAAACCGACGTAGTAGGGCGCGTCGGCGTAGGGCTCGACGCCCAGCAGGGCGGTGAACAGGGACTTGGCCTTCTCCAGGTCCTTGACGGGGTAGATGATCGTCTGCAGGCCGGCGCTCATGGAACTCACTCCTCGGGGTGGGCGGCCCGACGGGTTTCCGTCGGTGCTCTCACGCTAGGGCCGGGGAGCACGCTCCGGCTTCTTCGATCCTGACCGGTTACGGGCTCCGCGCCGCCGTCATTCGTTGTGCAGCACCTCCGCGACGGTGAGGCGGGCCGCGCGGCGGGCCGGGATCAGGGCGCCCATGACGGCGATCAGGACGCCTGCCAGGGCCAGCAGCGCCAGGACCGGCGCATGCCAGACGTCCGTCATGTACGACGGCAGGGTGATGTCCACCCCCGCCGCCATGCGGGGGATCACCACCTCGTAGGCGGCGATGCCCAGGGGGATGCCGAGCACGGACCCCAGCGCCCCGAGCACGGCCATCGAGGTCAACGTCATCGCCGTCACCTGGCGCGGGGTCATGCCGATCGACTTGAGCATGCCGAGGTCGCGACGCCGGTCGTGGGTGTTGAGGACGGCCGTGTTGAAGACGCCGAGGGAGGCGACCAGGGCCAGCATCAGGGTGAGGCCGGTCGCGGAGCCGACGATGGTGCCGGTGACGCTGTTCGAGCCGCTCAGCTGGACGGACAGCCCCAGGTCGGCGGCCCGGACGGCGCGGGCGTACGCCTCCTGGGCCGTGCCCTCGCGCAACTTGACGTGATAGGCGATGGGCTTCACGTCCGGCATCAGGGCGGTGACCGTCGGCCAGCCGCCGATCACCAGCCGGTCGTCGGTGTCCATCGTCTCGCCGACGACGGTCACCTCCTCCTCGCGGTCGCCCTGCCGCAGCCGCAGACGGTCCCCGAGGTGCACTCCGTTGCGGCGTAGGAACGGCGTCCCGACCACGACTTCTCCGGTCCGGTGCATCCAGTGACCCCTGAGGAGCACGCTGTCCAGGGACAGGCCGCCGCGCCGGCCCTCGAACATGACCACCTGGGTACTGCCGGCCAGAAGCGCGTCGTCGTCCGAACGCGCCACCACATGGGTCGCACCCGGCAACGAGGCGAGCAGCGACTGGAGCTGACGGTCGCTGTGCACCGGCTGCACCTCCTTGCCGTGCCGGTAGTTGCCCACGTAGACGGTGACGTCGTAGGGCTGGTGACCGTCGTTCCCGTAGCTGTTCAGGGTTGCCGCCAGGCCGGTCGCGAACGTCACCGTCGTCACACCCAGCACCACGGCGGCCAGCGTGAGCGCGCTGCGCGCCGGACGGGCGAACGGCAGGCCCGCGCCGAGAGTCACCGACCGGGGCAACCGGGCGGTTGCCAGGCGCCGCTGGATGCCGAGCGCCCGTCCGGCACGCGGGGCACTGCCGGCGCTGATGGCCCGCGCCGCCGACAGCCGCTGCGCCCGCAGGGAGGGGCCCAGCGCGGCGAGCACGCAGACCAGAGGCATGCCCAGCAGCGCGAGCAGATTCACCCAGGGCGCGATCCCCACGCTGCTGTGCAGCATCCCCGAAGCCGGCCCGGTGAACACGAACCGGAAGAACGGTCCGGCCAACAGGTTGCCGACGAACGTGCCGAGCGCACAGCCCAGCACGGCGGGCACGGAGATCATCACCAGGTAGACGCCCAGCACCTGCCCCGGAGCGAAGCCCAGCGCCTTGAGGATGCCGATGTGCCGGAACCCCGAGACCACGGCACCGCCCACCACGTTGGCGACGATGAGCACCGCCACCAGGATGCCGAGGACACCGAACGCCATCAGATACGGCGCGTAGGCGCGCGCGTTGCTGCCGATCCGGTGCCTCAGTGCCAGGTACGTCTGCGATCCGGCGAGCGCGCCCCTCGGCAGTCCGTCGGTCACCTCGGACAGTTGGGCGCGCAGGGCGCTCTCCGACGAGGCGTCGCGGAACCTCAGGAGCAGCTGTCTGCCGGTCGGATGCAGGGCCCGGATCTGGCCCGGGGTGACCCATGCGTCTGCCGTGTGACTCAGATCGAAGGCGAATCCGACGATGGTGAGGGTCGGGCCCGACGGCACCTGGAGCTTCTTGCCGAGGTCGTCGGCGGTCCAGTCGGACTGCCGGTTCAGGACTGTCTCGCCCGGCCGGGTGGGCCACCGGCCTGCCCACAGGTCGACCCGGTCCACCGGACCTCCGGGACCGGACCGGCCCACGACCGTGATCTCGCCGCCGAGACCGTAGTCCGCCGCGTCGCGCGGAAGGTCGGCCGTCGCCCGCGGGAACGGCCCCGCCACCGCCTCGACCCCCGGCTGCCGTGCCGCGCGCGCCAGTTGGGCGTCCGACACCTTGCCGCTGTCGAACGCGGCCACGACATGCGGTCCGCGCAGCTTCCCGAAGGCGTGGTCGAACGGAGCCGACGCCGCGTCCACCAGCCCCAGCGCGACCACGATCGACCCTGTCGACACCAGCGTGACCAGCCAGATCACCAGCGTCTGCAGTCTCCGCCTGCGCACGGCCGCCCGTGCGGCCTTCCACACCGCGCTCATACGGACGGCTCCAGGGCGTGCTCACCGGTGACCCGGCCGTCGGCCAACCGCACCAGCCGGCTGGCACACCGCTGCGCGAGATGCTCGTCGTGCGTGACGATGACCAGCGTCTGCCCGATCTGGTTCAGGTCGATCAGCAGATCCATCACCTGCTCACCGGCCCGGCTGTCCAGCGCACCGGTCGGCTCGTCGGCCAGCAGCAGCGCCGGCCGGTTCATCAACGCCCGGGCCACGGCCACGCGTTGCCGCTCACCGCCGCTGAGCACGGCCGGATAGGCGTTGCGGCGGTCGGCGATGCCCAGCTCCTCGAACAGTTCCAGCGCGCGGCGCCGGGCCTGCCGGGCCGAAGTACCGGTCAACTGGGCGGCCAGCGCCACGTTGTCGAGGGCGGACAGGTCGTCGATGAGGTTGAAGAACTGGAAGATCATGCCGATCCGGCGCCGCCGGTACAGCGCGAGGCCCTTCTCGCTCAACTCCCCGACGTTCTCGCCGTGCACGACGACCGCGCCGCCCGTGGGCCGGTCCAGCCCGGCGATCATGTTGAGCAGCGTGGACTTGCCGCACCCCGAGGGCCCCATCACCGCGACCGCCTCCCCGGCCCGGATCTCGAGTGACACCCCGTCGAGCGCGACCGTCTCGCCGTACTCCTTGCGCACGCCGTCGAGTCGCACGACGGCCTCTCCCGTTTGCACCCCAGTGACCATGGTGAGGACGCTAAGGGCGCGGCCGGTCGCCCGGCATCCCTCCCCGGATCGCACCTCGGTCCGCGCCTCATCCCCCAGATGCAGGGAGCTGGATCCACAGGTCGATGCCGGATGTCAGAGGCGTCTGCCAGAGTGAGGACATGGGGGAACGGGAGCTGTTGGTGGTGCTGCTGGGGGTGGCGTGCGCGGCCGTCGCGGGGCTGGCCGTCGCGCTGCTGCGGACCCGGCGCCGGTGGCAGGCGGCCGTGGGGGAGCGCGGCTGGCTGCTCGAGCGGGAGCGGGAGAGCGCCTCGCACGCGGCGGTCGCCGCCGAACGGGACCGCATCGCCCGCGAGTTGCACGACATCGTGAGCCACAACGTCAGCCTCATGGTCGTCCAGGCGAGCGCGGCCCGGGAAGTGCTGGGGACGATGCCGGACGAGGCCGCGTCCGCCCTGCGGGCCGTCGAGGACGCGGGGCGCGGCGCGATGACCGACCTGCGGCATCTGCTGGGGCTGCTGGCGCCGTCGCCGAGCGGCGAGGACGGTGCGGACGAGGACCCGGGACCGGCGGGGGCCCGCCCGGACCTGACCCCACAGCCCGGCCTCGACCGCCTCGGCTCCCTCGTCGACCGGATATCGTTCGCCGGACTGCCCGTCGAGGTACGGATATCCGGTGACCCGCGCCGCCTCCCGCAGGGCATCGACGTGACCGCGTACCGCATCATCCAGGAGGCCCTCACCAATGCGCTCCGGTACGGCGACGGCGGCAAGGCTGAGGTGACCGTGCGCTACGCCGACCACGCGCTGCGCGTCGAGGTCCTCAACACCGGTCCCAGCGTGCTGACCGGCACCGGCACCCCTCCCGCACCGCGGCGCCATGACGGCGCGGGCCGCGGCCTGCTGGGCCTGTGCGAGCGGGTCGCCGTGTACGGCGGCGACCTCGACGCCCGCCGCAGACTCGGCGGCGGCTACCGGGTCCGGGCCCGCATACCGCTGGACCGCCCATGACCTCGGCCGCGCCCGAGCGGGCGCCCCGCGTGCTGATCGTCGACGACCAGACGCTGATCCGGACCGGCTTCCGGCTGATCCTGACCGCCCGGGGCATCGAGGTGGTGGGCGAGGCCGCCGACGGGGCCGAGGCGGTCGCCGCGGCACTCGAGCTCAAGCCGGACGTCGTGCTCATGGACATCCGCATGCCCACCATGGACGGCCTGGAAGCCACACGGCGCATCCTGGAGCGGGCCGCCGACTGCCGGGTGCTGATACTGACCACCTTCGACCTGGACCGGTACGTGTACACGGCCCTGTCGATCGGAGCCAGCGGCTTCCTGCTCAAGGACGTCACCCCGGAGCACCTGGCGGCGGCCGTCCGGCTCGTCGGCACCGGCGACGCCCTGCTCGCACCGCAGATCACCCGGCGCCTGGTCGAGCGGTACGCGGCCGAGGCGGAGCGGACGCCCGATACCGCCCCCGCCGACCTGGCAGCCCTGACGCCCCGCGAGCGTGAGGTGCTGACCCTGCTGGGCCGCGGCCTGTCCAACGCCGAACTGGCCGTCGAGATGACCCTCAGCGAGGCCACGGTCAAGTCCCACGTCGCCCGCATCTTCGCCAAGCTGGGCCTGCGCGACCGCGCCCAGGCGGTCGTGCTCGCGTACGAGACGGGGCTGGTCAGACGGGGGGAGCGGTAGCGCGCCCCGGAGGGACGCGGGAGGGAGGGGCCGGCTCAGGCAGAATCCCGGCGCACCAGTTCCGTCGGCAGGATCACCGCGGCCGGGTCCTCGCCGCCGATCTGGGCGAGGAGCACCCGCACCATCTCGTTGCTGATCCGGTCCCACGGCTGACGGATGGTGGTGAGGGCCGGAGTGGAGGCGGTGGCCGCCGGGGAGTCGTCGAAGCCGCCGACAGCGATGTCGTCCGGCACCCGCTTGCCCGCCCGCTGGAGCGCCGTGAGCACGCCCTGCGCCATCAGGTCGGAGGCGACGAAGACGGCGTCCATGTCCGGGGCCTGCGCCAGCAGCCGCTCCGCGCCCGCCTCGCCGCTGACCCGGCTGTAGTCGCCGGAGACGATGAGCCTGTCGTCGACGCCGGCACCCGCCTCGCCGAGCACCTCCTTGTAACCGGCGAGCCGCTCGACACCGCCGGGTGTGTCCAGCGGGCCGGTGACCACGCCGATCCGGCGGCGGCCCAGCGACAGCAGATGGCGCACCATGTCACGGGCCCCGTCGCGGTCGTCGGCGGCCACGTAACTGACCTTCGAGCCCAGCCCGATCGGCTTGCCGCAGGCGACCAGCGGCACGCCTGCCTTCCGCAGTTCCTCGGCCACCGGGTCGCCGGAGTGGCTGGAGACCAGCAGTACCCCGTCGACGTGCCCGGCGGTGATGTAGCGCGCTATGCGCCGCCGTTCGTCCTCCGTGCCGGCCAGCATCAGCAGCAGCGGCACGTCGTGCGCGGCCAGCGCCTGCGTGCACCCGCGCAGCAGGACGTTGAAGTTGGGGTCCTCGAAGAACCGCTCCTGCGGCTCCGTCAGCAGGAAGCCGACGGAGTCCGAACGCCCCGTGATCAGCGAACGGGCGTGCCGGTTCACGACGTACCCCGTCCTGCGGATGGCGGCGTTCACCGCCTCCTGCGCGGCCGGGCTGACGTAGTGCCCGCCGTTGAGCACACGCGAGACGGTGCCCCGTGAGACCCCCGCCTCGCGCGCCACGTCGTGGATCGTCGGCGGTCTGCGCCGACCCCCCGCATTGCTGCTCATGGTCATGACTTTACGGCCCCGGACAGCAGATCCAGGCTCCAGAACCGCTGGATGACCAGGAAGAGGGCGATCAGGGGCAGCACGGCCAGGGCGGCACCGGTGATCACCAGGGTGTACAGCGCCGGGGTGTTGGAGCCCTGTTCGAGGAGCGTGTACAGGCCGAGCGGGATCGGGAACTTCTCGTCGTCGCTCAGCATGATGAACGGCAGCAGGAAGTTGTTCCACACCGCCACGAACTGGAACAGGAACACCGTCACCAGGCCGGGCACCATCATCGGCAGCGAGATCCGGGTGAAGATCCGCCACTCGCTCGCCCCGTCCATCCGCCCGGCCTCGACCACGTCACCGGGCACGGCGGCGGCCGCGTAGATACGCGAGAGGTAGACGCCGTACGGGGAAAGGATCTGCGGGAGCAGCACGGACAGGTAGGAGTCCGTGAGGTTCGCCTTCGCCAGCAGCAGGTACTGCGGCACGGCGAGGATCACCGGCGGCATCAGCACGCCCATGAGCAGAACGCTGAACATGGTCTCGCGGCCCCGGAACCGGTAGGTCGCCAGCGCGTACCCGCTGCACGCCGACACGGCGGTCGACAGCAGGGCGCCGAGACCGGCGTAGAGGGCGGAGTTGCCCAGCCACTTCCAGTAGATGCCGTCGCGGTAGGCGCTGAGGTCCTTGAGGTTGCCGACGAGGCCGGTGCCCGGCAGGAAGGTGAACGTGGAGAACAGCTCGTGCCCGGACTTGGTGGACGCGATCACCACCCAGGCGACCGGCAGCAGGGTGTAGATCGCGCCGAGCAGCAGGGTGAGGGTCGGGACCAGCGCGATCCGGCGGCGCAGCGGCGGGCCCTGGGCGGTGCCGGGGGTGGTGCCCGCGGCCGGGGCTGCCTTGCGGACGGCAAGAGAACTCATCGCGCTTCCTCCTGCTTGTTGCGGCGGTTCGCGGCCCGCAGAAATCCGAACGACAGGACCAGCGTCACCAGGGCGATCAGCGTCGCCTCGGCGGCCGCCGAGTAGATGTCGTTGCGGTGGAAGGCGTCCTGGTGCACCTTCATCAGCGGGCTCCAGCTGGTGTTGACGGAGTTGGTGAGCGGGTGGAGGGTGGTCGGCTCGTTGTACACCTGGAGCGTCGCGATGATCGAGAAGAAGAAGGTCAGCACCAGCGAGGGCGCCACCATCGGGATCTTGATCTTCAGCGCGATCTGAAGCGGGGTGGCGCCGTCCAGCCTCGCCGCCTCGTACACCTCGGCCGGGATGGCCCGCAGCGAGGTGTAGATGACGATCATGTTGAAGCCGGTGCCGCCCCACACCGCGATGTTCGACAGGGCGAGATAGAGCGGACCGCCGTCCAGCAGGTCCGGCTGCGGCAGGCCGAACTTGTCGAGCAGGTAGTAGAAGGGGCTGACGTCCGGCAGGTACAGGAAGCCCCACAGCAGCGCGGCCACCACGCCCGGGATGGCGTACGGCAGGAAGATCGCGAGCCGGGTGAACGGGGCGAACCGCACCTTCTCGGAGTCGAGCATCAGCGCGAACAACAGGGCGAGGCCGAGCATCACCGGGACGACGATGCAGCCGTAGCCGAGCACGCGCAGCGCGCCGTCGAGGAGTTCGCTGTCACCGAGGGCGTCGGTGTAGTTCTCCAGGCCGGCCCAGACCTCCTTCCGGGCGCCCGATCCTAGGCCGAGGCCGGAGACGTGCACCTTGCGGAAACTGAGCCAGACCGCGTATCCGATGGGCAGTGCGAAGAACAGGGCGAAGAGGACCGTTGCGGGCAGGAGGAAGGCGTACGGGGCCCCCTTGACCCCGTACGCCTTCCGGCTTGTGCTGGTCACTGAGAAACCTCGAAGCCCTGCTTCTTCATGTCGGCGACCGTGGCGTCCTGCATCTTGGCCAGGGCGGCGGCGAAGTCCGACTTGTCCTTGGCGGCGGCGCCGAACGCGTCGTTGAAGGTCGCGTAGGCGACGTTGACGTTCGGGCCCCAGGCGGACGGCGCGGTGGTGTTCGCGATCTTGGCGGCCTGCGGGTAGAAGTCCGCCTGGTTCGAGAAGTACTCCGGCGGGTTGCTGAAGGCACCGGTGAGCTGGGCGGAGGTGGAGGCCGGGTAGATGCCGCTGTCCTTCGCCAGTGCGTTGAGCGCGTCGTGGTCGGTGTTCAGCCAGGTGGCGAACTTGGCCGCGGCGGCCTGGTGCTGGGAGTCGGTGGTGACGGCGGTCGAGGAGCCGCCCCAGCTGCCGGTGACGTTCTCGCTCGCGGACCACTGGGGGAGCGGGGCCATGGCCCACTTGCCCTTGGTGTCGGGCGCGGCGGTGGTGAGCGTGCCCGGCGCCCACACGGCGCTGACCCAGGCGATCTGCGTGCCGGTGTTGAGCGCCTTGTTCCAGGACGGGGTGTACATCGGCTGGTTGTCGATGACGCCCTCCTTGACCAGGCCGCCCCAGAACTTGGCGACCTTCTGGGTGGCCGCGTCGTTGATCGCGACCTTCCACTTGTCGCCTGAGGTGGTCCACCACTTGGCGCCGGCCTGCTGGGCGAGGCCCGCGAAGAGACCGGAGTCGTTGGCCGAGAAGGTGGTCAGGTCCTTGTCGGGGGCGGCCTTCTTCAGCGCGCGGGCGGTCTCGGCGAACTGCTCCCAGGTCGTGGGGACCTTCAGCTTGTACTTCTTGAACAGGTCCTCGCGGTAGTAGAACATCATCGGCCCGATGTCCTGCGGGACCGCGTAGACCGCGTCCGTGCCCAGCGTGGTCTGCTGCCAGACGCCGTCGGCGAACTTGCCCTTGACGTCGCCGACCTCCTTGGATATGTCCGCCAGCGCGTCATTGCTGACCAGCGTCGGCAGCGCCTGGTACTCGGCCTGCACCAGGTCCGGTGCCTTCTTCGCCTTGTGCGCGGTGAGGATCTTGGTGACCAGCGTGTCGCCGGACGCCTGCTTCTTCACCGTGACCGTGATCTTGTCCTTCTTGCCCGGCCCCTTGTTCCACAGGTCCACGACCTTGTCCATACCGGGCGTCCAGGTCCAGTACGTCAGCGAGACCGGGCCCGACTGGGCCTTGCTGCCGTCTTCGGAGCCGCAGGCGGCGAGGGCGGTGGCGCCGAGCGAGACGGCGACGGCGGTTGTCACGAGGCGACGGCGCTTCGTGTGCGGCATGGATCTCTCCCCTGACCTGGGTCCCCGCCCGCTGCGGGAACCTGCCATGCAGAAACCGGCTGACCTGGGCCCTCGCCTGTCGCGAGGCCCTGTCCTGCTTCTGTGAGCGTTCACAGTAGAGAAACATCCCGGACACTTGTCAATGGTTGTTGCTGTGCGGTTATGTTGGCATCGCACCGCCGCCGATGTGTGTGCACGTTCCCAAATGATCGATAACCCGGGAGAGATCCATGCCGGAGACCACCCCCAGGGGCCTCACCAGGCTCGCCTTCGGTGGGGACTACAACCCCGAGCAGTGGCCGGAAAGCGTCTGGCTCGAGGACGTCCGGCTGATGCGGGAGGCCGGCGTCACGATGGTGAGTGCCGGGATCTTCTCGTGGGCGCTGCTGGAGCCCTCGCCCGGGGAGTACGACTTCGGCTGGCTGGACCGGATCCTGGACCTGCTGCACGAGGGCGGCATCCGCGTCGACCTCGGCACTCCCACCGTGGTGCCGCCCGCGTGGTTCTACCGGGCGCATCCCGAGGCCCTGCCGGTCACCGCCGAGGGCGTGCGCCACGAGTTCGGCTCACGCGGCGCGATCTGCCACAGCAACGCCGACTACCGCGCCGCCGCCGCGAACATCACCACCCGGCTCGCCGAGCGCTACGGCGACCACCCGGCCCTGGCGATGTGGCACGTCCACAACGAGTACGGCGTCCCCGTCTCCGCCTGCTACTGCGACTCCTGCGCCGCACACTTCCGCCGCTGGCTCACGGACACCTACGGCGACGTCGACGCGGTCAACGAGGCCTGGGGCACCGCCTTCTGGGGCCAGCACTACACGGGCCTCGACCAGATCAACCCGCCCCGCGCGACCCCCACGGTCGGCAACCCGGGCCAGTCGCTGGACTACAAGCGGTTCGCCGACGCCACCATCCGGGAGAACTTCCGCACGGAGCGGGACATCCTGCACCGCCTCTCACCGGGGATCCCGGTCACCACCAACTTCATGACCGCGCTCAGCCAGTGCGACTCCATGGACTACTGGGCGTGGGGCCGCGAGGTCGACCTCGTCACCAACGACCACTATCTGATCACCGACGGCCGCCGCACCCACGTCAACCTCGCGATGGCCGCCGACCTCACCCGCTCCGTCGCCGGGGGAGCCCCCTGGCTGCTGCTCGAGCACTCCACCTCGGGCGTCAACTGGCAGCCCCGCAACCCGGCCAAGGCCCCCGGCCAGATGGCCCGCAATTCCCTCGCGCACGTCGCGCGGGGCTCCGAGGGTGCCATGTTCTTCCAGTGGCGGCAGTCCCGGCGCGGCGCCGAGAAGTTCCACTCGGCGATGCTGCCGCACGGCGGCACCGAGACCCGCGTCTGGCGCGAGGTCGTCGAACTCGGCGCGAGCATCGACTCGCTGAGCCAGATCCGCGGCACCCGCACCCGGGCCGACGTGGCCGTCCTGTGGGACTGGCAGTCCTGGTGGGCGCAGAACCTCCAGTGGCGCCCGAGCGAGGACCACGACCCCCGCGAGCGCGCCGACTCCTTCTACGCGGCCCTCTACGACCGCCACCTCACCGTCGACTTCGCCCACCCGGAAGCCGACTTGTCGGGTTACCCCCTTGTCGTCGTACCGGCGCTGTACCTGATGACGGAGGCCGCCGGGAACAACATCAAGGAGTACGTGGAGAACGGCGGCACCCTCGTGGTGTCGTACTTCTCCGGCATCGTCGACGAGCACGACGCCGTGCACGACGGCGCCTACCCGGGCCCGCTGCGGGACGTCCTCGGTCTGACCGTGGAGGAGTTCTCGCCCCTGCTCGAGAACCAGCGGGTGCGCATCTCCGGCCCCGACGCCAACGAGCTCACCGGGGACGTGTGGACGGAGTTCGTGGTGCCGCGCGGCGCCGAGACCGTCTGGACGTACGCCGACGGCCTCACCGCCGGCCGCCCCGCCGTCACCCGGCACCGGCTCGGCCAGGGCACCGCCTGGTACGTCTCCACCCGCCTCGACACCCACGGCCTCGACGAGGTGCTCGCCCGGGCCGCAGCGGACGCCCGCATCACGCCGCGCGCCGACCTGCCCCGGGACGTCGAAGTGGTGCGCCGCACCGACGAGTCGGGCACCCGCACCTTCCTGTTCGCGATCAACCACACCGCCACCGACGCCAAGGTGCCGCTGGACACGCCCGGCACCGAACTGCTGACGGGCGAACGCGCCGCGGGCCGCCTCGCGGTCCCCGCGGGATCCGTCCGGGTCGTACGACTCGACGGCTAGCCGCTGCCCCACCGGCTCCCCTCCGCCCGCGCGAGCCGTACGAGCCGCGGGCGGAGGGGCTCTCCTCCGCCCCCGCGGAGGACACCCCCAACCCAACATGTCGAAGGGACGACGGACGACGATGTTCCATCCCAGACGCACCCTGAGGGCCCTGCTGCTGCCGCTCGCGGCCGGGCTCGCCCTCACCGCCCTGCCCGCGCAGACAGCCCAGGCGGCGAGCACCCTCACCAACGGCGGCTTCGAGTCCGACGGCACGGGCGCGGCCACGCCCAGCGGCTGGTCGGAGTACGGCGACACCGCCGCCTCGTACACCGAGTCCGGCGGTCACGGCGGGAGCTACCGGCTCAGCCACTACTCGTCCGCCGCCTACAAGGTGGAGACGTACCAGTACCTGTCCGGGCTGACCAACGGCAACTACACCCTGACCGCCTGGGTCCGCTCCAGCGGCGGGCAGAACTCCGCCTACATATCCCTGAAGAACTGCGGGAGTTCGGAGCAGCGCACCGACCTGCCGGTGTCCACCAGCAGCTGGGTCCGCATCGTCACCTCCGTCGCGGTGACGAACAACCAGTGCACGATCAGCGTCGACTCCGATGCCAACGCGGGCAACTGGATCAACGTCGACGACCTGAGCTTCACCTCGGGCAGGACCGGCCTCGCCGTCAAGGGCGCCGACATCTCCTCCCTCGCCAAGAGCGAGGCCAAGGGCGGTGTGTACAAGACGAGTTCCGGCACCACCGGCGACGCGGTCACCATCCTGAAGAACGCCGGCATGAACTACGCGCGCCTGAAGGTCTGGGTCGACCCGGCCGACGGCTACAACAACAAGACGCGCGTACTGGCCATGGCCAAGCGCATCAAGGCCGCCGGCATGAAACTGCTGGTCGACTTCCACTACTCGGACACCTGGGCCGACCCGGGCAAGCAGACCAAGCCCGCCGCCTGGGCCTCGCACTCCTACAGCCAGCTCAAGACCGACGTCTACAACCACACGTACGACGTCCTGAACGCGCTGAAGGCACAGGGCACCACCGCCGACATGGTGCAGATCGGCAACGAGATCAACGGCGGCATGCTGTGGTCCGAGGGCTCCACGGACAACTGGCCGCAGCTGGCCGGCCTGATCAACTCCGGCTACAGCGCCACGAAGGCGGTGTCCTCGAGCACGCAGGTCGCGCTGCACCTGGCCAACGCCGGTGACGACGCCACCGTCCGCTGGTGGTTCGACAACGCCAAGACCTACGGCATCGCCTACGACGTGATCGGCCTGTCGTACTACGGCTACTGGCACGGCTCACTGGCCGCCGCGCAGACCACTCTGGACGACGCGGCATCCCGCTACGGCAAGCCGGTCTTCATCGCCGAGACGGCCTACCCCTTCCGCCTCGACAGCGACGACTCGCTCACCAACCAGATCGACACCACCGGCGAGCTCGTCTCCGGCTACCCGGCGACGGTGGCCGGCCAGACCCGGTGGATGAACGACGTGGCCAGCATCGTGGAGGCCGTCCCGAACGGCCGCGGCCTCGGCGTCTTCTACTGGGAGGCCACCTGGACCGCTGTCACCGGCAACGGCTGGGACCCCACCGACGCCACCTCCGGCAACGGCTGGGAGAACCAGGCCCTGTTCGGCTACGACGACAAGGCCCTGTCCTCCATGACGTGGTTCAGCCACCGCTGAACCGCACCGACGGGCCCGGCCGTGTGGGGGCGGCTGGGCCCATCCGGCTTCCTACCGGGCCTAAGCCCCAACTCCGCTGACCGCATGAGCCGTTCGGTACCGGACAAAGGGCAGGTGAGTCCCGTACGCGGTGGTAGCGGCTGCGCAAGAGTGGGAAGACGGAACTTGGGGAGGCGCGGACGGAGGCGATGCGATGCTGAGGACTCCTGCGGGCGAACGGCGCCTGGAGATCCTGGAGTGGCTCAAGGATCCGGCCGCGCACTTCCCGCCGCAACGCCACGCGGACCTGGCCGAGGACGGCGTCACCGCA
Source organism: Streptomyces sp. NPDC054834 (assembly GCF_053611185.1). Taxonomy (NCBI): domain Bacteria; kingdom Bacillati; phylum Actinomycetota; class Actinomycetes; order Kitasatosporales; family Streptomycetaceae; genus Streptomyces; species Streptomyces sp. NPDC054834. The sequence continues at coordinate 88,647 of NZ_JBSGZV010000031.1, read as the reverse complement.
CGCGCCGTCGCCGCCAAGCTCGGCGTGTCCTGCCGGGTCGCCGAGACCCACCTCGGCCTGCTGACCCGCGTCGGCCTGCTGCGCGCCAAACGGATCCGGCGCCGCATCTACTACCGGCGGGACGAGGTACGGATCGCCGAGGTGGCCCGGATGTTCGAGAAGGGCTGGTAGGGGCAACCTACGGACCGGGTCTCTTTCGACAGCGAAGGGCAGGCGCGCATGGACCGTCCCACGGCACTCGTCCCCCGCCATTACGTGGCGATCGGCGGCCGGGGCCCCGAGGACGTCGTGGCCGACGACCGCGGCCGCGTCCTGACCGGCGTCGAGGACGGCCGCATCCTCCGCCTCGACGGCCTGACCGACCCCGGCACGGCCCGCGTCCAGGTGCTCGCCGAGACCGGCGGCCGGCCCCTCGGCCTCGAAATCCTCCCGGACGGCGACCTGATCGTGTGCGATGCCGAACGCGGCCTGCTGCGCGTCGGACCCGAAGACGGCTCCGTCCACGTGCTGGCCGACTCGGTGGCGGGGGAGCCACTGCGGTTCTCCAGCAACGTGGTGGCCCTGTCCGACGGCAGCCTCTGCTTCACCGTCTCCAGCCGCCGTCACCCGCTGCGGCACTGGATGGCCGACCTGGTCGAACACACCGGCACCGGACGCCTGCTGCGCCTCCCGCCCGGCGGCGGCAGCCCCGAGGTGCTGCTGGAGGGGCTGCAATTCGCCAACGGCGTCGCCCCGAGCGCGGACGAGTCCTTCCTGGTCGTGGCCGAGACCGGCGCCCGCCGGCTGACCCGCTTCCGGCTCACCGGCCCCCGGGCGGGCACCGCCGAGCCCTTCGCCGACGGCCTCCCGGGCCTGCCCGACAACATCTGGCGGGCCGGGAAGTCCGGCCCTGTCTGGGTGGCCCTGGCCGGACCGCCGGTCCCTCCGCTGGACCTGCTGCACCGCACCCCGCCCGCCGTACGCCGCGCCGCGGCCCGGGCCGCCGCGCACGCCCCCTTCCGCCCGACGGGCTACGCCGGCGTCCTGGCCGTCGACGACGACGGCACCACCGTTCACCACCTCACCCGCCACCACTCCGGCTTCCGCATGGTCACCAGCGTCTGCGAGACCGCCGGCCACCTGGTCCTGGGCAGCCTGTGGGAGCGCGGGGTCGCGGTCTGCGAGGCGCCCGCCGCGAGGTGACCCGCGGGTACGCCCGGGCGGTACCCTGATGCCCGGCCGTGATCCAGTCGACGGGGCCGGATCAGGAGACGTACGACCATGACAGCCCCGGAAGCCGAGAGCCTCCGCGTCCGGCCCGGCCCCGCGCGGCGACCGGCCCGGCGCGCGCAGGCACCCGTGGTAGTGGTGGTCGCATTCGGCGGCGCGCTCGGCGCGACGGCCCGCTACGCACTGTCCCTGGCATGGCCCACGCCCCCCGGCGGCTTCCCCTGGGCGACCTTCTGGGCCAACGTCGGCGGCTGCGCCGTGATCGGCGTGTTCATGGTGGTCGTCACCGAGGCGTGGGCCGCCCACCCACTTGTCCGCCCGTTCTTCGGCACCGGCGTACTCGGCGGCTTCACCACCTTCTCCACCTACGCCGTCGACATCCAGAAGCTCCTCGACGGCGGCCACCCCGGCACGGCCCTCGCCTATCTCGCCGCGACCCTGCTCGCGGCCCTGACGGCGGTGTGGGCCGCCGCCGCGGTGACCCGCGGCATCCTCAAGCCACGACATGGCCCGAATGAAGGGTCGGTTCCGGGCGAAACGGCCGGGAAAGGTGAGAAGTCGTTGTGAACTGGCTGTTGGTCGTCCTCGGGGCCATGGTCGGTGCTCCACTGCGCTGTCTGACCGACCGCGCGGTACAGTCCCGGCACGACTCGCGCCTGCCCTGGGGCACGTTCGTGGTGAATGTCACCGGCTGTCTGATCCTGGGCCTGCTGACCGGGGCGTCCTCGGCCGATCCGCACCTGCGGCTGCTGCTGGGCACCGGCCTGTGCGGGGCGCTGACGACGTACTCGACCTTCTCGTACGAGACCCTCAGGCTGACCGAGACCGGTGCGGGGCTCTACGCTGCCGCCAATGCCGTCGCGAGTGTGACGGCGGGCCTCGGTGCGACCTTCGCCGGCGTGTCGCTCGCCCAGACGGTGTGGGCGTAGGCACGGGCCGCACAACCGGGCATAGTAAGACTGTCTACAGCACTGTCGACCAACTTCTCAGCAGAACTGGATCCCATGAGCGCCATCTCCGTCGGTCAAGCCGTCGTCCTCGGTGTCGTCGAGGGGGTGACCGAATTCCTCCCCGTGTCCTCGACCGGCCACCTCAAGATCACCGAGGGGCTCATGAACATCCCCGTCGACGACAAGTCCGTGGTCGGCTTCTCGGCGGTCATCCAGGTCGGCGCCATCGCCGCCGTGCTGGTGTACTTCTTCAAGGACATCGTGCGGATCGTCTCCGCCTGGGGCCGCGGCATCCGCAACAAGGAGGAGCGCTACCACCACGACTACAAGTTCGCCTGGTGGGTGATCTACGCGACCATCCCGATCGTCGCGGTGGGCCTGGCCGCCAAGCCGCTGATCGACGGCCCGCTCGCCTCGCTCTGGGTGGTCGCGGGCTCGCTGATCGTCGGGTCCGGCGTGATGTGGGCCGCGGACCAGATGGGCCGGCACAAGCGCGGCGAGGACGACACCTCGTTCAAGGACGCGATGCTGGTCGGCTGCTCCCAGATCCTCGCCCTGCTCTTCCCCGGCTTCTCCCGCTCCGGTGCCACCATGTCCACCGCGCTCATCCTCGACCTGGACCGCGTCGCCGCCACCCGTCTGTCCTTCTTCCTCGGCATCCCGGCCCTGACCGGCGCAGGCCTGTACGAGCTGAAGGACGCCCTGGGGGCGGGCGTGGGCGCCGCTCCGCTGGCCGTCGGCACGATCGTCTCCTTCGTGGTCGCCTACGCCTCCATCGCGTGGCTGCTGAAGTTCGTCGCCAAGCACTCCTTCAACGCCTTCGTGCTGTACCGGATCGTCATCGGCGTGGCGCTCTTCGGTCTGCTGGGCTCCGGGGTGCTCGACGGCTGACGGACCTGAGGCCGTCCGTGTTCTCCCGCGGGGTGTGATGCAGAGTTTCATGCATCACACCCCGTGAATGTTTCCTTTCCGGGTGTGCCTTGACACCGCCGTCCCGTAACCCGCAGGATCGAGCCCGTGAACCTGTCAGACAGCCAGACAGGTGGCCCGGTTCCCCGGCGCGTCAGCGCGATGGAAGCCGTACTCGGCCACCTCCGCGGTGCCATCGAACGCGGCGAGTACGCGATCGGCGACAAGCTCCCCTCCGAGGCGGAGCTCTGCCGCACGCTCGAGGTGTCCCGGCCCGTGCTCCGGGAGGCGCTGCGGGCCCTCCAGACGATGGGCCTGACGGTCTCCCGGACCGGCAAGGGCACCTTCGTCGTGGCCAGCGCCGTCGAAGACCCCACCTTCGGCGACTACGCGGCCAGCGACCTGCTCGAGGTGCGCCGGCACATCGAGATCCCGGTCGCCGGGTACGCGGCGGTGCGCCGCACCCCCGAGAACCTCGACCACCTCGCCCACCTGCTCGACCGCATGGAGCGGGAGACGGACACCACCGTGTGGGTCGCGATGGACACCCTCTTCCACCTCGCCGTGGCCGAGGCCGCCCAGAACCCGGTCTTCCGCCGGGTCATCGAGGAGATCCGCGACGCACTGGCGCGTCAGTCGGCCTTCCTCAACGAGCTGGGCGGCCGCCGTGAGCAGTCCAACCGCGAGCACCGGGCGATCGTCGAGGCGCTGACCGACGGTTCCGAGCACGACGCGGTGGAGGCCATGAGTCACCACCTCGACCGCGTCGAGACGACCCTGACCGACATCGTGCGCTCCCCGCGCGCGGACACCCCCACGGAAGGCGGACCCGAGGCGTGAGCGAGCACCTCAAAGAAGAGACGCGCCCCTCGTCCGGTCACGTCGACGCCGGAGACGCGGGCTACAGCAAGTCCCTGAAGTCCCGGCACGTCAACATGATCGCCATCGGCGGCGCCATCGGCACCGGCCTCTTCCTCGGCGCCGGCGGCCGTCTCGCCGACGCCGGCCCCTCCCTGTTCGTGGCGTACGCGGTCTGCGGCGTCTTCGCCTTCCTCGTCGTCCGCGCCCTCGGCGAACTCGTGCTGTACCGGCCGTCCTCCGGCGCCTTCGTGTCGTACGCCCGGGAGTTCCTCGGCGAGAAGGGCGCGTACACCGCGGGCTGGATGTACTTCCTGAACTGGGCGACCACCGGCATCGCCGACATCACCGCGGTGGCCACCTACACCCACTACTGGGGCATGTTCTCCGACATCCCGCAGTGGGTGATCGCGCTGATCGCCCTGGCCGTCGTCCTCACCGTGAACCTGATCTCGGTGAAGGTCTTCGGAGAACTGGAGTTCTGGTTCGCGATCGTCAAGGTCAGCGCGCTCGTCGTCTTCATGTGCATCGGCATCTACCTGCTGGTCACCCAGCACCCGGTCGACGGCAACCACCCCGGCCCGTCCCTGATCACCGACAACGGCGGCGTCTTCCCGGGCGGCCTGATGCCCATGCTGCTGATCATCCAGGGCGTCGTCTTCGCCTACGCCTCCGTCGAACTGGTCGGCGTCGCCGCCGGTGAGACCGAGAACCCCGAGAAGATCATGCCCAAGGCCATCAACTCGATCATGTGGCGGGTGGGCCTGTTCTACGTCGGCTCGGTCGTCCTGCTGTCGATGCTGCTGCCCTGGAACAAGTACTCGGCGGGGGAGAGCCCCTTCGTCACGGTGCTGTCCAACATCGGTGTCCCGGCGGCCGGCGGCGTGATGAACCTGGTCGTCCTCACCGCGGCGATGTCCTCGCTCAACTCCGGCCTGTACTCCACCGGCCGCATCCTGCGCTCGATGGCGGTCAGCGGCTCGGCCCCGAAGTTCACCGCGAGGATGAGCCGCAGCCAGGTGCCGTACGGCGGGATCCTGCTCACCAGCGGTATCTGTGTCCTGGGCGTCGGCCTCAACTTCGTCGTCCCCGCGGACGCCTTCGAGATCGTGCTCAACTTCGCGGCGATCGGTATCCTTGCCACCTGGGGCATGATCATGATCTGTCACCTGTTCTTCTGGCGGAAGACCCAGAAGGGCGAACTGACCCGGCCCGGGTACCGGCTGCCGGGTTCCCCCTGGACCGAACTCGTGACGCTGGCGTTCCTCGTCTCCGTCCTGGTCCTGATGTACGCCGACGGCGGCGCCGGACGCACCACCGTGCTGTGCCTGCCGCTGATCGTCGGAGCGCTGGTCGCCGGCTGGTACGCCATCCGCGGCCGTACGGCGCGCCAGTCCGCCGGGACCGACGCGTGAACCGCGCGCCGGTCCACCACACCCAACCAGTGATACAGGCAGTGATGTACAGCAGTTCCCCCGCGCAGGCACCCCTCGTCCGCGAGCCGCTCCACGCTCCCGTCGCCCACCTGATACGCGGCGGGATCGTCGAGGGCGTCCACTACGGTTCCGTCGTCGTCCTCGATGGCGAGGGCCAGGTCCGGCTCCAACTCGGCGACATCGAGGCGGCCTTCTACCCCCGCTCGGCCCTCAAACCCGTACAGGCCGTGGCCATGGCGCGGCTCGGGCTGCCGCTCGACGGCGCCCTGCTGTCCCTGGCCGCGGCGAGCCACTCCGGCGAGGAGTACCACCTCGCCGGCACCCGGCGCATCCTCGAACTCGCCGGGCTCACCGAGGACGACCTGCGCAACGTCCCCGACCTGCCGTACGACCCCGTCGTCCGGGACGCCTGGGTGCGGGAGGGCCGGCTGCCCTCCCGGCTCGCCCAGAACTGCTCCGGCAAGCATGCGGCGATGCTGTGGACCGCCAAGCTCAACGGCTGGTCCCTGAAGGACTATCTGGACCCCGCGCACCCCCTCCAGCAGGCGATCGCGGAGACCGTCGAGGACCTCACCGGCCAGCGCATCGCCCGCGTGACCGTCGACGGCTGCGGCGCCCCGCTGTTCTCCGTCTCCCTGCACGGCCTCGCCCGGGCCGCCGCCCGGATCACCACCGCGGCGCCCAGCACGGCGGAGGCGCAGGTGGCCGACGCCATGCGTGAGCACGCGGAGATGGCCTCCGGCTCCGGCCGTGATGTCGCCGCCCTGATGCGGGCCGTGCCCGGCCTGCTGGCCAAGGACGGCTTCGAGGGCGTCCAGGTCGCGGCCCTCCCGGACGGCCGCGCCGTCGCCGTCAAGATCGCCGACGGCGCCAACCGGGCCCGCGTCCCGGTCGCCGCCGCCGCCCTCGCCCGCGCGGGCGTCGACCCCGCCCTCCTCACCGAGTTCGCGGGCGAGCCGCTGCTCGGCGGCGGGGAGCCCGTGGGCTGCGTACGCGCGGTCCGCGCCCTCGACCCGGTCCCGCTGACGGCCTGCGCGTAGCCGCGACGCTCGGTTTCGGCGGGGTCCGCGGTGTTGTCTGCGACGCTTGGGCGGTCGGCTCGGTGGGCGGTGTTCGTGGGGCCGGTCGGGTCTGGTTCACGGGCGGTGTCCGTGGTGTTCGTTGAGTGTGATCGCCGGGCCGCGTCGGTGGTGTCGGCCGGGGCCGATTGCCGGGCGGTGCCCGTCGGGTGTGATCGCCGGGCGGCGTTCGTGGTTTCGGCCGGGTCTGCGGCGCGGGGGCGGTCGGCTCGGTGGGCGGTGTTCGTGGGGCCGGTCGGGTCCGGTCGGCCTGCGGTGCCCGGGGTGCCGCTCGGGGCCGGTCGCCGGGCAGGCGCCACCGGCATGGCTGTGTCCGGCCGTGCACCCCGGCGGTTGCGCGGGACCGCGGCCGGCCGCCGGATGTGGTTCCGACGGTGCGGGCGGTCATGTTCGGGTGTTGCCGCGCCGGTTCGGCCGGGGACGCGGCCGGAACCTCGCCCGGTACGGCGCCGAGCCGTGCCGTTGGCGCAGGGAGACGGACGACCGCCTGCCCTGCGACGGCGTCAGGGCGCCGGACCGGTCGGGCCGTACTGCCGGTCCGGGTTCGATGCCGAGCCGGTGTCCAGGGTGCGGCTGCCGTCCGGCGGACGGGCGCCGGGGGATGCGTGCCCCGGCGGTGGATGCCGGGACCGTCGGCCTGACCTGCCCGCAGCACGGGATCCGTCGGCGGAGGCCGGCCCGACCGTGCCCGTCGCGTCCGAGGCGTCGAGGCCCGGCCCGATTCCGTTTCCCCTTGCGGGTGGTCAGCCCCCGTCGCGGTCCCCGCCGAAGCCCGCGCGGCCACCCATGCCGCCCAACCCGCCCGCACCGACCCACCCCACCATCACCTCCGTACCTCCGAAAGAGGCCCGCACCCCATGACCGCCGCCACCACCCGCACCGAACACGACCTGCTCGGAGACCGTGACGTCCCCGCCGACGCGTACTGGGGTGTCCACACCCTGCGCGCCACGGAGAACTTCCCCATCACCGGCACGCCGATCTCCGCCTACCCGCACCTGATCGACGCCCTGGCCGCCGTGAAGGAGGCCGCCGCGCTGGCGAACGAGGAACTGGGGCTGCTGGAGCCGAGGAAGGCGGCCGCCGTCGTCGAGGCCTGCCGGGAGATCCGGGACGGCAAACTGCACGACCAGTTCGTCGTGGACGTCATCCAGGGCGGTGCGGGCACGTCCACCAACATGAACGCCAACGAGGTCGTGGCCAACCGGGCGCTGGAGCTGCTGGGGTACGAGAAGGGGCGGTACGCGCACCTGCACCCCAACGAGGACGTCAACCTCGGCCAGTCGACGAACGACGTCTACCCGACCGCCGTCAAGATCGCGACCGTCTTCGCGGTGCGCGGGCTGCTCAAGGCGATGGCCGTGCTCCAGGACTCCTTTGCCCGCAAGGCGGTCGAGTTCCGGGACGTGCTGAAGATGGGGCGCACGCAGTTGCAGGACGCGGTGCCGATGACGCTGGGCCAGGAGTTCTCGGCGTTCGCGGTCATGCTCGACGAGGACCGCAGCCGGCTCGCGGAGGCCGTCGAGCTGATCCACGAGATCAACCTGGGCGCCACCGCGATCGGCACCGGGCTCAACGCCCCCGCCGGGTACGCCGAGTCCGCCCGCCGCCACCTCGCCGCGATCACCGGGCTGCCCCTGGTCACCGCCGCCAACCTGGTCGAGGCCACCCAGGACTGCGGCGCGTTCGTCCAGATGTCCGGCGTGCTCAAGCGCATCGCGGTCAAGCTCTCCAAGAGCTGCAACGACCTGCGCCTGCTGTCCTCGGGGCCGCGCGCGGGCCTCGGCGAGATCAACCTCCCGCCCGTGCAGGCCGGTTCGAGCATCATGCCGGGCAAGGTCAACCCGGTGATCCCCGAGGTCGTCAACCAGGTCGCCTTCGAGGTGATCGGCAACGACGTCGCCATCACCATGGCCGCCGAGGCCGGACAGCTCCAGCTCAACGCCTTCGAGCCGATCATCCTGCACTCCCTCTCGGAGAGCATCACGCACCTGCGGAGCGCCTGCCTCACGCTCGCCGAGCGCTGCGTGAACGGCATCACCGCCAACACCGAGGCCCTGCGCGCCACCGTCGAGAACTCCATCGGTCTGGTCACCGCCCTCAACCCGCACATCGGGTACACGGCCGCCACCGACATCGCCAAGGAGGCCCTCGCCACCGGCCGCGGCGTGGCTGAACTGGTCCTGGAGAAGGGCCTGTTGCCCGCCGAGACGCTCGCCGGCCTGCTGCGCCCGGAGATCCTCGCGGGCAGCGTGGCACCCCTCGCCTGACCTGCGTCGGCGCAGGAGCGACGGACGCATCGGGACCGGCCGGAGGCACAATAGTGATCATGACAACGACGTCGTCCTTCACCTTCCTGCCGGTCCTGGAGCGCATCGCCGAGGAGATCGAGCGGACGCCCGGCCGCGGGCGTCCCGCCGACTACATCCCGGCGCTCGCGGCGTGCGACCCCCGCCGCTTCGGCATGGCCGTCGCCGAGCTGGACGGCACGGTCTACGGGGTGGGGGACTGGCGGCAGCCGTTCTCGGCGCAGTCCATCACCAAGGTCTTCACACTCGCCCTGGACCTGGCCCGCGAGGGCGACGCCCTCTGGGAGCACGTGGGCCGCGAACCCTCCGGCAACCCGTTCAACTCCCTGGTGCAGCTGGAGTACGAGAACGGCATCCCGCGGAATCCTTTCATCAACGCGGGCGCCCTCGTCGTCACCGACCGCCTCCAGACCCGTACCGGCGACGCGTCCGGAGAACTGCTGGCCTTCCTGCGCGCCGAGAGCGGCAACGCGGCCCTGGACTTCGACAAGGACGTCGCCGCGTCCGAGACCGCGCACGGTGACCGCAACGCCGCCCTCGCCCACTTCATGGCGTCCTACCACAACATCGACAACCCGGTGCCGGTCCTCCTCGAGCAGTACTTCCGGCAGTGCTCCATCGCCGCCTCCTGCGCCGACCTCGCCCTGGCCACCACCTTCCTGGCCCGGCACGGCATCCGCGCCGACGGCACCCGCCTGCTCACCCGCAGCCAGGCCAAGCAGGTCAACGCGGTGATGCTGACCTGCGGGACGTACGACGCGGCCGGGAACTTCGCCTACCGGGTCGGCCTGCCCGGCAAGAGCGGGGTAGGCGGCGGGATCATCGCGGTCGTACCGGGCCGCTGCACGCTGTGCGTGTGGAGCCCGGGGCTCGACGAGCGCGGCAACTCCGTGGCGGGTGTGGCGGCCCTCGACCGGTTCACGACCCTGACCGGACTGTCGGTGTTCTGATCCTCCACGGTCCGTACACAGGCTTTCGGGTCCGATCACGTTCCGGTCACGCGCAGGCCGCCCTTCGGAGGGGGCCAGGTCGCCTTCCGGTCATTCGGCGTTGACACGCTGCCCCAGTGTTGGCCATGGCTTTTCCCGTCGATCTCCGCCGCTGCCAGGTACTGGGGCTGGCCGGCACCGCCTGCCTCGCGCTGGGCGGTGAGACGGCCGGAGCCCTGCCCGTGCGGGAACTCCTCGGCCCCGCCTCCGTCAGCGCCGCCCTCGGCCTGGTCGGCGTGTACTTCGGCGTCGTCCTGCTGATCGCGGCCTGGCTGCTGCTGGGACGCCTGGTGCGCGGCGACCGTCCGCCCACCCCACGGGCGCTGCTCCTGGTCCTCGCCGTGTGGGCGGCCCCGCTGCTGCTGACACCGCCGCTGTTCAGCCGGGACGTGTACAGCTACCTCGCGCAGGGCGCCATGGTCGATGCCCACATGGACGTGTACGCGCACGGGCCGGCCCGGCTCGGCGGCCCGCTCGCCGACGAGGTCGCCCCGGTGTGGCGGAACACCGGTGCCCCGTACGGCCCTGCCTTCCTGGCGATCACCTCCGCCCTGGCCGGCCTGACCCGGGGGGAGCTGCCCGCCGGGCTGTTCGGGATGCGTCTCCTCGCGCTGTCGGGTGTGGCCCTGATGGCCGCCGCGCTGCCTCGCCTGGCCCGGCACAGCGGCGCCGACCCGGCCGCCGCCCTGTGGCTCGGCGCCCTGAACCCGCTGGTGCTGCTGCATCTGGTGGCCGGGGCCCACAACGACGCCATCATGCTCGGCCTGCTCGGCCTCGGCCTGGTGGCGGCGCTGGGGCGTCGGCCGGTCGTGGGCGCCGTACTCGTGACGCTCGCGGCCCTGGTGAAGGCGCCCGCCGCGCTCGGCCTGCTCGCGATCGTCGTCGTCCAGGTGCGCGCGGGGCACAGACCGGTGCGGGCCGTGCTGACGACCTCGCTGGCGGCGGGCGCGGCCACGGCCGTCGCGACCGCCGTCGCCGGGACCGGGTACGGCTGGATCACCGCGCTGGACACGCCGGTCTCCCCGCACAACTGGGCGCTCACCAGCCTGCTCGGCCGCGCCACCGGCGCCCTGCTCGAACGCCTCGGCAGCGACCTGGCCCCGCTGGCCGTCCCGGCCTGGCACGTGCTCGGCCTCGCGGTCACCGCGGCCGCCGTCCTCCTCATCTGGATGCGGCTGCGACCCGCCCCGGTCTACGCCCTCGGCCTGAGCCTCGCGGTGGTGGCCGCCTTCGGCCCGGCGATCCGCCCCTGGTACGCACTGTGGGGCCTGTTCCTGATCGCGGCCGCCGCGCCCAGCACCTCGATACGGCGGCGGGTGGCCGCTGTCACGGGCGTGCTCGCGCTGGCGGTGCTGCCCAGCGGCGGCCCCGCGGACACCGGGCAGCTGGTGCTCGCCGTCTCCGGCGGTGCTCTCGCGGTCGTCGTCCTGGCACAGGCCCACCAGGCCGCCCGGGCACCGGTCCTGGGGCGTGCGGCGTGAGGGGGCCGGGCACCGACCGGGGGCGGGTGCTCCTCGTCCTGGCCCTCGGCGCGGCCGTGACCGTCTTCACCGCGACCGTGCCGCTGCTGCGCGACTTCTTCGACCTGCGCGTCTACTACGGGGCCGTGGACGGCTGGGTCCACCACGGCGGCCGGATCTATGACTACCGGGTGCCGGGGACGCCGTACGGTTTCACCTACCCGCCGTTCGCCGCCCTGGCCATGCTGCCGATGGCGCTCCTGCCCCTGCGCGCCGCGATCGCCGCGTCCCTGCTGCTGAACCTGGCGGCGCTGGCGGTGGTGCTGCGCATCCTGGCCGGGACCGCCTGGCGCCGACACGGCTGGTACGGCTGGGCCCTGGCCGCCTGTCTGCTCGCGCTGTTCGAGCCGCTGCGCGACACCTTCAGCTTCGGCCAGGTCAACCTGCTGCTGCTGGCCCTGGTGCTGGCCGACGGCCGGCTGCTCGCGACCGGTCGGGGCCGCTGGGCGGGCGCCGGCATCGGAGTGGCCGCCGCGATCAAGCTCACCCCGGCCGTCTTCATCGGTCTGCTGCTGCTCGCCCGCCGGTGGCGGGCCGCCGCGCTGGCGACGGCGGTAGCCGCCGGGGCGACCGCGCTGGCGGCCTGGGCGGATCCCGGAGCCTCCCGCTTCTACTGGACCGAGGCGCTGTGGGACACCGGCAGGGTCGGCCGGCTGGACTACGTCTCGAACCAGTCGCTCCAGGGTGTGCTGGCCCGGCTCGGCGAACCGGGCCGTCCGGTGTGGGCGACGGCCGTGCTGCTGGTGCTGTGCGTGTGGGCCTGGCGGGCGCGCGGGGCGGTCGCGGCCGGTGACTGGCCGGCCGCCTTGGCCCTCACCGGCCTCACCGCCTGCCTGGTCAGCCCGATCACCTGGGTGCACCACCTGGTGTGGCTGCTGCCGTCCTTCGCCGTGCTGGTCCGCGCCGGTCACCCGCGCCTGGCGGGCGCCCTGTACGCGGTGCTGTGCACCAGTGTGGTGTGGCTCTGGTACGACGACGCGTCCGGCCTCGGCGGGTTCCTGGGCAGCAATGCCTACACGTGGATCACCCTCGGCCTGCTGTTCGGCCTGCCGGCCGGTCAGCCGTCCGCCTTCCGGCTGCCCTTGGCGCGCAGCGCCAGTGCCACGGCCGCCGTGCCGAGACAGGCGGCGCCCGCGATGACCCCGGCGTCCGGCCAGTCGGATCCAGTGTCGGCGGGGGGCGGCGGCGGGGCCGCCACGGGTGGCGCGGACGCGGCGGGGTGGGGCGGGCGCGGGATCAGGGCGTCCAGCGAACCCACCGGATCGACGCGACCGGACGCGGCGAAGCCCCAGTCCAGCAGTGCGCGCGCCTCCTCGTACACGGCCAAGCCGCCGCCCTCCTGAGGGTTCATCACAGTCGTCACGAGCGTGCGCCCGTCCCGGCGCGCGGCGGCGACGAGCGTGTTGCCCGCGTTGGTGGTGTATCCGTTCTTGATGCCGATGAGACCGGGGTACGGCTTCACACCGTCCTCGCCGGTCAGCAGCCGGTTGGTGTTCTCGATGCCGTACGACCCGCCGTCGTCGCCGGGGAATTGGGCCTGGGCGGTGGAGCAGTACCGCGCGAAGTCGCCGTTGCGCAGCCCGGCACGGCCGAAGACCGCCAGGTCGTACGCCGACGACACCTGGCCGGGCATGTCGTAGCCGTCCGGCGAGACGACCCTGGTGTCCAGGGCGCCCAGGGCGCGGGCCCTGACCTGCATCCGGTCCGCCGTGGTCTGCCAGCCGCCGGCGAGGGAGGCCAGGACGTGCACGGCGTCGTTGCCCGAGCTGAGGAAGACCCCTCGCCACAGGTCGGCGACCCGGTACGTGTGCCCCTCGACCACGCCGACCAGGCTGCTGCCCTCGCCGACGTCCGCCAGCTCCTTCGTGTCGACGGTGTGCCGGAAGCCGCCGGGCAGGGTCGGCAGCACGGTCAGGGCGAACAGCGTCTTGAGGGTGCTGGCGGGCGGCAGCCTGCGGTGTGCGTCGGACGAGGCCAGCACCTCACCGCTGCCGGCGTCCGCCACCAGCCACGACAGCGCGGAGACGGCCGGGATCTCGGGCACCCCTGGGTGCGGACGGACCTGTGTGCCGGAACGGTAGAGGAGCGACGGTTGCGGGACCGCTGCCCTCGGCCGTCCGGGCGGGGCGGGGTCCGCCGACGCCGGGGCGAGGGCGAGCACCCCCGCGACGCACAGGGCGCAGGTCGAGGCAGCCACCCGGGAAGTGAATCCGATCATCATATGAATCAACGTAGGAACGGACGTGCCGCGGACCGCGTTGCCCGGGCCGGAGGGCACCGGGAGGCACCCGGATGCCGCACGCGGATCAGTCCGTCGGCAGCGTCGGCTGGACCTGCCTCAGGAACGTCGCGTTGTCGGGGGTCTCGCGCATCCGCCGCAGCAGCGTCTCCAGGTTCGCCGGGCCACCGTCCCGCGACCGCAGCGCGCGGCGCAGACCTCGTACGGTGGTCAATTCGGCCGGGGTGAGCAGGAGTTCCTCGCGACGAGTGCCGGAGGCGTCGAGGTCGACGGCCGGGAACAACCGGTGGGAGGCCAGTTCCCGGTCCAGGCGGAGCTCCATGTTGCCGGTGCTCTTCAGCTCCTCGAAGAACAGGCCGTCGGCGCGGGAGCCGGTGTCCACCAGGGCGGTGGCCAGGATGGTGAGCGAGCCGCCCTCCTCGGCGTGCCGTGCCGCGCCGAAGAACCGCTTGGGGCCGAGGAGGGCGCCCGCGTCGACGCCGCCGGTGAGGGTGCGGCCGCCGGCGGAGGCCGCGTTGTTGTGGGCCCGGCACAGACGGGTCAGGGAGTCGAGCAGGATGACGACGTCCTCGCCGTCCTCGACGAGCCGCCTGGCGCGCTCGACGACGAGTTCCGCGAGCGCGATGTGGTCCTTGGCCGACCGGTCGAAGGTCGAGGCGTACACCTCGCCGCGGACCGAGCGCCGCATGTCGGTGACCTCCTCGGGGCGCTCGTCGAGCAGCAGCACCATCAGCCGGCATTCGGGGTGGTTGCCCGCGACGGCGGCGGCGATCTGCTGGAGCAGCACGGTCTTGCCGGTCTTCGGCGGGGCCACGATGAGCCCGCGCTGGCCCTTGCCGACGGGGGTGAACAGGTCGGCGACGCGTCCGGCGAGTCCGGACGCCGGGTGTTCGAGGCGGATCCGCTCGCGCGGGTGCAGCGGAGTCAGGTCACGGAAGTGGCGGCGTCCACGGAGCGCCTCGGGCGTGCGTCCGCCCACGCGCGCCACGTCGGTCAGTGTGCGCCGCTCTCCGCGGACGCCCTCGACGAGGTCGCCGCGGCGCAGGCCGTGCCGCCGGATCAGCGCGGGGGAGACCTGGAGGTCGGCGGACGAGGGCAGGCAGCTCTCGGCGCGCAGGTGCCCCTTCCCGTGCGTGTCGATGTCGAGGACACCGGTGACGAGCTGCTCGGCCGGGCGCTGCTGCCGTGCGGGAGGGTGTTCGAGTGTGGTGCTGGTCATAGGGGTGAGGTCCTTTCCGGACGGTTGGTACGAAGGCATGAGAAGGGGGGATCTGGCCGCGAGGGGGAGGGCGTGGGAACACGCCTCCGGCGGCGGAAGCAGCACCTCGGGTGATCGCGGACACGACGCGCCTGCGGCGGAAACGTCCTGCTCACGAGGTGGTGCGGAGAAGCCGGTGTGCCGGTCGCGAAGCGACGGGCGGATCGGCTGAGCGAAGTGGAACGGGCACCGGCGCCCGAAACGGGGCGCACCTTGATGCTGATCGCACTGTACCAGCGGTCCCGCATCCGTCAACATGGCATCGGTCGGGCCTATTCCCATGCCCCCGTGTCTGCGCCACGATCCGCCGGGCGAGCCTTGGGCGGTCGCGGCAGCGGCATCCTCAGAGCATCGGCCGGGCGGGAGGCCGCGTTGGCGGTGGGCTCCATGCTCGGCAGCCACCACGGAGCACGGAACGCGAGTTGACTCGGAACACCGCTCCGGACGGCGCCGGATGAGCCTACGATCGGGCGAGCCGCACTCCTCGTACGGTCGTCAGGAGATCCCGTTGGAGAGTTCGTCCTCCGCACCGCCGCACCGTATGGACCCCTCCGGTGGCTGCCCGCATGCCGACAACTCCCGGCTGCTCGCGCGGGGCGCGGTGGCGTCGGTGGTGCTGCCCGGGGAGATCGCGGGCATGGTGGTGCTCGGGCACGAGGCACTGAAGGAGTTCCTCCAGCATCCCGAAGTGGCCAAGGACGCCCGGCACTTCACCGCGCTCCGCGAGGGGCGGATCGCCGAAGGGTGGCCGCTCATGACCTTCGCGACCGTGGAGGGCATGACCACCGCCGACGGGGAGGACCACCGTCGGCTGCGGTCGCTGGTCAGCCGGGCCTTCACGCCCCGGCGGGTCGAGGAACTCAGACCCCGCGTAGGGGAGTTGGCGGAGTCTCTGCTCGATGAGCTGGCCCGCGCGGCGGAGGCGGAGGGCGGGGTCGCCGATCTGCGGCGGCACTTCGCGCTGCCGCTTCCGATGGGTGTCATCAGCGAACTGCTCGGAGTGGACGAGGAGTTCAGAGACCGGCTGCACCGTCTGTGCGACCAGGTCGTGGCCACCGACATCGGGCCGCGCGAGGCCGTCGCCGCCAACCGCGAACTCGTCGAGGTGCTCGGCGCGATCGCCGCCGCCAAGGCCGAGCGGCCCGGCGACGACCTCACCGGGGCCCTGATCGCCGCCCGTGACGAGGCCGGCGTCCGGCTCAGCCAGCGGGAGCTGATCGGCACCCTGGTGCTGATGATCATCGCCGGGCACGAGACCACGCTGAACCTGATCACCAACGCCGTGCGGGCCCTGTGCGGCCACCGAGACCAGCTCGACCTGGTGCTGAAGGGCGAGGCGAGCTGGGGCGACGTCGTCGAGGAGACGCTGCGCTGGGACGCGCCGGTCAGCTACTTCCCGTTCCGGTACCCGGTGCGGGACCTCACCGTGGACGGCACGGTCATCCCCAAGGGCACACCCGTCCTCGCCGGATACTCGGCCGCCGGACGCGACCCGGCCGCACACGGCCCGGACGCCGACCGGTTCGACGTCACCCGGCCCGCCCGCCCGGACGCCGTACGCAACCTGTCCCTCGGCCACGGCGCCCACTACTGCCTGGGCGCCCCGCTGGCCCGCCTGGAGGCCGGCATCGCACTGGAGCGGCTGTTCACCCGCTTCCCCGGCCTGGACCTCGCCGAACCGGAGACCGCCCTCGCACGGCACGCCGGCTTCGTGGGCAACAGCGTACGGGCGCTCCCCGTGCGGCTGACGCCCTGAGAGCCCGCGTCCGAACCGCATACCAGCCATACGAACCCCCGATGGCCCTTCCCTGACGCATTTCTTGTTCCGGTCAAAGCCCCTCCCTACGCTGCCACCACCGCACTCGGGCGGCATGGGACAAGGGACTTGGCAATCATGGGCCGACTGGCCGGAAAAATCGCTTTCATCAGTGGGACGGGAGCCGGAATAGGCCGGGCGGCGGCACAGGTTTTCGCGGCAGAGGGCTCACTTGTATTCGGCTGCGACATCGACGAGAAGAACGCCGCGGAAACCGTCGAACTCGTGGAGAAGGCCGGCGGAGTCATGCGATCGCTCGCGCCCGTCGACCTGTCCACCGAAGCCGGCGCACGGGAGTGGATCGAGGCCGGGATCGAGTCCTTCGGCGGGATCGACATCCTCTACAACAACGCCTCCGCACTGCGCAACGGGCCGTTCGAGACGATGCCCGCCGACGACTGGTACTTCACGATCCGCAACGAGCTGGACATCCCCTATTTCTGCACCCGGGCGGCCTGGCCGTACCTGATCGCACGCGGCGGCGGAGCCGTCCTCAACGTGGCCTCCGTGGCCGCCGTGCGCGGCGCCCCCTTCATGCCGATGGTGCCGCACGGCGCCGCCAAGGGCGGGGTGCTGGCGATGAGCAAGCACCTGTGCGCGGCCGGCGCCCCGCACCGCATCCGCGTCAACACCATCGCTCCCGGAATGACCCGCACGTCGGCGACCGCGCCCTTCCTGGACGATCCCGAAGGGCCCAGGGCGCAGCTGGAGGCGCGGATCCCGGTCGGCCGGATCGGCGAACCCGAGGACATCGCGCGCGCCGCGGCCTTCCTCTGCTCCGACGAGGCGGCCTTCGTCAACGGCGCCAACCTGATGGTCGACGGCGGCGACAGCGCGATGGCGGGCTGAGCGGCCGTGCGCGCACGACTCGACCACGTGGGCGTGAACGTACGTGATCTCGCCGCCCAGACCGCCTGGTACCGGCGGGCGTTCGGTCTGACGACCGTCTTCGAGTTCCACCTGGAGGGCCCCGGCCTGACCGGCGTCGTCCTCGAACACCCCGACGGCTGGCGGCTGGAACTCCTCGCCCGCCCCGGCTCCGCCCCCGGTCTGAGAGCGCCGGACCCGGTGACCGCGGTCCTCACCGAGGGATACGGGCATTTCGCGGTCACCACCCCCCGGCTCGACCCCGTTCACGCGGCCCTGCTGGCCCACGGAGCCCACGAGGTCATGAAACCCGGGCCTTCCCCCGAACCCGGCATACGCATGGCCTGGGTCGGCGACCCCGAGGGAAACCTCATCGAACTCATAGAGCGATGGAGTACGGAATGACCAACGCTGTGAAAAAACTCGACACGGGCACCCTCATAGCGTGCTGTCTGGCAGTTGCCGCCGCGCAGCTGTGCATTACCGTTCCCTCGCCCATCAACGGGGAAATCCAGGCCGCTTTCGGGGCATCGGGATCCCAGGTCGCCTGGGTCACCTCCGCCTTCATTCTCCCCACCGCGATTCTCGAGCTGAATTTCGGTGTGGTGGGCGACCTCTTCGGCCGCAAACGGCTGCTGGTGCTCGGCGGCTTCGTCCTCGCCCTCGGTGAACTCCTCAACGCCACCTCCCAGAACATCAGCATGCTCTGGGCCGGGCAGGCCCTCGCCGGCATCGGCGCCGCCGCGCTGTTCCCCAGCTCCCTCGCCGTGATCGCGGCGGCCACCCCGGAGGAGAAGGACCGCGCGAAGGCCGTCTCCACCTGGGCGCTGAGCATCTCCATCGCCTCGGCCGCGGGCCCGCTGTCCTCCGGTGTGCTCGCCACGGTCGCCGACTTCCGCTTCGCGTTCGTCCCGCCGGTCGTCCTCGGCCTGGCCGTCGGCGTCACCTCCTGGCTCCTGGTCACCGACTCCAAGGCGCCCGAGGGCCGTGCCCTGGACTGGACCGGCCAGATCACCGTCGCCGTCGGCCTGACCGCCCTGCTCTGGGGCATCATCGAGGGCGGCGACCGCGGCTGGAGCAGCCCCGCGATCGTGGGCGCGCTGTCCCTGGCCGCGGTGGCGCTGGTCGGGTTCGTGTTCGCCGAACAGCGGTCCGCCTCCCCGATGTTCGACCTCGGCCTGCTGAGGATCCCGTCGTTCGCCGCCGCCGCGGTCGTCGCCCTCACCGGGATGTTCGGCTTCATCGGCACCGCCTACTGCGTCTCCATCCGGCTCGGCGCCGTGATGCACCTGAGCGCGCTCAGGGCGGGCATGCCGTTCGTGATCCTCCAGCTGATCCCGCTGCTGCTGGCCCCGGTGCTGAGCCGGATGCTCACCCGGGTGGAGCCGCGATGGCTGCTCATGGGCGGGCTGCTGCCGATGGCCGTCGGCCAGTTCTGGATCGCCGCGCTGCCCATCACCACGACCTCCCTGGCCGCCTTCATCGGCCCGGTGCTGCTGCTCGGCGTCGGCTTCATCTGCGTCGTCTCCTCGCTCACCTCGGCCGCCGTGAACGCCGTGCCGATCGAGATGACCGGCATGGCCAGCGGCGCCACCAGCCTGGTGCGCGAGTTCGGCCAGGGCCTCGGCCCCGCCGTCATCAGCACCATCGCGATGAGCGCCGCTTCCTCCGCGCTGGCCGGCAAGCTCAGCGGCGCGGACGCCGGGATGGAGGCGGCGGCCGGTCCGCTCGCCGTCGTCAACGCCGGCAGCGACAGCGCCCGCGCCGCCGCGCAGAGCGCCCTCGCCCACGGCATGGCGATCGGCGTGGTGATCTGCGGCTGCGCCTCCCTCGCGGGCGCGCTGGTCACGCTGCTGCTGGTCCGCAAGAACGCGGCGCGAGCGACGGCCGGGGCCGACGAGCCGGCGGTGCAGGTCGCGTCCGCGTGAGCACGCCGTACCACCGACGAGGCCGGGGCCCGCGCCCCGGCCTCGTCGGTGTTCCCGGAAAAGTCCGCCGGAAAAGTCCGCCGATGTCCCGGCCCGTGCCAGATCCAGGCGGCCATCGCGGCCTGCCACACCACCGCGGCCACGGCCGAGGACACCGCCGCATGGGCCGCAGCGGGGAGGCCGCCCCAGGTGTATGCGCAGGCGCTGGAACTGTCGACAACGACGCGGAAAGGTGGTTCCTGGAACGGCGGCTCGCGCAGTGTCGGTCCGGGCGCGGCCGATGGGTCGGTGGGGTGGAGCGGCCCGGGCCCGATTGTCACCGAGCCGCACCAGATGTCCCCAGACCATAACGATCCCTGACGTGACGGGACTTGACCGCCCACATGCATTATCTTCACGTCATGTCCACGCCGCCCACGCCGCAGCAGCAGCCGCCCGACCAACCGTCGGACGCGCCCGCTCAGCCGACCGCGTACCCCTACCCGAACCCACAGTCGCCGCCGCCCGGCGGGCCGGCCGGTTTCCCGCCCCCGGCGTCCCCGGCGGTCCCGGGCCAGGCCCAGCAGGGCTTCTACGCCTACCCGACCCTGGTCGGCCAGCCGGCGCAGGCCCAGCCCGGCCAGCCGCAGCAGGACAACCCGTACGCGCAGCAGGGTCCCTACGGCCCGGTGCCCGTCCCGCCGCCCGGCGGCGGCAACGGCGGTGCCGGACGGGCGGTCCTGTGGGCCGTGGTCGGCGCGGTGGTGGCCTCGGCGGCCTGGGCGGCCGGCGTCTTCCTGATCGGCGGCAAGGACAGCGCGGACCTGCGCGGCTACTCCGCACCCTCGAACCTCTGCTCGGGAGGCGACTACTCCTCCTTCAAGGACGAGTACCCCGACAACGACAGCTCCCCGACCCACAACTCGCTCAAGGCCGACGCCCTCGACGAGGGCTACTGCAGCCTCAGCCTGAAGAAGACGGGTTCGAGCTACGCGGACGCCTACCTGACCGTCCAGATGGACCTGCACAAGAAGACGGACCCCGGGCCGGAGTTCACGGCCACCTGGAAGAACTACGACGACAGCCACTCCGGTTACGACGTGGAGAACGTGAACGGCATCGGTGACGAGGCGTACCTCGTCACCGAGGACACCACCAGCGGCTCCTCCAGCGGCTCCCGCTACGCCACGCTGGCCGTGCGGGACGGCTGGATGACGTACACCATGAGCTACAGCGCCTACCTGTCCTCGTACGACACGGACAAGGACCCGCCGAAGCTCGACGAGGTGACCGACTGGCTGAAGTCGGACACGAAGGCCACCTTGGAGAACCTCAAGGGCTGACGCCGTCCAGCGCGTTCGTGATCGCCTTCACCCCGCCGTGCGCCGTGTAGCCGCCGTCGACGGTGATCTCGGCGCCGTTGACGTACGACGCCTCGTCGGAGAGCAGGTAGACGACCAGGGGTGCGACCTCGTCGACGGTGCCGGGGCGGCCCTGCGGGGTCAGGCCGAGGTGGGCGCGGACGAACACCGGGTTCGCGGACTCCATCAGCGGTGTCTCGATGTAGCCGGGGTGCACGAGGTTCGTGCGGATGCCGCGCGGGGCCAGTTCCAGCGCGGCCACCTTCGACAGGCCGCGCAGCGCCCACTTGCTGGCGGTGTAGGCCACCGCGTGGTGGGCGGTCAGGGCGGCCACCGAGCCGACGTTCACGATCGAGGAGCCGGCCGGCATCAGCGGGGCCAGCGCCTGGACGCCGAGCAGCGGGCCGGTCGTGTTCACCGCGAACGCCCGGTTCCAGTCGGCGAGTTCGACCTGCCCGAGCCGGGCCCGCATCGGGATGCCCGCGTTGTTGACCAGTCCGTGCACGACGCCCAGGGACTCGGCGAGGGCCGCCCAGTCGTCCGGGGACGTCACGTCGAGGTGCCGGTAACGGACGTCCAGGCCGTCGCCGCGCAGGGCCGCGGCCAGCTTCTCACCGGACTCGTCCGACACGTCCGTGGCGATCACCGTCGCCCCCTCACGGGCCGTCGCCGCGGCCTCCGCGGCGCCCTGGCCCTGTGCGGCTCCGGTGATCACGACGGTACGACCCGCCAGACGCATGCGGCTCACGGCTTCCTCCAGTGGGTGCGGGCTTCCCGGGATCCCCGGATGTCTCCCTTCCACGCTAGGAAGCCGCGCTCAGCTCCGGAAACGCGCGATCGGCATGGGTGCCATCCGCGCCGGCGGTCTCCTGTCCGGCGGTCTCCTGTCCGGCGGTCTCCCCGCCCGCCGGCTCCGCCAGTGAGGCACCGACCCTGCGCAGGGTCTCCCGCAGCCAGCGGTGCGCCGGATCGGAATGCCGGTTGTGGTGCCAGTACATGGCCTCCACCAGCGGCACGTCCGGGAACGGCGTCGGTACGGCGACACAGCGCGCGAAGCCCTCGTAGCGCCGGGCGAGCCGCTCCGGGACCAGGGCGACCAGATCGGTGCCGCTGACCACGAACGGCAGCGCGGTGAACCCGGGCGTGCTGACCTGCACCCGCGGTGTGATGCCGAGGGTCTCCAGCTGGCGGTCGGCGGGCGTGAGCTTGCCGATGCCGCAGGCGGCGTGCGGCATCTCCGCGAGGTCGCGCAGGGTGAGCCGGCCGTCCAGCAGACGCGGGTTGTCCGGGTCGACCAGGCAGACGAACCGGTCGTGCGTCACGGCCTCGCTGACGCCGGGCAGCTGGTAGCCCAGCGGAACGATCATCAGGTCGTGGCAGCGCAGATGCGTCTCGGTCTCCAGCTGCCCGTGCACGATGGGGTGGAAGTCGATACGGACCCCCGGCGCCTCGGCCGCGATCACCCGCAGCAGCGGCTCCACCAGCACCGTCATCACGTAGTCGGACATCACCACCGAGAACCGCTGCCGGCTGAGCGCCGGGTCGAAGTGCCTGGTGAGCGACAGTGCCTCCGCCGCCTTGTACAGGGAGGCCTGTACGACCGGCAGCAGCCGCTCCGCCAGCGGTGTCAGCTCGTACTCGCGGCCCACGCGCACCAGCAGCTCGTCGTTGAAGTGCCGCCGCAGCCGGGCCAGGGAGCCGCTCATCGCGGACTGGCTGGTGGACAGGCGGACACCGGCGTGGGTGACGTTCTTCTCCTCCAGGAGGGCTTCCAGCGCCACCAGGAGATTCAGGTCGATCGCTCCGAGACCCATGCTGTCTCCTTCCGGCCGCGTCCTTGAAGCTCGTGGAACCGGAGCGTAACGAGCGGGTTTCCGCCGAGGAAGACCGCGGCGGCCAAGTCACAGGAAACCGATAGCAGGCATCGGACCAGCGGATACGGCCGGCCCGGGCCCGCTCAGGGGCGCGGTGTCCGGCCCCGCTTGCGGGCCCGCGGAAGATAGGCGTCCGTGCGTCCCGCGACCACCCGGTTGGAGACGCTGCCCAGCCGCTCCACCGTCAGCGTCACCTCGTCGCCGGGCACCAGCGGAGGCGGGGTGCGCTCGCCGAGCCGGCCCCAGAACTCCGCCAGCGAACCCCAGCCGCAGGTGCCCGAGCCGAGGACGTCCCCGGGGCGCACCCAGGCGTCCCGGGCCGCGTAGGCCACCATCTCCTCGAAGGTCCAGGAGACGTTGGCGAGGGTGTCCCGGCCGATCAGCTCGCCGTTGAGGGTGACCGTCATCTCCAGGTCCAGGAAACCGTCCGCGTCCCGCCGGTCCTCCACCTCGTCGGCGGTGACCAGGAACGGCCCGAGCGTGTTGGCGAAGTCCTTGCCCTTGGAGAAGCCCAGTCCCAGGTTCTTCTCGGGTTTCTGGAGGTCGCGCGCCGACCAGTCGTTGAAGACGAGGTAGCCGACGATGTGGTCGCGGGCCTGCTCGGGGGTCAGGTCGCGGCCCTCTTCGCCGATCACCGCGCCCACCTCCAGCTCGAAGTCCAGCACCGAGCAGCCCGCGGGCACGGGCACGTCGTCGTGGGCGCCGTAGGCCGCGTGCGGGTTGGTGAAGTAGAAGTTGGGCGCCCGGTGCCACTCCTCGGGCACGTGCTCCAGCCCGTCCAGCGACTTGGAGACGCCCTCGATGTGCGCCTCGAACCCGACGAAGTCCCGGATGGACGGCGGCTTCAGCGGGGGCAGCAGCCGCACCCGGCCGACCGCTAGATCACCGGCGGCGCTGAGCGCTTCCGCGCCGGCGGCGTGCAGCTCCTGCCGCTCGATCAGCGTCAGCAGGGTGACCCCTTCCGGCAGTGGATGGATCACCCCGCCCCGCACCACCCCGGCGCGCTCCTCGCCCTGGTGCTCGTATGTCGCGAAACGCATGCCTCACTGCTCCCAGTGGTTGGTGTTGGTGACGGCCCCGGTGCTCAGATAGCCCGCGAACAGGCCTTTGGGATCGCGTACGGCGCGGATCTCCTGGAGCCGGTGCCACTGCGCGTCGCCCATGAACCGCAGCTGCCGCACGGTGAAGTCGGAGTCCCCGAGGTACTGGCCGGCGGTCACCGGCTCCATCGCCGCCATCGCCCCGTCCAGCCAGGCGCGCAGCTCGGCGTCCCGCTCGGGCTCGTCGTGGACGACGTAGGCGGCGCAGTAGATCTCCGACTGCAACGAGAAGGCCATGTCGGGCAGTTCACGCAGCGGCGCCATGGAGAACCAGATGGTGAAGGTCTGCCGGGTCGGGTGTTCGGTGAACGCCTTGCGGATCGCGGGGACGATCTCTTCGGCCGGCCCGGTGAGCCAGGCGTTGTCCACCAGGTAGCGGTGGCCCTCCGGGTTGGCGGTGCGCTGGCCCTGGAGCTGCTCGGCGAGTGTCGTCGGTTCGGCCTCGATCCGCAGCAGCGCGCGGTCCGCGTACGGGTTCGCGTGCAGGGGTGCCAGTGCCTGCGCGGCCTGCTCGGGCGTGTCGGTCATGGACACGCCGGTGACGAGCAGCACCGGGCTTTCGGAGCCGGGAGGCGTCTGGGTGAGCGCGACGATCTCCACCAGGCCGGACACGGTGTGGTGCATACCGTGCAGCCAGGTCATGACCTCGTCGAAGAGGTCCAGCGGATAGGCGTGGACCGTGTGCGCCAGATGCCGGGGCAGCGGCCGGGTGCGCAGGTGGAAGCGGGTCACCACGCCGAAGAAGCCCGGGCCCGCGCCGCGTGCCGCCCAGAACAGGTCGCTGTGCCGTGTCTCGTCGGCCCGGACCAGCTCGCCCTCGGCGGTCACGACGTCGATCGCGACGATGTTCTCCGCCGCCCAGCCCCAGCCGCGCGCGTTCCAGCCCTGCCCGCCCTGGAGCAGGAACCCGCCGATGCCGACGGAGGGGCAGTGGCCGCCGTTGAAGAAGCGGCCGAATCCGCCCAGATACGGGTTGAGTTCGTCGCCGCCCCGCACACTGGGAGTCGCCGTCACGATCCTGGTCGACTCGTCGTACGCCATCTCACGGAAGTGGCCGAGGTCGATCAGCAGCGCGTCCCGGCGCACCGACCAGGCGGCCCAGCTGTGCCCGCCCGAGCGGACGGCGACCTGCCAGCCGCGCTCCAGGGCGAGGCGTACGCCTTCGACGACGTCCTGCTCGGTCCGTGCATCGAGCACGGCCGCGGGGCTACGGTCCGCCGGCCGGCGGGCGTTGAACACCCGCCCGAAGCAGGCCTCTTCGAAGTCCTCGTCGCCGGGGAGGTGGAGGGTGCCGGAGAAACGGTTCATGATCACTCGGGCCCTCACTTGACCGCGATCGGGTTGACGGGCGCGCCCACCGCGCCGGTCACCGGCAGGGGAGCGGCGACCAGCAGGAACTCGTACACGCCGTCGGCCGCGCAGTCCTCCGCGAGGGCCTCCAGGTCCCACATCTCGCCCAGCGGCAGGCCCATGTTCGGGATGGCGATCTGGTGCAGCGGTGACATCGCGGGCTCGGCGAACTCGTACGGGCGCACCTCCAGGCCCCAGGTGTCGGAGGCGACCGCGGCGATCTCCGTGCGGTGCAGCCAGCCCAGCGTGGTGAAGGACAGCCCGGGCGCGTCACCGGCCGCGTAGGTGCCCCAACCGCCCAGTCGCCGTACCCGTCCGATCTGCCCGGTGCGCACCAGCACCAGGTCGCCCCGACGGACCGTGGAAGTGGCGCCCTGCGCCTCGATCGTGGCCCGCAGATGCTCCTCCAGGACGGGGAAGCCGTCGGGGAGTTCACCGTGCTCGTCGCCGGCCGCCCGGCCCACGTCGAGCAGGACACCGCGTCCGGTGAACGCGTCCCGCATGTGCTCGATGCCGGTGACCGCGTCGCCGTCGCCGTTCACGATGGTGCACGGACGGCCGTTCCACGCCTGCTTGTTGTCGTAGATGTGGCCGAGCCCGTCCCACTGGGTGGAGGCCTGGAGCGGCATGACGATGTGGTCGTCGGCGCCGCCGAAGCCGTGCGGGAAGCCCTGCGTGCCCGCCGCCGCGTCGGAGCCGGTGTCCTTCATGTAGTGGACGGGATTGATGCGACCGCGGAATCCGCGCTGGGGTCCGTCCTCGTTGAACTCCAGTGCGAGCGAGAAGGGCCGTCCCCGCCGCACCAGGCCGGCCGCATGGGCCCGTATCGCGTCGTCGATGAAGTTGAGCGTGCCCAGCACGTCGTCCTCGCCCCAGCGGCCCCAGTTCCGGTAGGCGGCGCGGGCCTTGGCGAGCTCTTCCTCGATCGGGCCGAGGGGCGTGGTTGTCATCGGATCCGTCCTTTCAGCAGCAGGTCCAGGGCGTTGCCCCCGGCGATCGCGGCCCGGTCGGCCGGGTCCAGCCCGGCGGCGTCCAGGCGGGCCACCGGGTCGTCGACGCCCATGTCGAAGGGGTGGTCCGTGCCGAGGACCACCCGGTCCGCGCCGACCTCCTCGACCAGGTGCCGCAGGGCACGCGGGGTGTAGACGAGCGCGTCGAACCACATGCGGCGCAGATAGGAGCTGGGCGGCTCCGCGCAGCCGCGCGCGTCCGGCCGCACCTGCCAGGCGTGGTCCGAACGGCCGATGTACGTGGGCAGATAGCCGCCCCCGTGCGCGGCCACCAGCTTCAGGCGCGGAAAGCGGTCCAGGACGCCGGTGAAGATCAGGTGGGAGAGGGCCACGGTCGTCTCGACGGGCTGGCCGACCGTGTTGCCCAGGTAGCGGGTCGCCAGCCGCGCGCCGAGCGAGCAGCCCCAGGGGTGGACGAAGACGACCGCGCCGAGCTCCTCGGCCCGCGCCCACACCTCGTCGTGCGCGGGGTCGGCCAGCTCACGGCCGTCGACGGTCGTCGAGACGCTGATGCCGTACAGACCGTGGTCGACGACCGCCCTCTCCAGCAGGGTGACCGCCAGGCCGGGGTGCTGGAGCGGGATCGTGCCCAGCCCGTACAGGCGGTCGGGGTCGGCGGCGCAGTGCGCGGCCACCGCCTCGTTGACCGTGCCGGCCAGGCGGGCGGCCGGATCCGGCTGGGTCCAGTAGTGGTGCATCGGCATGGGGCCGACCACCTGGATGTCGACGCCCATCGCGTCGAGGTCGGCCAGCCGTACCCGAGGGTTGGTCAACCTCGCTGTCAGACGCCGGAGTTGGGCACGGTTGACGGACAGGGACTCGGCCGAGTGGGCACGCTGCTCCGCGGCCAGTTCGGCGGCGAGGCCGGGTGCGCCCGCGATCAGCGCGTCGGCGGCGGGTACGGCGAGATGACCGTGGAAGTCGACGACAGGTCCGCCGCTCATGCCGCCGCCGTCAGCGAGGTCAGCGTCTCCGACATGATCCGCGCGGGGTCGGCGCCGGGCGTGCCCGGGTGGATCTCCCAGTCGGCGAGCTGGAGCGAGTTCCTGAGCACCATGCGCACCCGGGGCAACCGCCGGGACATGAAGTGGTCCAGCGCCTTCTCCAACGGCTCGCAACCCATGACCAGTTCGGCCAGCAGCACCGCGTCCTCCAGGCACATGGCCGCGCCCTGCGCGATCAGCGGCGGACAGGCGTGCGCCGCGTCGCCGATCACCATCGTGCGGCCGCGGTGCCACGGCCCGTCGATCAGCACCGCCTCGATCCAGCGGTAGTCGACCGTCGTGTCGTCGGGCAGCGAGGCGATGACCTTGCCCCAGGTGCCGCCGTAACCGGCGCCGCGCTCCCGCATCAGCGACAGCGGAGCGCGCGGGCCGATCAGAGCGGCGTCGAGGTTCTCGTCGAGGAGGTAGGCGTAGCACTGATCGGCGGAGATCGGGCTGTAACCGGCCTTGAAGCGGGGGCCGCCGTAGTACACCTCGGCGCAGTCCATCTCGGCGGGGCGCTCGCCGACCACCCGGAATATCGACATACCGACCGGGCTCGGCTGCTGGGCGATGCCGATGAGTCCGCGCATCGCCGAGTTGATCCCGTCGGCGCCGACCACGAGGTCGTAGCGGCCGGTGGCGCCGTCGCTGAACGCCACGTCCACGTGTACGGGCGACTGGTCGAGCCGCGTCACGGTCAGTCCGAGCCGGACCCGGACCCCTTGCGCGTACACCGCGTCGCACAGTGCGTTCTGAAGGTCCGAGCGCAGGGCGCCCGCCGTGGAGGGCAGGTCCGGGCCACCGGTGTGCGGGGTGGCCAGCTCGGTGACCAGCCCGCCGTCCGCACGCCGCAGCCGCATGATGTCGAACGGCACGGCCCGGTCCAGTACCCGGTCCAGCACGCCGACCGAGCGCAGCGCCTTGAGCGCGTTGCCCTGAATGGTGATGCCATGGCCCACACCGAACCACTGGGGGGAGATCTCGACGAGGTCCACGTCGGCGCCGCGTCGGGCGAGCGCGAGGGCGAGCACGCTTCCGGTGATGCCGCCGCCGACGACGAGCACCTTGTGTACGGTCATGGGCGATCCTTGCGAAGGTAGAGAAGATGACAGGTGCCACCCGGGCTGTGTTCATTCCGGGGGCAGGCCCCCGGGCCCCCGCCGCGGCCCGAGTTCGTGGTAGTGCTCCACGACGGGGGGCTCGGCGAAGAAGGGGCCGACGATGGCCCGCCAGCGGCCGAAGCGCTCGGACTCGCGGAATCCGGCCGTGTGCGCCTCGACGGAGTCCCAGCCGACGAGCAGCAGGAAGGTCCGCGGCCGCTCCTCGCACCGCAGCAGTTCGGCCCAGCGGAACCCGTCGGCCTCCGCGAGCACCTCGCGGGCCTTGCCGAAGACCTCCTGGAACTCCGCTTCCCGGCCGGCCTCGACGGCCAGCTCGGCATGCTCGACTACCACGTCGTTCTCCTAGGGGTGGTGGGGTGCTCCGAGCCTGATCGGCGGGCGATGCAGGGTCAACGGATCGAGGCATCGGCAAGGGGGACGTCATCCATCCCGTACGGCGATGGAGGCGCCGGTCGCGCCGCCGATGGCAGGCATCGCGAACGGCCATTTCCGCCGCCCGGCGCCGCTGCCTAGCGTCGGAGGCGAGCCCCCAGCATCCGTCCGAGGAGAGCCGCCCGTGCCCCATCCACTCCCCACCCATGCCGGACCGTTCGCGCTCGGCACCTTCAGCAGCGCCACAGAGGCCTTCCCCGGCCTGGTCACCGGGACCCGGGTGCGTGACCTGTCCGACCGGGTGCCGTCCGTGCGTGCCCTCATCGACGGCTGGGACCGCTGGCTGCCCCGACTGCACGACCTCGCCGGCTCGGCCGACGGCAGCTGGCACGACCTGGCCGGACTGCGCGTACTGGCCCCGATCGAGCCCGGCCAGATCCTCCAGAGCGGCGCCAACTACCGCAAGCACGTCGTCGACCTGGTCGCGGCGGAGACGGAGAGCGTGCACGGCGCGACACCCGAGGAGGCCCGCGCCGACGCCGAGAAGATGATGGACGAGCGGATCCGGGGCGGAGTGCCGTACGTCTTCCTCGGCTCGCCGCGCGCGATGTGCGGCCCGTGCGACGACATCCTGCTCCCGGAACTCGGCGAACAGCACGACTGGGAGCTCGAACTCGCCCTCGTCATCGGCAGATCGGGCAGGAACATCCCGGCCGGAGAAGCGATGTCGTACGTCGCCGCCTACACGATCTGCAACGACCTCACCACCCGGGACCGCCTCTACCGGCCCGACCTGAAGGCCATCGGCACCGACTGGTTCACCGCCAAGAACGCCGACACCTTCCTGCCGACCGGGCCCTTCCTCGTCCCGGCCGCCTTCGCCGGCGACCCGGACGACCTGCGGATCACCCTGCGGCACAACGGCGTCGTCCGGCAGGACGAGTCGACCAAGGACATGATCTTCGACATCCCCCGGCTCCTCGCGTACGTCTCCACGACCACCACCCTGCGCCCCGGCGACCTGCTGCTCACCGGGTCACCGGCGGGCAACGGCGCGCACTGGGGCGTCTTCCTGCGCCCCGGTGACGTGCTGGAGGCGGAGATCACGGGCCTGGGTCACCAGCGCAACACCGTCAGGAGCCACGCATGAGCTTCCAGCCCATCACCCATCTGCGCCATGTCGACCTGGCCGTACCGGACTTCGACATCCAGCGCGCCTTCTACGGCACCACCTGGGGCCTGACCGAGGTCGCCGACGACAGCGGCCTCGCCTTCTTCGCCGCCGAGGGCAGCCCCGAGAGTTACGTCGTCCGGATCCGCCGGGACGAGCGGAAGCGGATGGACCTGGTCGCCTTCGGGGCCGTCTCCCCGGCGGCCGTCGACGAACTGGCGGTGCGGCTCGGGCGTGCCGGGATCCGACTCGTCCATGAACCCAAGGCCTTGGACACCCCCGGCGGCGGCTACGGCATCCGCTTCTTCGACCCGGACGGACGGGTCGTCGAGGTCTCCGCCGAGGTCGCCACCCGCACCCACCGCAGGATCGAGGAGCGCGAGGCCGTCCCCGTGCGCCTGTCGCACTGCGTGGTCAACTCCCAGGACCCGCAGGGCCTGCGCGACTTCTACGTCCGCCACCTCGGCTTCCGGCTCACCGACACCCTGTACTCCACGCACATGGGCGACCTCATGTACTTCCTGCGGTGCAGCCCCCTGCACCACTCCTTCGCCATCGCGCGCGGGCCCCATGTGTCCCTGCACCACGCCTCGTTCGAGATGCGGGGCGTGGAGGAGTACCTGCGGGGCACCGGGCGGGCGCTGCGGGCCGGGACCCGGCTGACCTGGGGGCCGGGCCGTCATCTCGCGGGCGACAACACCTTCTCCTACTTCCACGACCCGCACGGCAACACCGTCGAGTACACCACCGAGCTCGCCGTCCTCGAGGAGGACCTGTGGCACCCGGGGCGGCACGACGTCGACGACCCGATGACCCAGGACCAGTGGGGGACCGCCGACCCGATGAGCGAGTCGGTCGCCAAGGAGCAGTTCAACGACCCCGACGTGCTCTTCGAAGCGCCCCCCGTGTGATCCGACCGACTCCCTCCCGAGAAAGGCCGCCGTTGTGGCAGAGATCCTGAAGCACGCCGTACCCAGGGCCGAGGTCACCGCCTCCCTCGACCAGGTGCGCGCGACCGTCTCCTCGGTCATCGCGGACATCCGCGAGCGCGGCGACGAGGCCGTGCGCGAGTACTCCGAGAAGTTCGACGACTGGAGCCCCGACTCCTTCCGGCTGAGCGAGGAGGAGGTCGAGAAGATCGTCGCGTCGGTGCCGCAGCAGGTCATCGACGACATCCGGTTCGTGCAGGAGCAGGTGCGTACCTTCGCCCGCCACCAGCTCGACTCCCTGGGGGAGTTCGAGGTGGAGACCCTGCCGGGTGTGAAGCTCGGCCAGAAGCACATCCCCGTGCAGGCCGCGGGGGCGTACATCCCCGGCGGACGCTATCCGCTCACCGCCTCCGCCCACATGACCGTCGTCACCGCCAAGGTCGCCGGCGTGCCCCGGGTCGTCGCCTGCACGCCTCCCATCCGGGGCGAGATCCCGGCCGCCACCGTCGCCGCCATGCATCTCGCGGGCGCCGACGAGATCTGGCTGCTCGGCGGGGTCCAGGCGGTGGCCGCCATGGCCGTCGGCACCTCGAGCATGGAGCCGGTCGATCTGATCGCGGGGCCCGGCAACGCCTATGTCGCCGAGGCCAAGCGGCAGCTGTTCGGCGAGATCGGCATCGACCTGTTCGCCGGGCCGACCGAGATCCTGGTCCTCGCCGACGAGCACGCCGACCCGTTCGTGTGCGCGGTCGACCTGCTCTCCCAGGCCGAGCACGGCCCGGATTCCCCGGCCGTCCTGATCACCACCTCCCGCGAGGTGGCCGAGCGGACCGTCGCCGAGGTCGAACGCCTGCTGCCCACCATGCCCACCCGGGACTTCGCCGGACCCGCGTGGCGCGACCACGGGCAGGTGCACGTCGTCGACTCCCTCGACGAGCTGTACGAACTCGCCGACGCGTTCGCCTTTGAACACGTGGAGGTGCTCACGGCCGAGCCGCGTCTCGCCCTGGAGCGGATGACCCAGTACGGCGCCCTGTTCCTCGGCGAGGGCACCTGTGTCTCGTTCGGCGACAAGGTGATCGGCACCAACCACGTGCTGCCCACCAGGGGCGCCGCCCGCTACACCGGCGGCCTGTGGGTGGGGAAGTACCTCAGGACGGTCACGTACCAGGAGGTCACCGACACCGCCTCGCAGGCCCTGCTCGGCCGGCTGTGCGGGCGTGCCTCGCGCGTGGAGCTGTTCGAGGGGCACGCGCGCTCCGGTGACGTACGGGCCGCCCGGGCCGCCGGCGACGAGCTGCCGTGGAACCACACGTGAGCCTCCACGGGCGGACGGCGCTGGTCACCGGCGGCGGGGGACCCCTGGGGCGGGCGTTCGCGCTCGCCCTGGCTCAGGCCGGGGCCCGGGTGATCCTGGCCGGCCGCACCGAAGGCGCCCTGGCGGAAGCGGCGGCCCGGGTGGCCGGGAAGGGCGGCCTGGCGCGCACGGCCGTGTGCGACGTCTCCGACCCGGCCTCGGTCCGGGCGCTGGCCGCCGGACTCGCCGACGAGGACGTGTCGCTGCTGGTCAACAACGCGGGCATCGCCGGCCCGGTGCGGCCCCTGACCGAGGTCGAGCCCGACGAGTGGGACGAGGTGTTCGCCGTCAACGTACGCGGCGCCTACCTGATGTGCCGGGCCTTCCTGCCGCCGATGCTCGCGGCGGGACGCGGCGACATCGTCAACGTCGCCTCCGTCAGCGGCAAGCGACCCCTGCTCAACCGCACCCCCTACACCGCCTCCAAGATGGCGCTGATCGGCCTGACCCGCACCCTCGCGGGCGAAGCCGGCCCACGGGGCGTCGCGGTCAACTCGCTCTCGCCCGGCCCGGTCAGGGGGCCGCGCATGGACCGCAACTTCCGGCTCACGGCCGACCTCACCGGCTGCACCGCCGAGGAGGCGGAACGCGACTTCGCCTCCCGGGCCGCCCTGGGCCGCCTCGTGGAGGAGGACGAGGTGGCCCGCGCACTGGTCGCGATGCTCGGCATGCCGGGGCTGTGCGGGGCGGACATCGACCTGTCGGCGGGAATGACCGCACCGGCGTGACCACTGACTGTGGCAACTCTGTGTGATGGCCATGAAGTGGGCCGCGCGATCCGAGGAATCGGGTTCCCGAATGGGTGTGTGCGGCCCCTACTGCCTTCTGTACGGGGCTGATTCACTCTCCTTCCGAATCCCCCGGGGCTCCTCGGCGGGCCGCCGTGACGACATATCCGATGCCCGCCCGCTCACTTTGCGCAACGACGCACTCCACCTGTCTGGGAAGGCAAGTCATGATGCTGATCACCCGACGTTCGATACTCATCGCCGGCTCCGCGACGGCCGGGGCGCTCCTCGTCCCCCCGGCACCCGCACTCGCCGCACCGGAGCGGGCCTCCGCCAAGGAGATCACCGTCGAGGCGGGCCAGACGTACGAACTCGCCGCCACCACCCGCGTCGGCCGGCTCACCGTCGCCGAGGGCGGCAGGATCGTCGCCCCCGACGGTCACAGCCTCACGCTCACCGTGAACGGGGTGGAGACCGGCCAGCTGCTCACCGGGACCGGCGGTACCGCCACCCTCGTCCAGGCCGGCACCTACCGCGGAGATGTCGTCCTCACCGTGGCCGAGGCCACCGGGGTCACCTACGAGACGCTCACCTTTCCCTTCCGGCAGGCGCTGTACGTAGACGCCGACGGCGTGGTGACCGGCAAGTCCGTGCTCTCCGCCGTCCTCGGCGGCAGGGTCACCGAGACCGGCGCCCGGAACGTGTCGATCACGTCCACCGGAGAGTGCTTCGACGGCGTGTACGTCGAGAACGGCACCTACACGCTCCGGCGGCCCACCATCTCCCTGACGGGCAACGGCCGTTGCGACTTCGCCGGGTACGGTGCCGCCGTGGTCGGCGACGGCGCGTCGACCCGGCTGGTGCTCGACGGCGCCCGGATCAGCACCCAGGGCGTGGTACGTACCACGGTCATCGCCGACGGTGGCGCCAACGTCCTCGTCAAGGACTCCGTCCTGCGCGCCCGCAACGGCGTGCTGCCCGCCGACTACCAGGCCACCGTCGAGACCCCGTACATGGAGTCCGTGCCCTGGATGCTCGGCCTCGACGGCAACGTCCGGGCCACCAACCTGATCGGCAGGAACAGCAGGGCGACCTACCTCGACTCGACCGTGTTCTCGGAGACCTGGGGGGCGCTGTCGGTGGAGGGCGGCAGCGGGCTGAAGCTGACCGCGATCAACAGCCACTTCGGCAACACCGGGGCGTACGGCTACGGCACGTACGCCATCGGGGACGCCACGGTCCGGGTGCTCGGCTCCCGGGTGGACGTCGGCAGCTACGCGACCATCATCGCCGGATCGGCCGCCGTCGTGCACTACGGCGACAGCACCCGCGAGGCCGTCGCCGCACTCAACACCGAGCTCGAAATCGGTCTCACAGACACCGAGTTGGCGGCCGTGCCGGTGCGTAGCACGGCCGTCGACTCGGGCCACTTCGGCTATATGTTCTTCGGCGCGGGCACGCTCACCATCGACGGGGGCACGGTCGTCGACTCCGAGCGGGCCACCTTCCTCAACAAGGGCCAGCAGACCGCCATCACCGTCGACGGCTCCCAGGGCGCCCGGCTCAACCCGCGCGACGGGATCATCCTTCAGATGATCGAGCTGGACGACCCGGGCCCGGTGAACGTGAACGGCAAGATGATGAACGTCGGTGTCTACACCGAGCCCACCGACGACCCGGCCAAGGACTCCTCCTTCGACGTGACCGCGGCACACGGCTCCGACGGGGCCGCCACCTTCAGCTCCATCGAGCTGAAGGGCGACTTCTACAACGGCATGCGCAAGGGGAAGAACATGGTCCTCACCTTCGAGGACTCGGCCGTCGAGGGCGTGATCTCCGCATCGAGGGCCAGGCACCGCGTGTCCACCATCGACGCGTCCACCTTCTACGAGCTGGGCATCGTCACCAACACCGTGCAGCCCGCCGTCAACAACGGGGCGATCGTGAAGCTGAACAGCGGCTCCACCTGGACGGTCACCGGCACCTCGTACCTGACGTCGCTCACGATCGCCGCCGACGCGGCTGTGAAGGCCCCGCGCGGGAAGACGGTGACGCTGACGGTCGACGGCACGCCGACGGCCCTCACGCCGGGCACCACCCGCACGGGCGCGCTGACCCTCACCGTCGCCTGACGTCAGGAGGCGGAGGCCGACCGGGCCTCCGCCTCCTTGGCGATCTGCTCGAACTGCGCTCCCATGGCCGCCGCCAGGGCCTGCGCGGCCGACAACGGCCGCACCATGACCGTCAGTTCGTCGATCAGGCCGTCCTCGTTCAGATGGATGAAGTCGCAGCCGGTCAGCTCGCGGTCGCCCACCCGGGTGGCGAAGACCAGCGCGTGGTCGCGTCCGTCGGCGCCGGCGAGTTCCCGCTCGTACCGGAAGTCCTCGAAGACCCGCGCGACCCCGCGCAGGATCGCCGCCGTGATCGCCTTGCCCGGGTACGGCTTGAAGACGACCGGGCTGGTGAAGACCACGTCCTCGGCCAGGAGCGCCTCCACGGCGTCCATGTCGCCCGCCTCGACCGCCTCGCGGAACGCACGCATCGGACCACCTCATAGTCAATTAATTGATTAGGTGCGGATGAGAATAGTCATCCGCTGTTAGCGTGTCCACATGTCTCTGAAGTACGCCGTCCTCGCCGCTCTTCTGGAGGGCGAGGCCTCGGGCTACGAGCTGTCCAAGGTCTTCGACGTGTCCCTGGCCAACTTCTGGCCGGCGACCCCGCAGCAGCTCTACCGCGAGCTGGAACGGCTGGCGGGGGAGGGGCTGATCGAGGCCCGGGTGGTGCAGCAGGAGCGACGGCCCAACAAGCGGATGTTCACCCTCACCGAGGCCGGCCGCGCGGACCTGCGCTCCTTCGCCGCCGAGCCGCCCCGCCGGCCCACCACCCTCCGCGACGAGCTCTTCGTGAAGATCCAGGCGATGGACGGGGTGGACCCGGCCGTCACCCGCGAGCTGGTCGAGGAGCGCATGTCCTGGGCGCGCGGCAAGCTCGACCGCTATCTGCGCCTCCGCGACCGTCTCCTCGACGGCCGCACCGAGGAGGAGTATCTGAGCGAGTCCGACCGCATCGGCCCGTATCTGACCCTGATGGGCGGGATCGCTTTCGAGGAGGGGAACCTGCGCTGGTGCGAGCGGGTTCTGGCGGTCCTGAAGCAGCGCGTTGCCCTAGGCTGACCCGGATGTTCAGCCCCGAAGGCCCCACCCTGCGCGAACTCGCCGTGCAGGCGCTGTCGTCCGTCGAGCACGGCTACGACCTGCTCGCCCCGAAGTTCGACCACACCCCCTTCCGGACCCCGGACGAGGTGCTGGAGCCGGTGGCGGAGGTGCTCGCCCGGCTCGGTCCCTTCGCCGACGGGCTCGACCTGTGCTGCGGGACCGGCGCCGGTACGGAGGTACTGGCGCGGGTGTGCCGGAAGAGCGTCACGGGCGTCGACTTCAGCGCCGGCATGCTCGCCGTCGCCCGGGAACGGGTCCGCCCCACCGGGCCGCGCGTGTCCTGGGTGCGCGGTGACGCCCGCGCGCTGCCGTTCGCCGCCGCCTTCGACCTGGTGGTCAGCTTCGGGGCGTTCGGCCACTTCCTGCCCAGCGAGCTGCCAGGACTGTTCGCCCGGGTGCACTCGGTGCTCCGCCCGGGCGGCCGGTTCGCGTTCCTTGTGCTCGCCCCGCCGAGGCCGGCGACCGCGGCGTACTGGATGCTGCTCGGCTTCGACGCGGTGATGCGGGTGCGCAACGCCGTGTGGCGTCCGCCGTTCGTCATGTACTACCGCGCTTTCCGGTTCGGGGACGTGGTGCGGGAGCTGGAGCGCGCCGGGTTCGTGGTGGAGCTGCACGCCCTGCCCGAGCTCGGGCGGCGCGCGGACGGCGGCCCCCGCGCCCGGCTGGTGGTGGCGCGCAGCGGCGTCACCCCGCCGCCGGCACCGTGAACTCGTAGACCAGGGTGTCCCGCTGGGCGTCCACCACGAGATCGGTGATCTCCAGCGGCCGGGCGAACTGGTCGTGCACCCGGCGGGTCACCCGGACCGAGGAGGCGTCGGCGACCTGGCTGATGGAGTCCCGGTGGTGCAGGGTCAGGCCGGCCTTGCGCATCCAGTCGTAGGCCCGCCGCAGCTGCGCCGCCGCGGCGCCGTCGGCACGGTCGCGGTAGCGGCCCAGCTCGGCCACCTCGGACAGGGCCACGGCGGAGAAGGACGTCACCGCGCTGCGCACGGCGCGGCCGTCGGGCGTGGCGGACTGGTAGCGGTGCACCAGGGTCGGCCGGTGCGGGCCGAGACCGAGGGCGACGGCGTGCTCGGGCGGGGGAGCCTCCCAGGTGACGGTGGCCCGGTCGACCGCGCCCGGATCGGCGCTGCGCGCGCCCACCGGGAAGGCGAGCGACACCGGGTCCTCCACCGGCAGGCCGGGCAGCGTCGCGTGGCTGCCCCGCCGGTCGGTGGTCACCAGACCGTCGCGGCGCAGCACCTCCAGCGCCTGCCGGACGGTCTCCCGGCTGACGCCGAAATGCTCCGCCAACCGCCGCTCGCCCGGCAGCCGTTCACCGGGCGGAATGGTTCCCTCGCGCAGCTCGCCGAGCAACTGGGTCGCGATCCGCCAGTAGAGGGGCTCGTCGTCGGTCTGCGGGTGGTCGTGGGGGGTGGTGCGGGCCATGCCGCGCCTCCTGTTGGTGACAAGACGTAGCCGTGCGGGCTCATTGCGCGACCACATCTAGCATTGGTCTACACCAGCAGGGAAGGGTGGCCCGCCGGTTCGGCCGAAAACCGAACCGCGGGCCGCGGGCGTCACAGTGCGCGGTACAGGGCGTCCACCAGCGCCTGCTTGCGCGGGTCGTCGGCGATGTGCGGCCCCATCCGGTTCATCACATAGCCGAGGGACGCGCCCGCCTCCGGGTCGGCGAGCCCGCAGGAACCGCCGAAGCCGTCGTGTCCGAAAGCGCGCGGATTGGGACCGTACGAGCCGTTCGGGCCGCTCAGCCACAGCCCCAGCCCGACCTCCGTCTCTCTCTCGAAACCCGCCCCCAGCACCAGGTCACGACAGCTGCCCTGACCCTCGCGCACCCGCTCGGCAGCCTCGGCGGACAGCACCCGCCGGCCGCCGAACGTCCCGCGCCCGGCGAAGACGCCGTACAGCTCGGCGACCGCCCGCGCCGTGCCGTGACCATTGGCGGCCGGGATCTCGGCGGCCCGCCACTCGGGCGTGTTGGCCTCCTTCGCGCCCACCGCGGGATTGGTCAGCGCCGCGATCGCCGCGGGCGCCAACTGGCTGAAGATCGCGGCCTGTTCGCCGCTCGTCGCGGCCCGCGGATGCACCAGCTCGGCCGCCCGGCCCGCCTCCCGTTCGGGCAGACCGATCCGGAAGTCGATCCCGAGCGGCCCGGTCACCTCCCGCTCCAGGAACGCCCCCGGCAGCAGCCCCGAGACCCGCCGGACCACCTCGCCCACCAGGAAGCCGTACGTCAGCGCGTGATAGCCGGACCGCGTCCCCGGCTCCCACCACGGCTCGGTCGCCGCCAGCCGCGCGGTCGTCAGCTCCCAGTCGTAGAGCTCCCACAGCGAGTGCGGTTCGCGCGGACCGGAGAGTCCGGCGCGGTGCGACAGCAGATGCCGTACGAGGACCTTCTCCTTGCCCGCCGCCGCGAACTCGGGCCAGTAGTCGGCTACCGGCGCGTCGAAGTCGAGCAGCCCCCGGTCGGCGAGGACGTGCGCACACAGCGCCACCGGTCCCTTGGACGTCGACCAGACGTTGACCAGCGTGTCCCGCCGCCACGGGCGGGTGCGGGCCGCGTCCGCCCAGCCGCCCCACAGGTCCACCACCGTCTCGCCGCCGACCGTCACCGCCACCGCGGCGCCCAGCTCGTCCCGGTCCCGGAAGTTCTCCTCGAACGCCCGCCGCACCGCCGTGAAACGGGCGTCGCAGTGGCCGTGCACCCGTACCTCGTGAGCCTGGTCCCCGGACATCAGCCCTCCGTCGTCCGCCGTGAGCCCGGGCCGCGACGCTGCGACCCGGGCCCCCTGAACGTACCGACTGGTCGGACTGGAGGGAAGGGCGGGAAAGGGACAAGGGCGGTCAGCGGAAGAACAGCCTCCCGGTGGGCTGCCGGTGACCGTCCGCCGTGTGCCAGTAGTCCCGGGTCTCCACGGCACGCCCCTCTTCGTCGAACCGCGCGAAGACGCAGCCCGCGAGTGTGGACGGCACGCCGTCCTCCTCCGCCAGGACCAGGAACTCCGCCACCGCGACGCCGCCCGGAGCGACGACCGGCGCCGAGAACCGCACGCCGGTCACCCGCTCCTCGACGAACGACCAGCGCAGATACGCCCCGAGCGCCTCGCGCCCGCGGTGCGGCTCGCGGAACGGCATCGACCGGTGCACGCAGTCCTCGGCGTACAACTCCAACAGCGCCGCCACGTCGTGCGTGGCCCAGGCCCGCTCCCAGACCCGGACGAACCGCTCCGCGGCCTCCCGTGTGTCCATCCGCCGCCCCTCAGGCGTAGGACCGCAGCCAGCGCAGCTTCGCCGCCACCTGGTACGGGCCGCCGCCCTCGTGGTCGTTGAAGTCGTACACCTCGATCCCCTTGTCGTCGTGCGCCCAGGCGTTGAACGCCGCGAAGATCGTCGACGGTGGGCAGGTCTGGTCCTCCAGAGCCGTCGAGAACAGGGCGGGCGCCCGGCCGCGGGCCGCGAAGTGGACGCCGTCGAAGTAGGACAGCGTGCGCAGGACGTCCTCGGTCCGCCCGCGGTGCGTCTTGAGGTACAGGCCGATCTCCCGGTACGGGTGCCGGTCCGTCAGGGTCGCCGCGCGCGGGAAGTCGCACAGGAACGGCACGTCCGGGGCGACCGCCACCAGGTCCGGGACCAGCCCGCCCACCGCGAGGGTGATGCCGCCGCCCTGGCTCCCGCCGGTCGCCACGGTCCGCGCCGCGTCGGTGAGCGGGTGCGAACGGGCCGCCTCGACCGCGCGCACCGCGTCCGTGAACACCCGGCGGTAGTAGTAGTTCTCGGGCGCGTCGACGCCCCGGGTCATGAAGCCGGGGTACGCGGGGGAGCCGCCCACCGGGTCGGCGGTGCCGCCCCCGCCGCCCCAGGCGCTGCCCTGGCCGCGCGTGTCCATCACGAAGTGCGCCCGGCCCGTCGACGCCCACAGCAGGTGCTCGTGCGGCAGCCCGCGACCGCCGCCGTAGCCCACGAACTCCACCACCAGCGGCAGCGGCTCCTCGGCACCGGCGGGCAGGGTCAGCCAGCCCTTCACCGGGTGGCCGCCGAACCCGGCGAACGTCACGTCGTACACCGACACGGTGGACAGCCCGGAGTCCACCGGTTCGAAGCGGGCGTCCAGGTCGTGCTCGCGGGCCTCCTGGAGCGTCTTGGACCAGAAGGCGTCGAAGTCCTCGGGCTCGGCGGACTCACTGCGGTACGTGCGGAGTTCGTCCAGGGGGAGATCGAACAGGGCCATCAGCAACCGCCTTTGAGTGAGAGCGTGCGGGTGATCACACCGTACGTCGGTGATCGGAGGACTCGCCAGGCCCTCGCCGGGCACCGAGGCCTCTCTCCCGCGCCGGCCGGGTCAAGCCCGGCGCCGGGTCCAGTCCGGCCCCGTGCGGGCCCACTCCCGCTCCCACTCGTCCATCCGGTGCCGCAGCGAGACGTGCCGGGCGATGCCGTGGCCGAGGAGGAGCACGGCCGCCGCGCCGCCCGCCACGCACACCCCGACGCTGACGGTGTGCTGCCAGACCGCGACGTCGTCCGACGGCGGGGCGACGCTGCGCCCGCGGGAGTCGAACCACACGTCCACCACGTCACCCTGACGCGCCCCCGCCGGGACCCGGGCCGACGTCGTACGCGTCCCCTTGCCCGGCTCCGCCCAGCGCACCGTGGTCCGGTAGGCCTGCCGGTCGCCCACCGAGGGCAGCCGCTCCGGCGCTTCGCCGATCACCTCGGCACGGACGCGGTGGCGTTCTTCCCGCTGCGCCGTGGCCACGGTCCGCGCCTCTTCATGGGCCCACAGGCCCGCCAGCGCCCCGGCCAGGGGCGCGCCCACGAACAGCAGGACGGCGACCGCCAGCGCCGTCCACGCCTCCACGACGTCCGACCGGCGTCGCAGCGGATTGCGCCGCCAGCGCCATCCGCGCACCCGGGTTCGCATGTCGACCTCCTCGCCGTCACCCGAGCCGAAGGGCCGGTCGGCCCCTGCCGGAGCCGGTCCGCCCCTCCCCGCGCACGTCGCACGCATGCGAGCGTCCACACCGGTCTCGTACCCCGTACGGAGCAGCTCGCTCACCCCGTGGACCAACCACGTCGCGGCGGAGCCGAGCATGGCAAGGGGCCCCACAGCGCCGCTGGACGCCCACTGGCGCGCCTCCGGACCGCCGGTCAGCCGAAGCGCTCGATGCGGATCCGGTCGACGGGCTGTCCCGCCGCGACGAGCAGCCGCGAGGCGTGCTCCGCGAAGCCGTTGGAGCCGCACACATAGGCCTCCCACCCACCAGGAGGCTGCTCGGCCAGGAGCGGCGCCACATGTGCGGCCGCCACACGACCCACCGGCACGCCCTCCGGCGCCCGGCGCGTGAACACGGCCGTGGTCTCCGCGCCCAGCTCGCGCGCGTAGATCAGCTCCTCGGGGGTCCGCGCGGACACCACCATCCGCAGCGGCACGGACAGACCCCGCGCCCGGTGGTGCCGCACCATCGACATCAGCGGTACGACACCGGATCCGGCGCCGACCAGCAGCGCGGGCCGGTCGCCCGGCCAGGCGAAGAAGCCGCTCAGCGGGCCGCGCACCTCGACCGTGTCACCCGGCCTGGCCACCGTGTGCAACCAGCCGGAGACCTCGCCGCCCTCGACGTGGTCCAGGGTCAGCTCGATGTGCCCGGAGCCGTCCGGCGCGGACGCGATGGAGTAGTGGCGCTGCGCCACATAGCCGTCCTCGGCGGTGAGCCGCAGCATCAGATGCTGTCCGGGCAGGTGCCCCGTCCAGGCCGGCACGGCGAGCCGGAAGGTGGCGGCACGGGGCGTCTCCCGCCGGATCCCGGTGAGCGTCGCCGTCTGCCACACCGAAGCGGCCAGGTCGCCGGCCTCGATGCGTCCGGGCACCGCGAAACGCGTGGGGGGAGTGAACGTCGTGGTGGTCACCGCCTCAGTCACCGGAGTACCGCTGCTCCTCCCAGGGGTTGCCCCGCGCGTGGTAGCCGTTCCGCTCCCAGAAACCCGGCTCGTCGTGGTCGAGCAGCGTGACACCGGCGATCCACTTGGCGCTCTTCCAGAAGTACAGGTGCGGCACCAGCAGCCGGGCCGGCCCGCCGTGCTCGGGCGCGAGCGGCTCGCCGTCGTACTCCCACGCGATCCAGGCGCGCCCGCCGGTGAGGTCGGCCAGCGGCAGGCCGGCTGTGTAGCCGGTGTGCGAGTAGGCGACGGCATGGGTGGCGGACCCATGGGGCCGGACCGCGCCGAGGAAGGCGTCCAGTGACACGCCCCCGAACCGCACCCCGAACTTCGACCAACTCGTGACGCAGTGGATGTCACCCTCGTACGCGGCCCCGGGCAGCGCGTGCGCCTCGTCCCAGTCCCAGGTGCGGGGCTCGGCCACCAGCCCGTCGATGCGGAACGTCCAGTCGGCGGGCGCGAGGTCGGGGGTGACCTCGGCGGACAGGACGGGCCAGTCGTCTCCGGCGTCGTACTGGCCGGGCGGCAGCCCCGCGCGGTCGGCGCGCGGGCGCCCGATGAAGCCTCGGGTGACGTTCATGCCTCAACCGTACGTTGTCCCCGGCCGTGCTCCGTCCCTGGTCAGTGGCGCTCGCCGGGGCCCGATCATTGCGGCCGTATGAACTCCCGGCCGGTCCGGGAATAGCTCTCCCGCGTTCCTCCTTGGCGCTGAGTGCCATCGCCGGCGCCTCGGCGACAGCAGCGCAAGGAGAGTGAGGAAGCAGATGCCCAAGGCGTACGTCTTCACGCGGTACGGCGGACCGGAGACCGAGGCCCTCGTGGACGTGGACCGGCCGGGCCCCGGCCCCGGTCAGCTCCTGGTCGCGGTCCGCGTGGCGGGCGTGAACCCGGTGGACTGGAAGCTGCGCACCGGCTACCGCCGCCCCGGTGAGACCGGCGAGCGCGAGTTCCCCGCCGTGCTCGGCAACGAGGTCTCCGGCGCCGTCGAGGAGATCGGCGAAGGCGTGAGCGGATTCGCAGTCGGGGACGAGGTCTTCGGCAACACGGCCGCCGGAGGGTACGCCGAGTACGCGCTGCTGCCCGCCGCGTCGACCGCGCACAAGCCCGCCGCCCTGTCCTTCGCCGACGCCGCCACCCTGCCGGTCGCCGCCGCCACCGCCTACGACGGCGTGCGCCAGCTCGCCCTGCCTGCGGGCGCGACGCTGCTGATCACCGGTGCGGGCGGTGGGGTCGGGGCCGCCGCCGCACAGATCGCCCGGGCTTTCGGGCTGCGGGTCGTGGGTGTGGCGAGCGAGGGCAAGAAGGAGTTCGTCCAGTCGCTGGGCGCCGTGCACGTGCCGGCCGGGCCGGACCTGGCCCGGCGGGTGCGCGCCGCCGCTCGCGCCGGCGTCGACGGCGTCTTCGACCTCGTCGGCGGCGAGGTGCTCGCCGAGGCGGCAGGCCTGCTCACCGACCGGACCAAGCTGATCACCGCCGGCGCGCCCGAGCAGACCGTGGCGGACCTCGGCGGCGCCCGGGTGGCCCGCGCCCGCACCGCCGCGGTCCTGGACGCGGTGGCGGAACTGGTCGTCAAGGGCGACCTGGACCCGCACGTCACCCGGACCTTCCCGCTGGAGCGCGCCGAAGAGGCCCTGCGCGCCGTGGAGGAAGGGCACGCCCGCGGCAAGATCGTGATCGAGGTCGCCCGATGACCACCGAGACCCCGCACGTCCTCGACAACCCTGCCCGCGCCTCACTGACCGGCCCGCACGCCCGCTTCGCCGAGCGGCGCGGCCGGATCCTGCGCTACCCGGTCGACGTCTCCCCGTGGCTGGCCCTGCCCGACGAGCCCGAGGCCGAGGACTGGGCGGACCTCGCGGCGCTGGCCGGACCGGGTGCCGAGGTGCCGCTGCCGGGCTTCCGGGGGCGGGTTCCGGACGGCTGGGAGATCACCTTCCGGATCGAGGGCGTCCAGCTCGTGGACGACGGCCTGGCCGCCGCCCCGGACGCGGAGGCGGTCCGCCTCGGCCCCGCCGACGTACCCGAGATGACCGACCTGGTCGCGCGCACGAGGCCCGGCCCGTTCGAGGCCCGCACCATCGAGCTCGGGACCTGTCTGGGCATCCGGCGCGAGGGCGCCCTGATCGCGATGGCGGGGGAGCGGCTGCACCC
This sequence comes from Streptomyces sp. NPDC054834, assembly GCF_053611185.1. Classification (NCBI taxonomy): domain Bacteria; kingdom Bacillati; phylum Actinomycetota; class Actinomycetes; order Kitasatosporales; family Streptomycetaceae; genus Streptomyces; species Streptomyces sp. NPDC054834. The sequence continues at coordinate 44,639 of NZ_JBSGZV010000031.1, read as the reverse complement.
GCCGGGCTGGACCGAGATCAGCGCGGTCTGCACCGACCCGGCCTTCCGCGGCGAGGGCCTGGCGACCCGCCTGATCCTCGCCGTCGCGCACGGCATCCGGGAACGCGGCGAGACGCCGTTCCTGCACACCGGCGCGGGCAACACGGGCGCCATCCGGCTGTACGAGTCGCTGGGCTTCCGGCTCCGCCGCCGCACCGCGTTCCTCGCGGCCCGGGTTCCCGAGCGGCTGGCCGACGGCCTGGAGGCCGTGCCGGCGGCGTGATCCGGCGGTCCGCTCACTCCGCCTCGGCGACCTCCGGCGGCTCGGCGTTGTACCGCTCCAGGTACGCCGCGAACCGCGTCAGGTCCTCCTCCGGCCAGTCGGCCAGCCGCTCCCGGAAGGCCGCCCGGCGGCGCCGGGTGACCTGGGCGAGGATCTCCTGGCCGGCCTCGGTCAGATGCAGCAACTGGACCCGGTGGTCCGCCGGGTCCGGGCGCCGCTCGATGAGCCCCGCCCGCTCGAGCGCGGACACCTGACGGCTGACCGTGGACTTGTCCAGGGCGTAGTGCGCCGCGAGGTCGGTGGCCCGGCAGCTGACGACCTCCTCCAGATGTCCGAGCAGCGTGTACGACACCAGCGACAGTTCCGGGTGCATACGCCCCGCCGAGGCCCGGGCCCGCCGGGCGAAGATCGTCATCTCGCGCTGGATGGTCTCGATCGCCCTCCGGGCTGCTGTCACGGGTCCGCCTCCTCCGCCTTTCTGGTTGCATAATACAACTAGCTGACTGGTGTGCCGCCGGGGCGAACTCCGCGCGGCCGACGCCCGATCGGGCTGGGGTAAGGTGGCCGTCCGTGCCGCGGACGATCCCGGCCGCCGGCTGTCGAGGAGGTGAGACCCATTACCGCTGTGTCAGCTGGGGTGCTCTCTCCTCGCGACGGAACGGATCACCGGCACCGGTGACCGCGAGAGTGCCCTTCGGCCCCAGGCCCGAAGAAAGGCTCTCGGCTTCCATGCCCCCTCTTTCCCCCTTCTCGCCCGACGCGGTCGTGACGGCGCTGCGCGCCGCCGGCTGCGTCTTCGCCGAGGACGAGGCGGAGTTGCTCCTCGCCGCCGCCCGTACCCCGGACGAACTCGCCACGATGGTGGACCGGCGCGTCGCCGGGCTGCCCCTCGAACACGTCCTCGGCTGGGCCCGCTTCCACGAGCTGCGCATCGCCGTGCAGCCCGGCGTCTTCGTACCCCGGCGCCGTACCGAGTTCCTCGTCGACCAGGCCCTCGCCCAGGCGCCGGGCGCGGCCGTCGTCGTCGACCTGTGCTGCGGCTCCGGCGCGGTCGGCGCGGCGCTGGCCGCGGCCCTCGGCCGGGTCGAGCTGCACGCCGCCGACATCGACCCCGCCGCGGTGCGCTGCGCCCGCGGCAACGTCGCCCCGTACGGCGGCCAGGTCCACGCGGGCGACCTGTTCGAGGCGCTGCCCGGGGGCCTGCGCGGTCGCGTGGGCATCCTCGCGGCCAACGTGCCGTACGTCCCCACCGGCGAAGTGGGGCTCCTGCCCGCTGAGGCCCGCGAGCACGAACCGCTCGTCGCCCTCGACGGCGGCCCCGACGGCCTCGACGTCCTGCGCAGAGTCGCCGGCGAGGCCCCCGACTGGCTGGCTCCCGGCGGCTGCCTGCTGGTCGAGACGAGCGAACACCAGTCCCCGGCGGCCGTCGACGCCTTCACCCGCGCCGGCCTGGCCACGCGGCTGGCGGTTTCGGAGGAGCTGTACAGCCATGTGGTCATCGGCGTGCGGCCCGAGCGCGGGGCCCAGGGCCGGCCTGGGTCAGCTCCTGCGCCCGTGCGATGAGGAGCGCCACGTCGTCGTGGTTGTCGGGGTGGTGCAGCGTCCGCAGGAGCAGGTCGCAGACCTCCTCCAGTGGGCGGGCCGGATCGTCGAGGAGGGAGAGCAGGGCGTCCAGGCGTTCGTCGAGCGAGTGCCGGCGCGTCTCCACCAGACCGTCGGTGTAGAACACGAGCTCGTCGCCGGGGGCGAAGTCGACGGTGACGGTGGAGAAACCCACGCCCCCCACGCCCAGCGGCACCCCCGTGGGCAGGTCGAGCAGCTCCGGCGGGCGGCCGGGACGCACGTGCGCCGGCGGCAGGTGCCCGGCGTTGGCGATCCGGCACTGGCGCAGATGGGGGTCGTGGACGGCGTACACACAGGTCGCGATGGAGTGGTCGAGCCCCGAGGTGGTCTTGTCGAGGTGCTCCAGGAGCACCGCGGGATCCAGGCCGAGGGAGGCCAGCGTCGTCGTCGCGGTCCGTAGCCGGCCCATCGTCGCGGCGGCGCTGATGCCGCTGCCCATCACATCGCCCACGACCAGTGCCGTCTTGCCGTCCTCCAGGGGGATGACGTCGAACCAGTCGCCGCCGACCTCGCTGGTGGCCCCGGCCGGCTGGTAACGGGAGGCCACCTCGAGGCCGGTGGTCACCGGCGGATGGCCGGGCAGCAGGCTGCGCTGGAGGGTGAGCGCGGTGTCGCGGGCGTTCTGGTACCAGCGGGCGTTGTCGATCTGCACGGCCGCGCGGGCGGCCAGTTCCCGGGCCAGCAGCAGGTCGTCCTCGCCGAAGGGCTCCGGGTTCCGTGTGCGCTTGAGGTCGAGGGCGCCGAGCACCTCGCCGCGCGCGATCAGGGGTACGGCCAGATACGAGTGGATGCCCGCCCGGTCCAGCAGGGCGGCCGCCTCGGGGGAGCGGGCGATGCGCGGGAGGTCTTCGTCCTTCACCTGCGCCACCAGGACCGGGCTGCCGGTCCGTACGCACTCGGTGACCAGCCGGTCGGGCGCGTAGCGGGCGATCTGCCCGGGCGGGTCGGCGGCCCGCAGGGCGTCCGCCGCGTCCTCCGCGCGGACGGCGAGGGCACGGATCACCGCCGGTTCGGACGGCCCGAGGGTGCTGCGGCGGCCCTCGACGACCGCGTCCAGCAGATCCACCGCCGCCACGTCGGCGAGTTCCGGCACGGCGACGTCGGCCAGCTCGCGGGCGGTGCGGTCCAGATCCAGCGTGGTGCCGATCCGTGCCGAGGCGTCGGCGATCAGGGCGAGGCGGCGCCGCGCGGCCTCCGCCTCGACGCCCGCCCGGTACTGCTCGGTGGTGTCGACCATCGACGCAGCCACGCCGAGCACCGTGCCCGTGGCGTCCTCCAGCCGGTACAGCGACACCGACCAGGCGTGGTCCTCGTCCGGGTCGGCCGGGGTGCGGCCCACCGTGGACCGGTCGACGAGCGGCGCGCCCGTCTGGAGGACCCGGCGGGCCGCGGAGTCCAGCGCGTCGGCGTCCAGCAGTGGCACCACCTCGCGGAGGGTCCGCCCGACGTGCTCCTCGGCGGACACGCCGTTGATCTTCTCCAGCGCCGGGTTGACCGAGACGTACCGCAGCCGCGTGTCCAGGACGGCCAGTCCGATCGGCGACTGCTGCACCATCCGCCCGGACAGCGCCAGGTCCTGCTCCATCCGGCGGACCGTCGACTGGTCCGCGGCCAGACCCAGCGCGTACACGGCCCCCCGGTCGTCCAGCAGCCGCATGTTGCGGAACTCCACCAGGCGCGTGCTGCCGTCCTTGTGCCGGATGGGGAAGCCGCCGGCCCAGTCCTGCCCGGTGCGCAGCACATCGGCGAAGAGCTCGCCGACCAGCTGGACGTGCTGCTCGTGCACCATCAGGCGGGCCGCGTACCGCCCCAGCGCCTCCTGCGCCGACCAGCCGAACAGCTCCTCCGCCTGGGGGCTCCACAGCACGATGCGCCCGTCGGAGTCCAGCACCACCGAGGCCACGCCCAGCACGTCGAGCAGCCCGCTCGGGCGCACCGGCCCGCGCAGGGGCTCGCCGCCCCCGCCCACGGGAACCTCGGCTGCACTCATGTCACGCACCGCCTCCTGCTGTCCGCACGGCACGCCTTCCCCAGTGCCGCCTCCCCTTGTTCTACCGTGCCCGCGCCGGACTCTCCGACGCAGCCGCCGACTTTCTCCACCGCGACGCCACAGAGTTCACGCCCCTGTTGCGCGATTGGTCTGTACATGCCCATGTGCTCGGTCCAGACTGTCGGCCGACCGATCACCACCCCCCGCCCGAGGAGTCGGCCATGCCCGCGCCCCTGCCCGCGTCCGTCCGGCAACGTTGTCACACAGCCCTCAGCGCACTCGTCGTCGTGGCCACCGCCGCCGCCCTGTCCCTCACCGTGTCCGCCGCGCCCGCCGCCGCCGCCGACACCTGGACCGAGACCGGTTCCGACCGCGCCGATCCGCTCACCGAGAGCCAGGGCCTGACCTCGGTCGAGGTCCCGGCCGGCAGCCCCAACCGGTACACCGGCATCGGCACCATCCCTTCCGACGTGAGCAGCCGCGGCTGGAATCACGTCGGCGACCCCGACGCCTCGTACGGCGGCTACTACATCGAGCCGTACCAGCGGGACTCCGGCAACTCGAAGATGTTCCGGGTGCAGGCACCCGGCGGCGCCTGGTCGGAGTACGTCCACACGCTGGGCGCCGGGGAGGCGCTGAACAACTCCTGGGTCGCGATCTCGCCCGACGGCCAGTGGATGCTGGCGGGCGAGTACGGCACGATGACCCGCTTCCTGGTCTTCCCGACCCCGGGCGTGAACGCCTCCACCTCGCCCTCGGCGAACCTGCCGCAGGTCTCCACCATCAACCTCGACCATGCCGTGCGCGACGTCCAGGGCTGCGACTTCTCCGGCCCGACGACGCTGCTGTGCTCCTCCGACGACCCCGAGGGCACGCTCTTCGGCGTCACCAAGCCGCTCCTCCAGGTCGACCTGTCGGGCACGCCGAACGGCACGGCGGACGTCTCCGGCCACGTCACGGCGCTGCGCCAACTGCCGCTGCGCAGCGGCTGCTCCGGCACCTTCGAGGCCGAGGGCATCGACTACGACCGGCGTACCGGCACCCTGCGCGTGATCGTGGTGTCCCCTGGCTTCTGCGTGCTCACCGACAGCAAGACGTACAAGTTCACGCGAGGCTGACGCACGAGGTCACCCGGGGCTGACGCGACCGGTTCATCCGAGACCGGGACAGGGTCCCCGCCGTCCCCGCAGCGGTAGTGCTCCGGCAGGAGTGGTGCTTTCCTGAGGATGGAAGCGGTTCGGCGGGGTACCCCGTTCCACCGCAGCGCGGCCACGAAAGGAGCGATCATGAGGAACGTGGAGCGGTCGCATCCGGAAACCGTCTCGGTGGAGATCAGCGGCTCCAAGGAGGACGCCCGGGTGGTGTTCGACGCCCTGAGCCACTGCTTCTCGTCCGACCGGGGTGACGACGAGGTGCCGCAGCAGTTGCACGAGACCCGCCCCATGGTGTGGCTCGGCAGCTACGACGTCGCGGACGCCCGCCAGGAGGTGTGCCCACCGGTCCGGCTCGGCTCGTCCGTCACCGCGGACGTCCAGGGCGGCTACTGGGCCGTCGACCGGTTCCGGTCCACCCTGGCCTCGATGTTCACCGTCCACGAGACCTGCACGGCCTCCGGCGACCAGGAGAGGGACCTCCACCTTCGCCTCGAAAGCCGCTGACCGGGTTTCCGGCTGCTCATGACGCCCCGGCCGCCCCACCGGCGCCCGGGGCGTACTGCGCCTCCCCGTGGCCGAGGGACCAGTCGACCGACTCGTTCTCGGTGACGGTGACGAGCACATTGCGCGGCTCGGTGCCCGCGTAGGCGTGGGCGAGCTCCGCGATCCGCCGGTACAGCGCCCGCTTCTGGCCGGGCGTGCGCCCCGACCGCATGGTGATCGCGACGAAGACGACACCCTCGTCCCGGTGGATGCCGAGGTAGTCGTCGTGGCGCAGGGTGCCGGTGACGCCGTCGTGGCCGGTGAGGACCTGGAACCGGTCGTCGGGCGGGACGCCGAGGGTCTCCACCAGCGCTTCGTGGACGGCGCGGCCGAGGGCTTCCAGGCGGGTGCGGTCGGTGCCGAGGGCGTCGATGCGGACGAAGGGCATGGGTGGGCTCCTGTCTGGGGCGGGCCGGTGCGCACTGACTGTACATACTAGTAGTTACAAAGTGGCCGGACTCACGCTCCCTCGTTTGTGCAACTAGTTGCACAATGGCTCTTCACTCCTCTAGAACAGAGCCAAGACACCGCGCACGGAGGGCCCCCGATGAGCCGTTATCCCCACCTGCTGAACCCCCTCGACCTTGGCTTCACCACGCTGCCCAACCGGGTGCTCATGGGCTCCATGCACGTGGGCCTGGAGGAGGCCGAGCGCGGGTTCGAGCGGATGGCGGAGTTCTACGCGGCCCGCGCGCGCGGGGGAGTGGGGCTCATCGTCACCGGCGGCATCGCGCCGAACGAGGAGGGGCGCCCGTACGAGGGCGGCGCCAAGCTCACCACCGAGGCGGAGGCCGAGCAGCACGCCGCCGTCACCGCCGCCGTGCACCGCGAGGGCGGGAAGATCGCGATGCAGATCCTGCACTTCGGGCGGTACGCCTACCACAAGGACCTGGTCGCGCCGAGCCCGGTCCAGGCGCCGATCAGCCCCTTCCCGCCCCGCGCGCTCACCGACGACGAGGTCGAGCGGACCATCGACGACTACGCCCGCGCCGCCGGCCTGGCCCGGCAGGCGGGCTACGACGGCGTCGAGATCATGGGCTCCGAGGGCTACCTCATCAACGAGTTCATCGCCGCGCAGACCAACCACCGCACCGACCGCTGGGGCGGCTCGTACGAGAACCGCATGCGCTTCCCCGTCGAGATCGTCCGCCGCGTGCGGGCCGCGGTCGGCGAGGACTTCATCATCGTCTACCGGCTGTCCATGCTGGACCTGGTCCCCGGCGGCTCCTCCCTCGAGGAGGTCGTCACCCTCGCCAAGGCCGTCGAGGCCGCCGGAGCGACGATCATCAACACCGGCATCGGCTGGCACGAGGCGCGCATCCCCACCATCGCCACCTCGGTCCCGCGCGGCGCCTACACCTGGGTCACAAGGAAGCTCATGGGCGAGGTGTCCGTCCCGCTGGTGACCACCAACCGCATCAACACCCCAGAAGTCGCCGAGCAGTTGCTCGCGGACGGCTGCGCCGACATGGTCTCCGTGGCCCGCCCGATGCTCGCCGACCCCGACTTCGTCGCCAAGGCCGCCGCCGGCAAGCCCGAGGCCATCAACACCTGTATCGGCTGCAACCAGGCCTGCCTGGACCACACCTTCAGCGGACAGATCACCTCCTGCCTGGTCAACCCGCGCGCCTGCCACGAGACCGAGCTGGTCCTCTCGCCGACCCGGCTGGCGAAGCGCGTCGCCGTCGTGGGCGCCGGCCCCGCCGGCCTCGCCTGCGCCGTCAGCGCCGCCGAACGCGGCCACCGGGTCACCCTCTTCGACGCCGCGAGCGAGATCGGCGGCCAGCTCAACGTGGCCCGCAAGGTCCCCGGCAAGCAGGAGTTCGACGAGACCCTGCGCTACTTCCGCCACCAGCTCGACGCGCACGGCGTGGACGTACGGCTCAGCACCCCCGTCGAGGCCGCGGACCTCACCGACTACGACGAGGTCGTCGTCGCCACCGGCGTCACCCCGCGCACCCCCGACATCCCCGGCGTCGACCACCCCCGCGTCGTGGGCTACCTCGACGTGCTGCGCGACGGCGCCCCCGTCGGTGACCGGGTCGCGATCCTCGGCGCGGGCGGCATCGGCTTCGACGTCGCGGAGTTCATCACCGACGGCGGCGACAAGGCGAGCGAGGACCCGGCGACGTACTTCCGTCACTGGGGCGTCGACCTGGACTACCGCGCGCCCGGCGGCCTCGCCGCCCCCGAGCGGCCCGCGCCGCCGCGCACCGTCCACCTGCTCCAGCGCAAGACCACCAAGGTCGGCGCGGGGCTCGGCAAGACCACCGGCTGGATCCACCGCACCGAGCTCAAGCACCGCGGGGTCACCATGGTCCCGGGCGTGCGCTACGACCGGATCGACGACGCCGGGCTGCACATCACCGTCGGCGAGGAGAGCACGGTCCTCGAGGTCGACACGATCGTGCTGTGCACCGGCCAGGAGCCGCGCCGCGGCCTGTACGAGGAGCTGGTCGCCGCCGGGCGCCCCGCGCACCTCATCGGCGGCGCCGACGTGGCCGCCGAACTGGACGCCAAGCGCGCCATCAAGCAGGGCACGGAGCTGGCGGCGGCCCTGTAGACGACGCCGGAACGGCCCGGCGTCATCCCTAGGATGAGTTCATGTCACTCCCGCACGCGATCCTCACCGCCCTGCTCGAGAAGCCGTCGTCGGGGCTGGAGCTGACCCGCCGGTTCGACAAGTCGATCGGCTACTTCTGGTCGGCGTCGCACCAGCAGATCTATCGCGAGCTGGGAAAGCTGGAGGCCGAGGGTCACATCCGCACCCTGCCGGCCGAGCAGCCGGCCCGCGGGCAGAAGAAGAGCTACGAGGTCCTGCCCGCGGGCCGCGCCGAACTGGCCCGCTGGACGTCCGCGTCCCAGGACCCCAAACCGCACCGCGACGCCCTGCTGCTGCGGCTGCGCGCGGCGGCGGTGGTCGGCACGGCGGGCCTGGAGACCGACATCCGCCGCCATCTCGAGCTGCACCGGCGGCAGTTGGCCGAGTACCAGGAGATCGAGCGGCGCGACTTCCCGCCGGACCGGGACAGCGCGCAGGACCGGCTGCGCCATCTGGTGCTGCGGGCGGGCATCGATCTGGAGACCTTCTGGACCGGGTGGCTCACCCACGCCCTGGCCGAGTTCGGCGAGCTGCCGCGGAACGCGGCCGGCGACGAGGGCGTCTGACGGGCCCGGTTCAGAACCGGTACGCCTTCGAGCGGCGGCGCAGGATCCAGCCGGTGGCGACGAGAGCGATGCCCACCAGCGCCCCGCCCACGCCGAGGGTGACCGGGCCGTAGTCGTGGGCGGCGCCGCCCACGCCACCCATGACACCGCGCGACGGCGAGGGGGCGGACGTGGCGGAGATCGTCGGCCTCGAGGGAGGCGCGACGACGACCGCCTGGGTGCCCGCGGTGATGCCGTTGGAACAGACGACCACGACGGTGTACGTCCCCGGGCTCACCCCCGACCAGGCCGCTGACTGACTGATGGTCGTGCCCGCCAGGGCCACCTGGCGGCCCTGGGCGAAGTTCGCCTGGCTGCTCGCGATCAGGGAGGCGTTGCCCCAGCTGCCGTTGTTCTGCGTACAGGCGCTGGTCGTGACCGACACCGTGGACCCGGTGGTGCTGACGGAGATCCCCGAGACGGCGCCGGCCGGCCCGGTGAACCCGATCGGGAGCGCGGCGGCGGCTGCCGCGGTGAGGCCGGAGCGGAGGAGAAGTCGAGTAGTGCGCATAGGGCTGCCCTCCGGCGGCACGGTTGGCGGAACGTCCCATGCGCCGCCGGGGGTCGGGAAACGTCCGTGCTGCCTCGGGGCCAGCAAACGTGCGCCCGGGCCGTCCCGCAGGCGGACCGCACCCGTCCGGGTGAGGGGTTGCCGCAACCGGGTGAACTCCGGGGCGCCGTCCGGCGCGCTCAGCCGCCCTCGCCGGTGGTCACGGTCCGCTCCGCCGAGAACCCGCCCCAGGTGCCGTCCGGCAGCCGGGCCCGGATCCGCACCCGGTGGACCACACCCGCGTCCCCGCCCGCGTAGAAGCTGTAGGACGCCTGGCCGCGCGGCGGACTCCCGCCCCAGACCAGGGAGGTGGCGGGGCGCCCGTCGAGCCGGATCTGGTACTCCGTGACCACGCCGTCGGTGCGCGGCGGCATCCAGGACAGGTCGATGTAGTACGCCCCGTCGGCGCGGTGGGTCGTCGCCCGGAAGCCGGTCGGGGCGGTGTTCCGGCCGTCGTCGGTGCCCGGTGTGGTCAGCCGGACGGGGGCGCCGGCGGGCGAGAGGTTGTCGGCCGCGTCGCGGGCGCGGACGGTGAAGACGTAGCGGGTGCCCGGGCGCAGCCCCGTGACCACGGTCGCGGTCTGCCCGCCTCCGACGCTGTGGATCTTCACCCCGCCCTGGCAGACGTCGTACGACACCACGCCCCGGTCGTCCTTGGAGGCGCCCCAGGACAACTGGACGGACCGGCTGCCGACCGCACGGCCCTCGGGGTGCCCGGGGCGGCTCGGTGCCGAGCGGTCCGCCGCGACGGCGGCGGGTGTCCTCGCCCGGACCTTCCGGCTGGGCGGCCCGGTTCGCCCGTCCGTGTCCCGGGCCCGGACGGTGAAGACATACATGGTGGACGGCCTGAGCCTGGTGACGTCCACCATGTGCTGCGAACCCGGCACCTCCGTGACCTTCGTGGTGCCCCGATACACCTCGTAGACGCGGACACCGGCGCCGCCGGTAACGGCGTTCCACATGACGTGCACGGTCGTGGCGCTTCCGGCCGCGGCGGTGACACCCGTCGGCTCACCCGGCATCCGGCCCTCGTCACCGTCCGCGCCGCCCCAGCCGCAGGACACCACCAGCGCCAGGGCACCGCAGGCGACGACCGGAGGGAGGGGCACGCGTCGCACGACTCAGCCTCCCCGCAGCAGTGTCACCGCAATGGTCCGGACCAATATGGCCCGTATGGCGTGATCACCTCAAGAGGGTGATGTGATGGTCCTATTTGGCGACCGGAGGGGGGAGTTACGTATGCTGAGCCACCTCACGGCTGAACTGCCCCGGAGAGCAGGGGAGTTCACGCCTGGGGCGCGGAACGCTGTCGTCGCTGATCCCGCGCCCGCACGGGCGGCCGGGGCGGCCTGGGCCGACACGGACTCAGGTCCCCGGCCACCCGGCCACTCTTAGGGCGTCCGTTATGTCAGATTTGTCCGGGTTATCTCCCATGTCCCCCCATGAGAGGGTCCCTCATCGTGCGTGCCCAGGCACTGACGCTGGCCGCGGCCGGCGCGGCCGCTCTGTTCGTCCCGGCGACGCTGACCGAACCCGCCGTCGCCGTACGGCCCGGCGGCGCAGCCGTGTCCCGGAGCGAAGGACGGGTTTCGGCCGCGAACCTGCTGGCCAGGTTGCGCCACTGCGCCCCGGTCTCCCACGGCCGCTACCGCACCGACTCAGGAGGCTCGGAGAAGGTCCGGATCTGCGGCACCCGCGAGGTGGTGTTCTGGGAGGCCGACCTCGACATCGACTGCGACGGGCGGCCCACCGCCCGCTGCAACCGCCGCACCGACCCGCTCTTCTCCTCCGCGACCGCCTACCAGCAGTCCGACGGCCGCCATCTGAGCGCCGAGCGCCTGCCCTACATCGTGGTGCCGGCCCGAAGCCGCATCTGGAACCCCCACGCGCACGGTGTCCGCGGCGGCTCGGTGGCCGCCGTCGTCTACCGGGGCACGGTGCGGTACGCGGTCGTCGGCGACACCGGCCCGCGCGACATCATCGGCGAGGCCTCGTACGCCACCGCCCGCGACCTCGGGATCCCCACCGACCCGCGCACCGGCGGGGTGCCCTCCGGTGTCACGTACATCGTCTTCAAGGACTCGCCGGTGAAGCCCATCGAGAACCACGCGGAGGCCGTGGCGCGAGGGGAGCGGCTGGCACGGCGGTTCGTCCGGGACGGCGGCTGAACGGGCGGGCCGGCCGGCTGCCGGGCCGTCCCCTCACACCTTCCGGTACGTGTACGCCTCCACGGCCGCCGCCTCCACCGCGTCGAGGTCGGCGCCCGTCGCCGCCGTGACGACCGCGGCCACCGCGCCCTCCAGGAACGGGGCGTCCACGAGCCGGGAGTCCGGCGGCAGTTCGTCCCCCTCCGCGAGCAGTGCCTTCACGGTGAGCACCGCACTGCCCAGGTCGGTGAGCAGGGCGACCCCGGCGCCCCGGTCCACAGCCGCGGCCGCGGCCGCGACCAGCTCGGTGCTGGTCCCGATCCCGCCGCCCTCGGTGCCGCCCGCCGCGGCGACCGGTACCGCCGTACCGCCGGCGGCCAGACTCCTGGCCAGCTCGGCGACGGATGCGGCCACCTCCGCACTGTGCGACACCAGCACGATCCCGACCAGCCTGCCGTCACTCACCTGGCGCCTCCGCGGCCTCCACCAGCCCCGCGATCAGCAGCGCCGACGAGGTGGCCCCCGGGTCCTGGTGGCCGATGCTGCGCTCCCCGAGGTAGCTCGCCCTGCCCTTGCGGGCCCGCAACGGGATCGTGGCCTCGGCGCCCTCCTCGGCGGCGGCCCGGGCCGCACCGAAGCCGTCGCCGAGCGCGTCGACGGCCGGCAGCAGGGCGTCGATCATGGTCTTGTCCCCGGGGGCGGCACCGCCGAGCGCCATCACCCCGTCCACGCCCGCCCGCAGCGCCCCGGCGAGCTCTTCCTCGCTCACCTCGGCGGCGTCCCCGAGCGCCTTGCCCGTACGGCGCAGCAGGGTGCCGTACAGCGGCCCGGACGCGCCACCGACCGTCGAGATCAGCTGGCGCCCGGCCAGGGTCAGGACGGCACCCGGGGTCTGCGGCGCCTCCTTCTCCAGCGCGGCCCGCACGGCCGTGAAGCCGCGCAGCAGATTGCTGCCGTGGTCGGCGTCCCCGATGGGCGAGTCAAGGGCGGTGAGCCGTTCCGCCTCGCGGTCCACGGATGCGGCGGTCGCCGTCATCCAACGGCGGAAGAAGTCGGCGTCGAGCACTGGATCTCCTCGCGTGGTAGATGGGTCTGACGCTCCGGCGCCGTGTCACATACCCCAGCGCAGGGCCGGTGTGCGCACCGGCGCGTCCCACAGCCTGAGCAGTTCCTCGTCGACCTGGCACAGCGTGACCGAGGCGCCCGCCATGTCCAGGGAGGTGACGTAGTTGCCGACGAGCGTGCGGGCCACGGCGACACCGCGCTCGCCGAGCACCCGCTGGACCTCGGCGTTGAAGCCGTACAGCTCCAGCAGCGGGGTGGCGCCCATGCCGTTGACCAGCACGAGCACGGGAGTGCGCGGGGTGAGGTCCTCCAGGATCGCGTGGACCGAGAAGTCGGCGATCTCGCCGGAGGTCATCATCGCACGCCGTTCCCGGCCCGGCTCGCCGTGGATGCCGATGCCCAGTTCCAGCTCGCCGGGCGGCAGGTCGAAGGTGGGGCTGCCCTTGGCCGGGGTGGTGCCGGCGCTGAGCGCCACGCCGAAGGTGCGGGAGTTCTCGTTGACCTGGCGTCCGATGGACTCCACCCGCTCCAGCGGCTGCCCCTCGGCCGCGGCGGCGCCCGCGATCTTCTCCACGAACAGCGTCGCGCCGGTACCGCGCCGGCCGGCCGTGTAGAGGCTGTCGGTGACCGCCACGTCGTCGTTGACCAGCACCTTCGCGACCTGGATGCCCTCGTCCTCGGCGAGCTCGGCCGCCATGTCGAAGTTGAGCACGTCGCCGGTGTAGTTCTTCACGACGAACAGCACACCCGCCCCGCTGTCCACGGCGGCGGCCGCCCGCGCCATCTGGTCCGGCACCGGCGAGGTGAACACCTCGCCCGGGCAGGCCGCGGACAGCATGCCGTGGCCCACGAACCCGCCGTGCAGTGGCTCGTGCCCCGACCCACCGCCCGAGACCAGCGCCACCTGGCCGGCCACGGGGGCGTCCCGCCGTACGATCACCCGGTTCTCGACATCGACGGCCAGTTCGGGATGGGCCGCCGCCATCCCCCGCAGCGCGTCCGCGACCACGGTCTCCGGGACGTTGATCAGCATCCTCATCGGTACCTCCTAGGCGGGACGTCTGGAGTGCTGCTACTGGCAGTATCGACCTTGTGGCAGCGAAGGTCACGTGCGTCGCCGGAGCGCGCGGACCTCACCTCTGTGTGGCATGTCCCTGACGTACCGGCCGCGAGCGTCACATGTGCTGGCGCTAGTGTGCGAGCGTGAGTCTTCATATCGTCTTAGGTTTCGGGCCCGCCGGGGCGGCCACCGCCCGGCTGCTGGCCGAAAAGGGTCAATCAGTACGCGTCATCACCAGGTCGGGCGGGAGTCGCGAGCCCGGCATCGAACATGTCGCGCTGGACGCGACCGACAGCAAGCGGCTGACCGACGCCGTGCGGGGCGCCGCCGCGATCCACAACTGCGCCGCACCGCCCTACCACCGCTGGGCGAGCGAATGGCCCCCGCTGGCCTCGTCGGTCTGCGCCGCGGCCGAGGCGAGCGGGGCCGTCCTGGTCGTGCTGGGCAACCTCTACGGCTACGGTCCGGTGGACGGCCCCCTCACCGAGAAGTCTCCGCTCGCGGCGACCGGCCCCAAGGGGCGGGTGCGAGCGGCGGTTTGGGAGCAGGCGAGGGAACTGCACGAGCAAGGGCGCATCAAGGCGGTGGAAGTACGGGCCTCCGACTTCTTCGGCCCCGGCGTGACCGACGGCGGGCACCTGGCCGGGCGGGTCATGCCGCGGCTGCTGCGCGGCAAGCCGGTCACCACCCTCGGAGATCCGGACGCCCCGCACAGCTGGACCTATGTCCCGGACGTGGCCGCGGCCATGGCCGAGGTCGCGGGCGAGGAACGAGCCTGGGGACGGGCATGGCACATCCCGACCCAACCGCCACTGTCCACCCGGGAGATGACCGACCGCCTCGCCGCCGAGGCCGGCACCGGACCGGTCGCGGTCCGCACGCTGCCGCCGGCCGTGCTGGGCGTCGCCTCGGTCTTCTCCCCGCTGGTCCGCGAACTCAAGGAGATCCGCTACCAGTTCGACCGCCCGTTCGTGGTGGACTCCAGCGCCTACGAGGCAGAGTTCACGGCCCGGGCCACCCCCGTCGACGAGCAGGTCAGAGCGACCGTGGACTGGTGGCGCAGTCGACCGGCGACCGCCCGGTGACCTCCGTGACGACCAAGGATTCCACCGCGGGCTCAGCGCGAGCCCGCCACGACGACGTCGCGATCGTGGGGATGGCCTGCCGGTTCCCGGGAGCGCGGAACGTGAACCAGTACTGGCGGCTCCTGACGGCGCCGCAGGCCCAGTTCTCCTCCGTCCCGGACTCGCGGTGGCGCACCGCAGCCTTCCTCAGCGACAACTTCCGTGACACGTCCGCGGCCTATACGGACACCATGGCGCTGCTGCCGGACGTGGACCACTTCGACGCGGCGCACTACGGCATCCCGCCGCGGCGGGCCCGGGCGATGGACCCCCAGCACCGGCTGCTGATCGACCTCGCCCGTGAGGCCGTCCAGGACGCGGGCTGGGAGGCCGACGGCTTCGACCGCGAGGAGACCTCGGTGATCACTTCGCTCACCGAGAGCGGCTACCGCGAGATCAGCACCCTGCACATCCGGATGCGTCAGCTGGCCGGCGGCGAGTTCGGGGCGCGGCCGGCCGATCCCCGGTGGCCGGACACGGCCCGCGCGGTCGACGGGCTGCACGGCACATCGGTGGCCGGGCTGCTGCTCAACATGGGCCCGAACACGATCAGTTCGGTCCTCGATCTGCACGGCGAGAGCTACGCGCTGGACTCGGCGTGCTCCGGCGGGCTCATGGCCGTGGCCAACGCCGTGTTCGCACTGCGCGCGGGCCGATGCCGTATCGCCCTCGCCGGAGGTGCTCAACTGCTGCTCACTCCCGACCTGTTGGTGGGACTCTGCCGGATCGGAGCCATCTCGCGCAGCGGCCGGTGCCTGCCGTTCGGTGCGCGGGCCGACGGGTTCGTCCTGGGGGAGGGCGCCGGGGTACTGGTGCTGCGGCCCCTGGCCGACGCGCTGGCGGCCGGCGACCGGGTCTACGCGGTGATCCGCGGTGTGGGAACGGCCAACGACGGGACCGTGCAGGGCGGTATGCACCCTCAGGCGGCCGGTCAGCTCCGGGCGTTGCGCCGGGCCTACCGGGACGCGGACCTGGCCCCGGACGCGGTGGGTTACCTGGAGGCGCACGGCACGGGGACCGCGGTCGGCGATCCGGTCGAGGTCGGGGTCCTGCGCGAACTGCGCGGCGAGCACGGCCCGCCCGCCTTCCTCGGCGCGGTGAAGGCGGTGGTCGGGCACTCGCTCAACGCCGCCGGGCTGGCCGGACTCATCAAGGCCGTCCTGGCCGTGCACCGGGGAGTGGTACCGCCGCAGCCGGAGTTCGACCTGGCGGACCGTGCCGGGCTCGACGCCGCGCGGCTGACCGTCCCCACGCAACCGGTCCGATGGCCGGAGTCCGGGCAGCCTCGCCGGGCGGGGGTGAGTGCCTTCGGGTTCGGCGGGACCGGTGTGCATGTGGTGGTGGAGGAGTGCGCCACGGCATCCGCCCGCCCGGCACCGGACACAGGGCCGCACCGCCTGGTCCTCAGCGCCCGAGACCGGGCCGGGCTCGCCCGATACGCCCGGGAACTGGCCGACACCATCGCCGACGACCGGCCGCCGCTGGCCGCCGTGGCGGACACCCTGGCCCGCCGGGCTCCCCTCGCCGAACGCCTCGCCCTGGTGGCGGAGGACGCCGCCGACGCCGTCGCCAAGCTGAGCGCGGCGTCGGAGGCCGTCGCGGCGGGCCGTTCCGCGGCGGCGCCCGACGGACTCGCGGAGCGCGCGGTCACCGGCTCGGGAGGAAGCCCGGGGGCGGAGCGAATACCGCCTTGCACCCTGCCGCCCAGCCCGCTCGCCCCGCGCCGCCACTGGGTGGTGGACGAGTCGGCTCGCGAGCCTGAGGACGCCTCCCGCCCCCTCGATGCCGTGGGGGAGGAGCGGTCCGGGCCGGTGGGCCGCCCCGAGGCGGTGCCGGTGGCGGCGCCGGCCGGTGGCGCGTCGAGTGCGGCCATCGTGCTCGAAGAGGTGTCGCGGGCCGGTGTCTTCCCCCTCTCGGACCTGAGCGAGCGGATGGTGCTGGCGACCGATCTCGGCTTCGACTCGCTGATGCTCCAGGAACTGGAGGTCAACATCGGCAAGCGGGTACCGGGCTTCCGTACCGACGAGATGTTCTCCCGCGGCCTGACCGTCGAGCGGCTGATCACACTGGTCGACCCGCACCTGACCGAGCCGCCGGCCCCCGGTGAGCCGCTGCCCCCCGGTGAGCCGCTGCCGCCGCGGACGCCGGCGGACTGGGCCGCCGACACCGCGTGCGCGGACGACTTCCCTGAAGTACGGCTGTTCGAGGAGCGTTTGGACTCGATCACCGGCAGCGGCGCGGACCTGCCGTACTTCCGGGTCCACGAGGGCAACATCCGCGACACCACCGTGATCGACGGCCGGCCGTACCTGTCCTTCGGCAGCTACAACTACCTCGGGCTTTCGGGTCATCCGGCGGTCAACGAGGCCGTGCACGAGGCGGTGGAGCGGTACGGGACCTCGGTGTCCGCGAGCCGGGTGCTCTCCGGTGAACGGGACCTGACCGTCCGGCTGGAGCGGGCCCTCGCCGGCTTCCTCGGAGTGGCGGACTGCCTGGCGCTGGTGAGCGGTCATGCCACCAACGTCACCGCGATAGGGCATCTCGTCGGCGCGGGCGACCTGGTGGTGCACGACGCCCTCGCCCACGACAGCATCCTTCAGGGCTGCGCGCTGTCCGGTGCGGCGCGACGCCCGTTCGCCCACAACGACGTCGGCGAGCTGGAGCACATGCTGCGGCTCAACCGGTCCCGGTTCCGGCGGGTGCTGATCGCCGTCGAGGGCGCCTACAGCATGGACGGTGACCTCGTCGACCTGCCCGCCGTGATCGAGCTGAAGAGGCGGTACGGCGCCCTGCTGATGGTCGACGAGGCGCACAGCATCGGCACCGTGGGCGAACGCGGCCGTGGCGTGGGGGAGTTCTTCGGGGCCGACCGGGCCGACGTGGACCTGTGGATGGGCACCCTCTCCAAGGCCTTCGCCAGCTGTGGCGGCTACCTCGGTGGCTCGGCCCGGATGGTGCGCTGGCTGCGGCACACGCTGCCCGGCTTCGTCTACAGCGTCGGCCTGACCCCGGCCAACGCTGCCGCTGCGCTGGCCGCGACCGAGCTGATGGCCGCGGAACCGCACCGGGTGCGCACGCTGCGGCGGAACGCGGAGCTCTTCCTGGGCCTCGCCGCCTCGGCCGGTCTGCCGACGGGCTCCAGCGCCCACACTCCGATCGTGCCGTGTGTGCTCGGCGACTCCGCGAGGACCCTGCGCGTCGCGGACCGGCTGTTCGCCCGGGGAGTCGTGGCCGATCCGATCTTCCATCCCGCCGTGGAGGAGGGACTCGCGAGGCTGCGGTTCTTCGTCACCAGTGAACACCGTGAGGACGACATCCGCCGGGCCGTGTCGATCCTCGCCGAGGAGGTGGCGTCCGCGGGAGTGTGAGCGACCCACGTCAGATCAGGGTGCGTTCGATCCGGCTGAGCATGGCGTTCTTTCCGGAGTCCCCCTCCTTCCCGGCCTCCTCGGCCGGGGGCGCGCCATGCCGTTCCTGGGTGCTGTCCACCCGTTGGGAGAGCAGATAGGCGATGATCTCCGCCTCCTGTTCCTGTACGTCGTCGTAGGTCGCGCGCAGGAGCATGTCGCGCACGAGGTCGGGGTCGAGGTTGGGGAAGAGGAGGCGGGCGGTCGCCTCGTCCAGCCAGCCCGCCCCGCGGTGGCAGCAGATGATGTGGCCCAGCTCGTGCAAGATGATGTGCTCCTGATGCGCGCTGGTGGTGTTGGCGTCGTAGAAGATGAGGTCCTCGTCGCGGGCGGCGACCCACATGCCGCACGGGTGCGACGCGGGCATCTGCATCGGCACCAGAGTGATCGGACGGTCGCGGACCTCCCCGAGATGGCGGCAGAGTTCGGCCACGTCGGCCACGTTCGGCAGACCGAGTTCGGCGATCCGCTGCGCGCCGGCTCTCCGGAGCCGCTTGAGCTGACTGCGCCGGTCCTGGTCGGCGGACCGTCCCTTCCTGGCGCGTCTCACTCGGCGTCCGAGGGGTCGGAGACCGGCGGAAGACCCTGCAACTGCCGGTACTGGTCCATGATCGCCGTGATGGCCTGGAGGTTCTCCTTCTTCATCCCGGCCGCCCGCATCGCCACGGCACGGACCCCTGACTGGCGCAGTGCCTCTACGGCGGCGATCTCGTTGAGTACCGACTCGGCGACCTTGTCGTCGAAGAAGTAGGCGACCGACACGCCGAAGAAGCGAGCGAGGGCGGCCAGGAGGTCCGGTGAGGGATTGGCTCGTTTGCCCGTCCGCAGCTGCGACAGATACACACCGCCGACCCTGAGTTCGGGGCTGGCCCGTTTCAGCTCCTCCGCCACTTCGGCGTTGGTCCAGTGCTTGCCCTTGGGGCGAACCGTCTTGAAGAGGTTGTCCAGGCGCACTGCCAGCAGCGGGCGGTCGTCAGGCTCGGACACTGTGAATCTCCCTCCTGTCACCTCCTCGGCCTTGCTCTCGGCTATTCATAAGTTTCGCAGATTAGCTGTCAGTTGACAATCGGACTGGAGTCCGTCAACGTGGATCTCGCCGATAGCTGGCAGTTAACTTGGCTCACGGGGGTGGCCGAGTTCGCCGCCGGCCTGGGCAGCCTGGCCCGGCCTTCGGGGGAGGGACGGGCCAGGCGAAGAGACACAGTGGGGAAGCACCGCGAAACACGGGGAACCACGGGGAACCGCGGGGGACACGGGGAACCGCGGGGAGGCAAAGAAAAGCCCGCCCGGTCTGACGGGGGAACAGACCGGGCGGGAGCTCTCAACCCGCGTTGGCGATTCTACGGTAGGCGGACGCGACCTTGGTGAGCCAGGCGACCTCCGCGGTGAAGTTGTCCGTATCCCGGTCCTCGAAGTCGCCCGCGTCCCCGTTCTCGCCGGGGATGGTGCCGGTGCGTTTGGCGAGCAGCGCCTGTCTGATACGTGCCGCTTCGGCGAACGCCTGCCGGGACTCCTCGCTCGCCCCCGGGTCCGCCGTGCCGAAACCGTTGGCGGTGCGGTCGATGTAGGGACGCAGGTCCCGCCATCCGTCCCGTATCTCGATGACCCGCCGGTGCAGACGGTAGTCGAGGTCGGAGACCGAGGCGCCGGGAGGCTCCAGGACGATGTCCGGCGAGGACTCGTACAAGTCCCGCCAGAGCGGGTACAGAACCCGGTACGACCGGTAACTGTCCGCCCAGTCCAGCAGTTTGGCGACCCGGGCCCCCCAGGACGGCATCGTCAGGCTCAGCGAGAGGACGACGATGCCCAGCGCGCTGAAGACGGACGCGGCGAGCTTCCAGACACCGATGTCGATCCCGCACGCGGCGGTGAGGATGTTGACCGTCCTGGCCAGGCAGTACAGGAAGAGGATCACCGCGGCGACGGAGAGCAGTTGCAGGGCCTGGCGCAGCGAGGCCTTGTCGGTCATCCGCGCGTAGGGGCCGCACTGGCGGAAGATGGTGACGCACGGAACCGCCTGCGACACGATGAAGAGCAGCAGGTAGGTGAGCACCAGCGGCTGCCCGCTGCCGGTGTCGAAGTCCGAGGCCGGCCGGCCCGGGCCGTCGGCGACGAAGAACAGCGCGGTCAGCAGCGCGTCGAGGGCGATCCCGGTGATCAGCCAGTAGCGGGTCCCCCGCACCGCCTCCTCGTCCGCGGTCGCCCAGCGCAGCAGGATGATCTGCGCGCTGACGCAGAAGGCGACGGCCGACAGATGCATCACCAGGATGGCGAGATTGCCGACGCCGAGGAAGCTCTTGCTCCCCATGGCGACGGCACCCATCGTGAAGGTGAGGCACTGGAGCAGCAGAGTGACGACCAGTGTCCGGTAGGCGTTGTCCCGCCAGCTGCGCCTGACTTGGCACAGCCGGTACACGAGCGCGGCATACGAGGAGAGCGCCGCTATGGCGAAGCAGAGGGTTCTCACGGTGGTCACGGCCTGGCTCCCTGCCGGTGCCGCGCACGCGGCGGACGGTTCGGTCGGTGTCGTCTCAGTCGGTGTCGTCGCCCAGGGGCACCTCGAGTCCGATGCCTTCGGCCGCCACGGCGATGGCGAAGTCGAAGAACGCGGACTCGTCCCGGACGCTGTCGTGGGTACGGCTGAAGACCTGGAACACCAGCAGCCCGATCAGATTGCTCCACAGCACGATGCCGCGCTCGATGATGTCCGAGAACGGAGCCTCGGGAACGCCGCCGAAGAGCTCCGCGGCCTCCGGCAGGAGCAGCGACGGGCCGGGCAACGTCCGCCGGGGCGGGGTGAGTTCACCGGCCTCGAGCGCCGAACGCACAATGCCGGCCAGCACCGCGGGGGTGCGCGAGGCGGGCGGGACGGTGTCCTGCGGGGCGTGGTACCCGGGCACGGGAGAGCCGTAGATCAGCGTGAACTCGGCGGCGTTGTCCAAGGACCACCGCCGCAGCGCGCGAGTGACCGCGAGGAGCCGCGCGCCCGCCGACGCGCCCGCGTCCCTGGCTGTCTGGTCGGCCTGCTCCATCGCGGCGGCGGACTCGTTGTAGGCGTCGATGACCAGCGCGGTCAGCAGGTCGTCCCGACGCGCGAAGACGGCCTCCACGTCGGTGACGGCCAGTCCGCCCTCGTGGGCCACAGCGTCCAGGGACAGCCCTCCGGCGCCCAGCTTCTCAAGCAGTTGGCGCCCGATGGCCTTGATCTCGGAAAGCTCCATGGCCAAACCGTACCGGTCGGTTACAACGCCCAGGAGCACGGCCGCCGGGCCGCCATGGCCATGCGCTGTGATCCAGCCACCCCGCCGCCACGGGCCGGGCCTCACCCGGCCGGGGAGCTCCACCGGACATCGGCGGGTTACGCTCGGGAGCATGCGGATCTCCGTCTCCTCCGACATGGACGAACCCGTCGCCCGGCTCCTCGTCGAGGAGCTGCGCCGGCGTGGTCACGAGGTGCGGGTGTACGGAGCTCTGGATCCCGGCGCGGATCCGCAGTGGGCGGTCTGTTCGGAGGCCGCCGCCCGTGAGGTGGCCGCCGGGACGGCGGACCAGGCGGTGGTGTGCTGCTGGACGGGGACGGGCGCCTCGATCGCCGCGAACAAGGTGCCCGGCGTACGGGCCGCGCTGTGCCCGGACGCGTACACCGCGGACGGCGCCCGCCGCTGGAACGACGCCAACGTACTGGCCATCGGCCTGCGCCTGACCTCCGAGGCGGTGCTGAAGGAGATCCTCGACGCATGGTTCACCGCCCGCCCCAGCGAGGACGCCGAGGACCGGGAGAACGTCGCCCATGTGACGCGCATGGACGGGCACCGGGTGGGGGACCGCACGCTTCCCTGACCACACCCACATGGGTGCGCCACACCCGGGTACCCGGCGGCGCATGGTGGTGCACGACTCGTCGGCCCGATCGCTCCCGGTGCCGCCGCGGCCGACGCGGCGCTCGCCACTGGGCCGCGCCCTGCTGCGCTGGACGACCACGACCGATCACAAGGTCATCGGCAACCTCTACCTCACGACGGCCTTCTCCTTCTTCCTCTTCGGCGGCGTACTGGCCCTGCTGATGCGGGCCGAACTCGCCCGCCCGGGCCTTCAGTTGGTCACCCAGAGCCAGTACGACCAGCTGTTCACGATCCACGGCACGGTCATGATGCTGCTGTTCGCGACGCCGATGTTCGCCGGGTTCGCCAACGCGATCATGCCGTTGCAGATCGGGGCGCCGGACGTGGCCTTCCCGCGGCTGAACGCCCTGTCGTACTGGCTGTACCTCTTCGGCGGCCTGATGGTGATCTCCGGCTTCCTCGTTCCCGGGGGAGCGGCGGACTTCGGCTGGTTCGCCTACGCGCCGCTCAACAGTGCCGTCCACAGCCCCGGTGCGGGCGGCGACCTGTGGACCATGGGCCTCGTGGTCACCGGCGTCTCCACCACCCTGGGCGCGGTCAACTTCATCACCACGATCCTGTGTCTGCGCGCCCCCGGCATGACGATGTTCCGCATGCCGATCTTCACCTGGAACGTGCTGTTCACCTCGATCCTCGTCCTGCCCGCCTTCCCGGTGCTGACCGCCGCCCTGCTCGCCCTGGAGGCGGACCGGAAGTTCGGCGCGCACATCTACGACGCGGCCAGCGGGGGCGCGCTGCTGTGGCAGCACCTGTTCTGGTTCTTCGGGCATCCGGAGGTCTACATCGTGGCGCTGCCGTTCTTCGGCATCGTCTCCGAGATCCTCCCGGTGTTCAGCCGCAAACCGGTCTTCGGCTACGTGAGCCTGATCGGCGCCACCATCGCCATCACCATGCTCTCCGCGGTGGTGTGGGCCCACCACATGTTCGCCACCGGGGCGGTGCTGCTGCCGTTCTTCTCGCTGATGTCGTTCCTGATCGCGGTGCCGACCGGGGTGAAGTTCTTCAACTGGATCGGCACCATGTGGCACGGCTCGATCTCCTTCGAGACACCGATGCTGTGGTCCTGCGGCTTCCTGGTGACCTTCCTGCTCGGCGGCATGAGCGGCGTCCTGATCGCCTCGCCGCCACTGGACTTCCACCTCACCGACTCGTACTTCATCGTGGCGCACCTGCACTACGTGCTGTTCGGCACCGTCGTCTTCGCGATGTTCGCGGGCTTCTACTTCTGGTGGCCGAAACTCACCGGGCGGATGCTCGACGAACGCCTCGGGAAGATCCACTTCTGGACGCTGTTCGTCGGCTTCCAGACCACTTTCCTCGTCCAGCACTGGCTGGGCGAGGCCGGCATGCCCCGCAGGTACGCCGACTACCTGCCCACCGACGGCTTCACCCTGCTGAACACCATCAGCTCCGTCGGCGCCTTCCTGCTGGGCCTGTCCACCCTGCCGTTCCTGTACAACGTCTGGCGCACCGCCCACCACGGCCGCCGCGCGGACGGCGACGACCCCTGGGGCTACGGCCGCTCCCTGGAGTGGGCCACCTCCTGCCCGCCCCCGCGCCACAACTTCACCGCGCTGCCCCGCATCCGCTCCGAGTCCCCCGCGTTCGACCTGCACCACCCGGAGATACCGAAGGAGGCCTGATGCGGACCGAGGCCCGCCTGTTCACCGGGGTCGCGGCGTTCTTCGCCGTCACCGCCGCCGGCTACGGCTGGCGTTCCGCCGAACCCGCCGGGACGGCCGCCCTCGCCCTGGCCTGCGTGATGGCCGCGCTGGTCGCGTTCTTCCTGCACGTCCAGCACCGCCGGCTCGGTGCGCGGCCGCAGGACCGCAGCGACGCGGAGGTCATCGAGACCGCCGGGCCCGTCGCCTTCTTCCCGCCGCACAGCGCGTGGCCCATAACGATCGCCCTCGGGGCCGTCCTGCTCGCCCTCGGCGTCGTCTTCGGCCTGTGGCTGGCCCTGATCGGCCTGGGCGTGCTCGCTCCGGGTGTCGTCGGCATGGTCCTTCAGTACGCCGACCGGGAAGCTCAGTCGTCCGAGCCGTCCCCGGAATCCCGCTCGGGCACCCGGTAGGCCTCCAGCACGTACCGCCGCTCCTGGTCGACGGGCACGCTGGTCTCCTCGTACCCGCCGGTGATGGTCTGCCGGATCTCGCCCGTCTCCTCGCCCTCCGTCAGCCGCTCCATGTCGGCCTCCCGCAGCGCATGGCACACCGCCCGGGTCACGAAGAAGGCGAGCGGCGGCAGGATCAGCAGGGCGATCCGGAAGGTCCAGGTGAGGGCGTTCAGGGAGAGCTTGAAGGTGTGCGCGATGACGTCGTTGCCGCCCGCCGCGAGCAGCACGCCGTAGAAGCAGATCGCCGCCACCCCGAGCCCGGTGCGCACCGGCACGTCCCGCGGGCGGTCGCACAGATGGTGCTCGCGGTGGTCCCCGGTGACCCCGGCCTCCAGGAACGGGTACGCGTACAGCACCGCGAACAGGGCCAATGGCAGGACCACGGCGGGCAGCAGCACGTTCCACATCAGCGTGTGCCCGGCGACCGCCGTCTCCCACGGCGGCACCAGTCGCAGCGCGCCCTCCAGGAAGCCGACGTACCAGTCGGGCTGCGAACCCGTCGAGACGGTGTCCGGCCGGTAAGGGCCGTACACCCAGACCGGATTGATCTGCGCGAGCCCCGCGAGCAGCGTCAGCACCCCGCTCACCATGAAGAACAGGCCGCCCGAACTCGCCGTGAACTGAGGGACCATGGGCTTGCCCACGACGTTGCGCTCGGTACGGCCCCGCCCCGCCCACTGCGTGTGCTTCAGATACACGACGAGGATCAGGTGGAGGCTGACCAGGGCGAGCAGCAATCCGGGCAGCAGCAGGATGTGCAGCGTGTACAGCCGGGGAATCAGGTCGTGCCCGGGGAACTCCGCGCCGAACACGAACATGCTGATGTACGTCCCCACCACCGGGATCGACAGCATGATGCCCTGGGCGATCCTGAGCCCCGTGCCGGACAGCAGGTCGTCCGGCAGCGAGTAACCGGCGAAGCCCTCGGCGAGCGCCAGCAGGAACAGCGTCACGCCGATCGTCCAGTTGACCTCACGGGGCCGGCGGAAGGCGCCGGTGAAGAAGACCCGCAGCAGATGCGTGCCGATCGCGGCGAGGAAGACCAGCGCCGCCCAGTGGTGCAGCTGCCGGATCAGCAGCCCGCCGCGCACGTCGAAGCTGATGTGCAGCGTCGAGCGGTACGCCTCCGACACCCGCACACCGTCCAGCGGCCGGTACGAGCCGTTGTAGACGACCTCGGTCATCGACGGGTGGAAGAACAGGGTGAGCCAGACGCCCGTCAGCAGCAGGACGACGAAACTGTAGAGGGCGAGCTCGCCCAGGAAGAACGACCAGTGGTCGGGGAAGGCCTTGCGCAGCAGGCCGCCCCCCTCGGACAGAGGGAGGCGGGCATCCAGCCGGTCGGCGGCGCGCCGGGCCCGTGGCCCCGTTCTCCTGAGCACGGCGCACGAGTGCCCGCCGCCGCACCCCGGAAACCCGGGCTCCGGGCTAGGTGCGATCGCCCTTGGGCTTGCCCGGCTGGTCCGGCGTGCCGTGCGGGGGCGGGCTGGAGGGCTGCGGGGACGTCGCCGGGGAGACCGGTGACCCCGCCGCGTGGCCCTCGCTGCGCTCGGGACGCAGACCCCGTGGATCACCGGAGGTGGGCTCGGCGCCCGCCCGAAGCTGCTCCAGCCGGCGTTCCAGCAGTTCGCTCACCAGCGGCCGGTCGGCGTGGCTGCGCTCGTGCGCGAGGAGCTCCTCGACCTCCTCGATGCCCAGCGAGCGCACCCGGCTCTCCAGGCTGCCGATCGGCAACTGGTCGTAGTCGGGCAGGGGCAGCGTGCTGTGGCCCGAGTCCGCCATAGGTCTCACTTCCCTCGCTGTCGGTGGGCCTCGATCTCAGTGGGCGCCCAGTCCGCCACCGCCGAACGAACCGCTCGACCCCTTGCTCCAGCGCGGCCGGTCCTTCGTCTCGCTGGGCTTGGTGTCCTGGTTTCTCAGCTCGTACGGGGTGAGGGGGCGACCGCCCTTCTCCACCACGGGCACCTCTTCGGACTCCCGGTTCCCCCGGACCTCGTGGACGGCGCCGCCCGGGGGCAGGTGCGGCTGCTCATCCGGGCGCGGACGGGGCGACTCGTTGTACTTGACACGGGAGGTCAGCCAGAAACCCCCGGCCAGTACCGCAAGCACGACCACGGCCACCAGGAAGAGGACCAGACTCATGAGGCCGCTTGCGGCGGCCAGCTGCATCGATGCGGTACTCATACGAGACGAATACCCCGCCATAACGGTGCGAACCGGACACCTTCCGTGACGGGTCGCGACATCTGGTGACCATTCGCGGACCCCGCTTCCCACGGCCGCCGCGTTTGACAGCTCGGGCCACGGCTACCCGGCCGGTGTGACACCGACGACGACTTCCCAACAGGAGCTGTACCGGTTCCTTGAGGACCGCTTCGCGTGTGCGCAGGCGTGTACGGAGTGCGCGCGGGCATGCGCGCTGCGCGCGAGCCTCCTGGATCCGGGCGGTACGGACGAGCAGGAACGGGCCCGGCGGCGGGGCATCATGTGCGCCGAGGTGTGCGACGCGACCTGCCGTGTGCTGTCCGAGTACAACTGCCTGGACGAGAACGGCATCCGTATCCAGCTGGAGCTGTGCCGGACGGTGTGCCTGGAGTGCGCGCACGCCTTCGACGAGCAGCCGGGCGCCGAGGAGAGCGCGGCGGCGTGCCGGGCGTGCGCGCGGGCCTGCACGGAGTTCATCGCCACGCTGCGCTGACGCTCCCCTCGCTTCCCAATTTCTGTAACACGTTCTACGGTGTGCGCCGACAGGACCGACCCGCCATGGGAGCCTGGAGGCGCCGTGCACCTCGACCACACGCCCGAGCAGCAGCGGCTGCGCACCGAACTGCGCGCCTACTTCGCCGACCTGGTACCGGACAACGCCTACGCCCGGTACACGGACCCGGTCGCCCAGAAGCGCTTCTACCGCGAGACCATCCGCCGGCTCGGCACCGACGGCCGGCTCGGCGTGGGCTGGCCGAAGGAGTACGGCGGGCGTGGCATGACCGCGATGGAGCAGTTCATCTTCTTCGACGAGGCCGCGCAGGCCGGCGTCCCGCTGCCGCTGATGGCGCTCAACACGGTCGGCCCGACGATCATGCAGTACGGCACGGAGGAGCAGAAGGCGTACTTCCTGCCGCGCATCCTCTCTGGCGAGATCGACTTCGCCATCGGCTACAGCGAGCCCGACGCCGGCACGGACCTGGCCGCCCTGAAGACCCGAGCGGTCCGGGACGGCGACGAGTACGTGGTCAACGGACAGAAGATCTGGACGACCAACGGCGACACCGCCGACTGGGTCTGGCTCGCCACCCGTACCGACCCCGAGGCCCCGCCCCACAAGGGCATCACCATGCTCCTGGTGCCGACCTCCGACCCGGGCTACTCCTGCACCCTCATCAACACCCTCGCCTCGCACGACACCACGGCCAGCTACTACGAGAACATCCGCGTCCCCGTCTCCCGCCGCGTCGGCGCCGAGAACCAGGGCTGGCGGCTGATCACCAACCAGCTCAACCACGAACGCGTCACCCTCGCCGCCCACGGCACCATGGCGATCCGCGCCCTGCACGACGTCCAGCGCTGGTCGATGGAGACCAAGCTCGCCAACGGCCGCCGCGTCGTCGACCTGCCCTGGGTGCGCCGCCTGCTCGCCCGCACGCACACCCGCCTCGACGCCCTGAAGCTCCTCAACTGGCAGATGGTGACCGCCGTCCAGGAGGGCACCCTCACCCCGCAGGACGCCTCCGCGGTCAAGGTCTACGGCTCCGAGGCCCGCCGCGATGCCTACGCCTGGCTCATGGAGATCCTCGCCGCCGCCGGCCCCCTGAAGGAGGGCTCCGCGGGCGCGGTCCTGCACGGCGACCTGGAACGCGGCTACCGCTCGGCGGTGATCTTCACCTTCGGCGGCGGCAACAACGAGATCCAGCGCGAGATCATCTCGTGGATTGGTCTGGGGATGCCCCGGGTACGGCGCTGACAGTCGCGCCCACGTGGATGAACGCGGCCCAGTGACGGGCCTCCGCGTAACAGCGTGTCCTGGGCGGGAAGTCCTCGAACAAGGCGACGGCCCCGTCGAGCCGTTCGCGGTGCGACGGGTCGTCCACCGCGTCCGAGAGCTGTCGGCACCACCGGGCGAACTCGGCGGCGGTGGAGTCCCTCAGCCACAGCTGCGCGGACTGAAGGGCCCGGCCGGTGCCGTGGCCGAGCTCGGCGTGGAAACGGGTCGCCAGCAGCATCGTCGCCAGGTCGTCCACATTCCACAGGGAGGCGATGACCTCGCTCGCTCCCGCCTGAAGGAGGCCGGAGGCCAGCCCGATGGCCTCGTCGGCGACGAACGTGTCGGTGGACGCGGTGCCGCAGGCCGAGGCGAAGACCAGACGGACGCCCCGGAAGGCGCGCTCCGCCACGATGCGGCGCAGCGTCAGGTGGCTCCCCTCCGCGAGCACGAAGGCCGACTCCATCGGGCGCGCGGCATCGAAGACGCCGTGGCAGGCGAGATGGACGTGGGTGGCGCCGCGCAGGTCCTCCTGGAGGACCTCAGGGGCGGCGTCCGTGCCGTGCCGCACCGTCGCGCGGGACCAGGAGCCCAGCGCGGCCGCGGCGGCCACCTCGACCGACGCGTAGCGCAAGTCAGCCGTGGGGTTGCCGACGGCCGCCAGGACCGGGGGGCCGGGCCGGGGCGCATGCCGACGGGCCAGGACGGCCGCCGACGGGGTGAAGGACATCCGGAAGTCGTCCACCAGGCAGCGACCGTCCGAGACCAGGGCGTGCAGCGGCCACCGGCCGACGGGCCCGCACGCGACCAGCGTGACCTCCTCGGCCCCCAGCTCCCGCAGCCAGGACGCCAGGGTGCCCGCGAGCCTGTCCCGCAGCGCGGCCGCGGCCTCGTCCGCCTCGAGTTCCCGGACGTCCGCCGTGGTCCGGCTGTCCACGTCGAGGCACCCCTCGCCGTCTCGCCGTACCAGCACCAGGTGGACCGCCGCGTTGAACACATACGCATAGACCAGCGGACGGTGCGGGCCGACCGCCGCGGACAGTTCGCCGACGCCGGGCGGCTTGAGGTGCTCGGTCACCCCTCTCAGCCGCGCCAGCGCCGTGTCCCGTTCGGTGCGGGCCCGCGCGATCGCCCGCACCAGCGAGAGGTTCAGCCGCTCCACCTCCTGGGGGCCCAGACCGGCGACCGGAACCGACCGTTCGGCGCTGCTCAACGCGGCGAGCCGGTCGGCCGCCGCCCGGAAGGCGGCCAGCGCCTCGGGATCCGCCTGCCGCGCACGGTCGAGCCCCTCACGTTCCTGCCCCAGGGTCTCACCCAGTTCCCTGGCGCGGGTGCGTTCGAGGAGCAGTACCGCTTCGAGTGTGCGGCCCGCCCGGAGCATGACGGTGACGATCTCCATCAGGTCGCCGGACACCGCCCGCTGCTCCATGTGGCGGCTCTCCCGCAGCAGTGCCTCCTGATAGAGGCTCTCGTGCAGATCCGCCGCTCGCGCGCCGGCCTCGGCCGCGCCCGCCCAGTCCCGCTGTTCGCCCAGCAGTCGCACCTGGAGCATCCAGGCCGTGAAGGCCTCGTTGCGTCGTCCGTGCTCGGTCAGGACCCTGATCGTGTCCTGGAGGGGCATCCGGTCGTCCGCGGGAACCGACTGGGCGAGGTTCAATCGCGCCATCGCCCAGTCACGGGGACTGTTCTCGAAACTGAGGACACGCAGAGCGGCGCGGAAGTGCCCGGCCGCGGCGGTGCGCTGCTCGGCCGGCCCCGACTGCATCCGTATGATGCCGAGCCACGACTGTGTCAGCGCCCATTCCCAGGGCGAGCCCGCCTCGGTGAACACCTGGAGGCAGGACGTCAGATGGGCGATGGCCTGTTCCGGATCCGGCTCGGCCCGCACGTCGAAGTCACCCAGGGCCACCCCCAGACCGAACTCGGCGTGCGCCCAGTCCGTGGGGTGGTCCCGCAGGGTGAAGACCGACAGGGCCGCCATGAACGCGTCGGCCGCCAGCCGCTGGGTCGCCTCGACGTCCCTGCCCCGCATCATGCTGTACGCCACGCCCAGGGACGTCTGGGTCATGGCCCAGTCCACGGGCATCGTTTCCTTGGGCTGCGCGAGGAGGCACGCCCGGTAGTGCTCGATGGCGCGCCACAGGTTGGCCTCGCGGCCTCCGGTGAGCCGGTCGCGGTACAGACGCGCCATGTTGTGGTGCATGTTCCCTCGTTCCATGGCGTCCCGGACCGGGTCCAGCAGCTCGAGGGCCTGGCGCCCCAAGTCGATCGCCTCCTCGATGTCGGCCTCCGGGTCGCCGGTCGTCCGGTGGGGCAGCAGGAGTGCCAGCGAGCCGGTCACACGCGCCCGCTTTCCGGGATCCGCGTCCGGGGGCAGGGTGGCGAGGGTGTCGAGGCACAGGGCGATGGCCCGGTCGACCTGGGCCGACTGGCTTCCCCTGCGGTCGTCCCGCACCAGGCGTGCGATGGCGCAGGCGAGATGCGGATAGAGGTGGTGACCCGGTTCCACCTCACCGAGGCACTGCTCGAACAGCGACATCGCCTCGCGCTGGTTGTCCAGAGGATCGCCGGCCCTGCGTCGGCTGTAGGCCATGCCGAGGTTGAACGTCAGCTCCAGCCGGATACGGGACGCGGGGCTGTCGGGCTCTTCCAGCACGGCGCGCAGGGCGGTGATGGCCTCGTCCGTCTCGATCTTCTCGTTGGTCTCCGCCTTGAGGATCTCGTCGGCGAAGGCGACGCACAGCATCACCCAGGTGTCCCTGGCTGTTTCGTACGGATTCTGCCGTAGTGCCTCACGGAACCAGCTCAGGCGCTCCTCGCGGTCGGGAATGTCAGCCAGGCCCTCCACCCACTCGAAGAGGTCCAGCTGCTGCGGTGGACCGGGATCGGCGGGCACGGGGATGTTCTCGTCGATCCACGCTCGCATGTCACGGATCTTCGCCGCCATGCCGATCGCCGTCTGCCGTTCGGGCCCGTCGGGCAGGACACGGCAGCTCTCCTCGGCGAGCGCCAGGGCGCGTGCCGCCATGTCCCGGGAGCCTGCCGGATCCGTGTGCAGGAGATCGACGAGTGCGGCCGCCACTCCCAGCTGGTACCAGGCGGCGTCCGGGGCGTCCGACTCCACCAGCAGGCGCTCCAGGGCGGTGAGGCGCAGCCGTCGCAGGGCGTCGGGCTTGTCACCGGTGTGCCACTCGATGTGCGCACTCACCCACAGGCAGATCGAGCGAGCGTCCTTACCGGGCGGCGGGGCGTCCACGAGGCTCCACATGCTGCGAGCCGCGGTGAGCAGGTCTTCGGCGTCCTGGCTGCGCCGGTACCGGCGTTCCTGCGCCTGGGCCAGGTTGTACTGGCACATGGCCCCGAGCTCGGGGCGCAGGGGGCGGGACACATGGACCGCGCTCTCCAGACACGTGAGCGCGCCCGCCAGATCGTCGATCCGGGCATCGGCGTCGTACCTCTTCAGACGGACGGCACCCAGTTCGTTCAGCGCGTTCCACCGAGCCTCGGGCACGAGGGTGTCGTGGCCGGGATGCGCCATGACGGCCTCCCAGGCCGCGATGGCGGGCGTCGGATCGGCCTCCTGGGACAGCAGGAAGGCGCGTCGGAAGAGCTCGTTCAGCATGGGTCAGCCGCTTTCGGGTGGAGCGAAGGCCGGGTCGGCCCGGCGGGATCCAGCCGTGAGGTACGTGGTGAGGCGCTGGCCCGCGAGGTGCTCGGCGAGCGGGTCCGCCGGCAACGGCCAGCGCAGGGAGGTGTACAACTCGCGCCGGTACAGGTCGAAGCAGGACTCGACGAGTTCCGCGTACTGGCCGGCGGCGGACAGCAGGAATCCGCGGTAGGCCGTCGCGGCGACCACCAGGGACAGCGGGATCGCCCAGAGGGACCACACCGACCACACCGCGGACGCCACGGCACACACCCACACCTGGACGCTCAGGTACAGGGACCGGCGGGCGGCGACGATCTCGTTCCTGGCGGTGTCCGGCAGCAGGAACCACAGCCGGGGCCAGCAGATCACGGGGTCCAGGCCGTAGTGCGCGCGCACGCGGTCCTCCGAGGCGCGCAGCAGGTTGCCCAGCCGGGTCGGCATCCTGCGGGCGGGGTCCAGCGGAGCCGACCGCATCGCGCGGACCAGCCGCCCCCGCACCGCGAGTTCGTCGGCGTCCAGGTCGGCGGCCGGCCGGGCGGCCAGCAGGCGCAGGCGCCCGATGTCCCGCTGGGCGCGTCGGCTCAGCCGCTCACGCGTCAGGCGTGCCAGGCCCCGGGAGGTTCCGTAGCCCTCCAGCAGACGTACGGCCAGACGTGAGAGGAATTGGAGCAGCAGACCGGACAGCGTGAGCAGCAGCAGCGACGCCACCACGGCGAGGCACTGCACCAGGGCGGGCCGGCCGGTCAGCCCCGCGGTCCACACGGCGGCGGCCCCCGCCCAGCCCTTGTCGCGGACCGTGGCCCGCCCCGGGCCGTGCAGCCAGGCGAGCGCGCCCGCGAACCAGAAGAGGCAGGCGGGCGAGAACAACGCGGTCAGCCAGCGTTCGGCGAGCTTCCCCCCGAGCCCCTTCCAGAAGTCACCCAGCATGAGGGCGCCAGCCGGCCGTGCGGAACTCCAGACCCACGTGGCACCGCGGGCAGCGGTCCGGCGGAGTCACCGGGTCGCCCACGTCCAGCAGCGGCCACGCGAAATCACCGTTGGGGCACACGAACCGGTCGAAGTCGGCGAAGGCGTCACCCGCCAGCCCTTCGAACCCCCCGGGGCCGGACCGCTCGGCCGGGCTCCGGATATCGTCGTCCACCCCGTGCGCGGGTGTGCGGGATTCCTCCCCCGAAGACTCCGAAGGCTCCAACGACAGTCCCCCCGATCCGCCGCTCATCTCCCCTTGGCAACACTCCCCATTCCGGGGCCGGTCC
Source organism: Streptomyces sp. NPDC054834 (assembly GCF_053611185.1). Classification (NCBI taxonomy): domain Bacteria; kingdom Bacillati; phylum Actinomycetota; class Actinomycetes; order Kitasatosporales; family Streptomycetaceae; genus Streptomyces; species Streptomyces sp. NPDC054834. Next base: position 11,605 of record NZ_JBSGZV010000031.1, on the reverse strand, counting down.
AGCCATGAAATCCGGACACTCCCATTTCGTACCGAACTTGACCGGCGAAGTTCACAATCGATCGTCAATGATCCATTGCCGCCCGGGACGTGTACGGAGACGGCCGGTTCGACATGCTCGATGTGTGACATGGTGGTCTCACCGACGCCGCCGGAGGTGACCCGTGAGTACAGCCGACCCCGGCCTCTTCGGTCCCGCCTCCGTGACCTGGCAGATGCACGGCGACCCCATGATGTGGGTCGCCGGGATCCGGGCGCTCTACCTCCAGGCACTGCACCCGCGCGCGGTGCGCGGAGTCATGCAGAACTCCGACTTCCGGCGGGACGCCTGGGGGCGGCTGATGCGTACCGCGAACTTCGTGGGGACCACGACGTACGGGACGACGGAGGCCGCCGAGCGGGCCGGTGCCCGGGTGCGGAAGATCCACACGATGCTGAAGGCGTCCGATCCGGAGACGGGGGAGCGGTACGCCGTCGACGAACCCGAGCTGCTGCTGTGGGTGCACTGCGCGGAGATCGACTCCTATCTGCACGTGCTGCGGCGCTCCGGCTACCCCCTCACCGACGCGCAGGCCGACCGTTACATAGCCGAGCACCGGGTAAGCGCCCGCCTCGTGGGCCTCGACCCCGCGGCCGTACCCGGCGACCGGGCCGGGATGGCGGCCTACTTCGAGACGGTGCGGCCACGGCTGGTCGCGGGAGCCGACGCACGCGCGGTGGACGACTTCCTGCTCCGCCCGCCGACGCACCCCCTGCTGGTCCCGGTGCGCGCGCTGCTGTGGCGGAGGGTGGCGCATCTGGCGTACGCCTCCCTGCCGCCGTACGCCCACGAGCTGTACGGCAGACCGGCCCCCGCACCCGCCGCCGTCACCCGGCGGCTACGCGCCACCGGCACCGTGCTGCGCGGGATTCCCGCACGTCTGCGCTGGCAACTGCCGCCCAAACACATCCTGCGCGCCATGGCGAGGCTCGGACCGGGCACGCGTCCGGCACCGTACAAAGTCGGGCGATAGGCCGCCATACTGGACCAGGGCCTGTCCAGCAATCGCCGCGCGGCCCGCCCTTCGGGCGGACGACGGGAATTGCCGGACAGGCCCTGACAGGGGGGTGTGTCACGGATCGGGCCGGCTGCGCGCGACCGCATCGTGACGCCCTCCCCTAGGGGAGGCGCGGGGCGAACAGCGACGGGGGCGACGGCGCGCGATGGCGGACTCCAGGCTGATCCAGGGCCGGTACCGGCTGCTGGACCTGATCGGGCGGGGCGGGATGGGCGAGGTCTGGCGCGCCCGGGACGAGTCCCTCGGCCGCCAGGTCGCCGTGAAATGCCTGAAACCGCTCGGCCCGCAGCACGACCACGCCTTCACCCGTGTCCTCAGGGAGCGGTTCCGCCGTGAGGCCCGGGTGGCCGCCGCGCTCTCGCACCGCGGGGTGACCGTCGTCCACGACTTCGGCGAGTCCGAAGGCATCCTGTACCTGGTGATGGAACTGCTCCAGGGCCGCAACCTCAGCCAGCTCCTGGAGGACAACAAGCACCATCCGCTGCCCGTCGCCGACGTCGTCGACATCGCCGAGCAGGTCGCCGCCGCCCTCGCCTACACCCATCAGCAGGGCATCGTGCACCGGGACCTGAAACCGGCCAACATGGTGCGGCTGACCGATGGCGCGGTGAAGATCTGCGACTTCGGCATCGCCCGTCTGGGCCACGACATCGGCTTCACCTCCCGGCTGACCGGCACCGGCGTCGCCATGGGCACCCCGCACTACATGTCCCCGGAGCAGATCGGCGGCGACGAGGTCGACCAGCGCAGCGACCTGTACTCGCTGGGCTGCGTGCTGTACGAGATCGCCACCGGGGTGCCGCCGTTCGACCTGGAGGACGCCTGGGCCATCCTGATCGGCCACCGGGACACCCCGCCCCGGCCGCCGCGCGGTCACCGTGCCGAGCTGCCCGTGTACCTGGAGCGGATCATCCTGGACCTGCTGGCCAAGCGCCCCGAGCAACGGCCGGGCGACGCCAGGGAACTGGCCCGCCGGATAGCCGCCGGCCGGTCGGTGCCCGGGTACGTGCCGACCGTGGTCGCCGCACCCCCACGGACCTCCGAACCCCGTCTGCCGTCCTGGACCCGGGGAATGACCACCGGGCACAAGGCGACCGGCACCGGCCTGGCCGGCCCGGCCCCCGACCCCGGAGCCGGGCTCACCGGCGAGTGGATCGCCCGCCCGGTCACCGCCCTTCCGCAGATTCCGGCCCTCCCGCCCCCTCGGGCCGTGACCGCGCTCGACGGACGGCACCACGCGGCCCTCGGCCTGGGCCGGCTCGGCCGCTGGGACGAGGCGGGCGACCTGCACCGGGCCGTCGCCGCCGAACGCGCGCGGCTGCTCGGCCCGGACCATCCCGACACCCTGGCCAGCCGGTACGAGCTCGGCTTCACCCTCAGCCGCGCCGGCCGCCCCGCCGACGCGCTGCGCGAGTACACAGAGGTCGCCCGGGCGAGAGCGCGCGTGCTGGGCGCCGACCATCCCGACACCCTCGCAGCCCGGCAGGAGACGGCGTACGTACTGGGCCAGTTGGGCCGCCACTTCGACGCGCACCAGACGTACACCTCCGTGCTGGCCGCCCGGGAGCGCACGATGGGCGCCGACCACCCCGACACCCTGCGCTGCCGCCACAACCTCGCCTTCAACCTCAGCCGGCTCGGCCGCCTCGACGACTCCCACCGGATGGCCTGCGAAGTGGCCGCCGCCCGCGCCCGGGTGCTCGGCCCCCGCCACCCCGACACCCTGGTCACCCGGTACGAAGTGGCCTACGCGCTAGGCCAGTTGGGTCGCTGGTCGGAGGCCCTGCGGACCTACCGCGAGGTCGCCGAGGCACGGGCGGCGGTCCTCGGCCCCGACCACGGCGACACCCTCGCCGCCCGCTACGAGGTCGGCATCAGCCTGGGCCGCCTCGGCCGCAGCGCCGAGGCGCTCCGGCTCTACCGCGACCTGATCGGCGACCGCACCCGCGTCCACGGCCCGAGCCACCCCGAGACCCTGCGCGCCCGCCACGGCCTCGGCGTCAACCTCGGCCGCCTCGACCGCTGGGAGGAGGCCCTCGCCGAGTCCCGCGACGTGTGCGCCCTCCGCGAGCGTGTGCTCGGCCCCGACCACCCCGACACCCTGGTCAGCCGCCGGGAGGTCGCCGTCGGACTGGGCTGGCTGGGCCGCTGGCCGGACGCGCTGGCCGAGTACCGCCACGTCGCCGCCGCCCGCGAACGGGTCCTGGGCGCCGACCACCCCGACACGCTCGCCAGCCGCAACGACGAAGCCCACTGCCTGGAACAACTCGGCCGGGGAGCGGAAGCCGTCGAGCTGTACCGCCGGGTGGCGGTACAGCGGCAGCAGCGGGCGTCCGGCGGACGCTGAGCCGTCATCGGCACGCCTCTGGCCCCCGTAGATCATCACGTGTTACGAAGAACCATGCCCCCTCGCGAGCCATCCCGGACCTACGACGCCGTCATCGTCGGCGGCGGCCACAACGGCCTCGTCGCCGCCGCCTATCTGGCCCGGGCCGGCCGGTCCGTGCTGGTGCTCGAACGGCTGGACCACACCGGCGGCGCCGCCGTCTCCACCCGCCCGTTCGCCGGGGTCGACGCCCGACTGTCGCGCTACTCGTACCTGGTCAGCCTGCTGCCCCGGAAAATCGTCCGCGACCTCGGCCTGAACTTCCGCGTCCGAGGGCGCACCATCTCCTCGTACACCCCCATCGAGCGGGCCGGACGGCCCACCGGGCTGCTGGTCGGCGGCGGCGAGCGGCGCACCCGGGAGGCCTTCGCCCGGCTGACCGGCGGCACCCGGGAGTACGAGGCGTGGCAGCGCTTCTACGGCATGACCGGCCGCGTCGCCCAGCGGGTCTTCCCGACGCTCACCGAACCGCTGCCCACGCGGGAGGAACTGCGCCGCCGCGTCGACGACGAGGCCGCGTGGCGGGCCCTGTTCGAGGAACCGATGGGCGTGGCGATCGAGGAGAACTTCGGCGACGACCTCGTTCGGGGTGTGGTTCTCACCGACGCTCTCATCGGCACCTTCGCCGACGCCCACGACGCCTCCCTGGCGCAGAACCGCTGCTTCCTCTACCACGTCATCGGCGGCGGCACCGGCGCCTGGGACGTGCCCGTCGGCGGCATGGGCGCCCTGACCGACGCCCTGGCCACCGCCGCGCGCGAGGCGGGCGCGGTGTTCGCCACGGGGCACGAGGCGGTACGGATCGACACCGACGGGCAGTCCGCCGAGGTCACCTACCGCACCGCCGACGCCGAGGGCACCGTCACCGCCGGCCACGTCCTCGTGGGTGCCTCCCCGCAGGAGCTGGCGGCCCTGACCGGCGATCCCGCCCCGACGCCCGCCGAGGGTGCCCAGCTCAAGGTGAACATGCTGCTGAAGCGGCTGCCGAGGCTGCGGGACACCGACGTCGACCCGCGCGAGGCCTTCGCGGGCACCTTCCACATCGCCGAGGGCTACGGGCAACTGGCCACCGCCCACGCCCAGGCCGCGTCCGGCGACCTGCCCGCCGCGCCGCCCTCGGAGATCTACTGCCACTCCCTCACCGACCCCACCATCCTCGGCCCCGAGCTGGTCGAACGCGGCTACCAGACCCTCACCCTGTTCGGCCTGCACACCCCCGCCCGGCTCTTCACCCGGGACAACGACGCCGTCCGCGACGAGCTGCTGAAGTCGACCCTGGCCCAGCTCGACGCCCACCTCGCCGAACCCCTCGCCGACTGCCTGGCCCTCGACGCGGACGGCCGCCCCTGCATCGAGGCGAAGACGCCGCTGGACCTGGAACGCGATCTGCGCCTGCCCGGCGGCAACATCTTCCACCGCGCCCTGGCCTGGCCGTACGCCCAGGAGGACACCGGCCGCTGGGGAGTGGAGACGCGGCACGCCAACGTCCTGCTGTGCGGGGCGGGCGCGGTGCGCGGGGGAGGGGTGAGCGGGGTGCCCGGGCACAACGCGGCGATGGCGGTGCTGGAGCGCGACTGACGCCCCCTCAGGTCCGCCGGGGCTCGCGGAAAATCTGACGGAGTATCAGAAAGAGCCTTCCGTCCTCCGGGGGACTGCGGCATCCTGCGCCCCATGCAGACGGAGCTGAGCAAGAAACTGGGAGTCGAGCACGCCGTCTTCGGCTTCACGCCGTTCCCCGCCGTCGCCGCGGCCATCAGCCGGGCCGGCGGCTTCGGAGTGCTCGGCGCGGTCCGCTACACCGCTCCCGGCGACCTCAAGCGCGACCTGGACTGGATCGAGGCGCACGTCGAGGGCAGGCCCTACGGGCTGGACGTCGTCATGCCCGCCAAGAAGGTCGAGGGCGTGACCGAGGCCGACGTCGAGGCGATGATCCCCGAGGGGCACCGGGAGTTCGTCAAGGACACCCTCGCCAAGTACGGCGTGCCCGAACTCGCCGAGGGTGAGGCGCCCGGCTGGCGGATCACCGGCTGGATGGAGCAGGTCGCCCGGATCCAGCTCGATGTCGCCTTCGACTACCCGATCAAGCTGCTCGCCAACGCCCTCGGCTCGCCGCCCGCCGACGTCGTCGCCCGCGCCCACGAACGGGACGTGCTGGTCGCCGCGCTCGCGGGCAGCGCCCGGCACGCCCGCAAGCACAAGGACGCCGGCATCGACATCGTCGTGGCGCAGGGCTACGAGGCGGGCGGCCACACCGGCGAGATCGCCTCCATGGTGCTGACCCCCGAGGTGGTCGAGGCCGTCAACCCGCTGCCCGTGCTGGCCGCCGGCGGCATCGGCAGCGGACAGCAGGTGGCGGCCGCGCTGACCCTCGGCGCGCAGGGTGTGTGGCTGGGCTCCGTATGGCTGACCACCACAGAGGCCGACCTGCACTCGCCCGCGCTGACCCGCAAGCTCCTCGCCGCGGGGTCCGGCGACACCGTCCGCTCCCGCGCGCTGACCGGGAAGCCCGCACGCCAGCTCCGTACCGAATGGACCGACGCCTGGGACGACCCGGCCGGGCCCGGCACACTGCCCATGCCGTTGCAGGGCCTGCTGGTCGCCGAGGCGGTCTCCCGCATCCAGAAGTACGAGGTCGACCCGCTGCTCGGCACGCCCGTCGGCCAGATCGTCGGCCGGATGAACAGCGAACGCAGTGTGCGGGCCGTCTTCGACGACCTCACCCGCGGCTTCGAGCAGGCCGTCGACCGCCTGAACCGCATCGCCGGAAGGAGCGGCCAGTCGTGAGCACACCCCCCACGGGCTTCTGGGCCCAGGCCACCGCCGACCCCGACCGCACGGTCCTCGTCGCCCCCGACGGCGAGGAGTGGACCGCCGGACGGCTGCACGCCGCCGCCAACCGGCTCGTCCACGGCCTGCGCGCCGCCGGCCTGGAACGCGGCGACGCCTTCGCGGTCGTCCTGCCCAACGGTGTCGAGTTCCTCACCGCCTACCTGGCCGCCACCCAGGCCGGCCTCTACCTCGTCCCCGTCAACCACCACCTCGTCGGACCCGAGATCGCCTGGATCGTGTCCGACTCCGGCGCGAAGGTGCTCCTCGCCCACGAGAGGTTCGAGGGCGCCGCCCGCCACGCCGCCGACGAGGCGGGCCTGCCCGCGACACACCGGTACGCGGTCGGCACGGCCCGGGGCTTCCGGCCGTACCACGAACTCCTCGACGGACAGCCCGAGTCGGCGCCCGCGGACCGCGAACTCGGCTGGGTCATGAACTACACCTCGGGTACGACCGGACGCCCCCGCGGCATCCGCCGCCCGCTGCCCGGCAAGCTCCCCGAGGAGGCCTACCTCGGCGGATTCCTCGGCATCTTCGGCATCAAGCCGTTCGACGGCAACGTGCACCTCGTCTGCTCACCGCTCTACCACACCGCCGTCCTCCAGTTCGCGGGCGCGTCCCTGCACATCGGCCACCGCCTGGTCCTGATGGACAAGTGGACACCCGAGGAGATGCTCCGCCTCATCGACACGCACCGGTGCACCCACACCCACATGGTCCCCACCCAGTTCCACCGCCTGGTCGCCCTCCCCGAGGACGTGCGCGCCCGTTACGACGTCTCCGCCATGCGCCACGCCATCCACGGCGCCGCCCCCTGCCCCGACCACGTCAAACGGGCCATGATCGACTGGTGGGGCCACAGCGTGGAGGAGTACTACGCGGCCAGTGAGGGCGGCGGCGCCTTCGCCACCGCCGAGGACTGGCTGAAGAAGCCCGGCACCGTCGGCAAGGCCTGGCCGATCAGCGAACTGGCCGTCTTCGACGACGACGGCAACCGCCTCCCGCCCGGCGAACTCGGCACGGTGTACATGAAGATGAGCACCGGGGGCTTCGCGTACCACAAGGACGAGGCCAAGACCCGCAAGAACCGTATCGGCGACTTCTTCACCGTCGGTGACCTCGGCTACCTCGACGAGGACGGCTACCTCTTCCTCCGCGACCGCAAGATCGACATGATCATCTCCGGCGGTGTGAACATCTATCCCGCCGAGATCGAGTCCGCGCTGCTCGCCCACCCCGCCGTCGCCGACGCCGCCGCCTTCGGGATCCCGCACGACGACTGGGGCGAGGAGGTCAAGGCCGTCGTCGAACCCGCCCCCGGCCACGAGCCCGGACCCGCCCTCGCCGCCGCCCTGCTCGACCACTGCGCAGAGCAACTCGCCGGCTACAAGCGGCCCAAGAGCGTCGACTTCATCACCGAGATGCCCCGCGACCCCAACGGCAAGCTGTACAAGCGACGGCTGCGCGACCCCTACTGGGAGGGCCGTACGCGACCCGTGTGACCGATGTCCCGGTCCGGGACCTGGGGGATCCGTCTCCGGTCCTTGACCTCTCTCCCGAGCGGGTCGAAGATCATGTGACATGACGCAGGCACACGGCAGCACGGTGGACGGAGTGCTGCGGCGCAGCGCGCGGCGCACCCCGGCGCGGGTCGCGGTGGAGTACGGCGAGCGGACGTGGACGTACGCGGAGCTCGACGACGCCGTCTCCCGTGCGGCGGGCGTACTCCTCGGCGCGGGCCTCGCCCCGGGCGACCGGGTCGGCGCCTACGGCCACAACTCCGACGCCTACCTGATCGCCTTCCTCGCCTGCGCCCGCGCGGGACTCGTCCACGTGCCGGTCAACCAGAACCTGACCGGCGACGACCTCGCCTACATCGTCGGCCAGTCGGGCAGCGGCCTGGTGCTCGCCGATCCGGACATCGCCGGGCAACTCCCGGACGGGATACGGGTGATGCCGCTGCGGGACGCCGAGGACTCGCTCCTCGCGCGGCTGGCGGACGCGTCCCCGTACGACGGCCCCGAACCACGTACCGAGGACCTGGTGCAGCTGCTGTACACCTCGGGCACCACCGCCCTGCCCAAGGGCGCCATGATGACCCACCGGGCGCTGGTGCACGAGTACCTCAGCGCGATCGCGGCCCTGGACCTGAGCGCAGGCGACCGGCCGGCGCACGCCCTGCCGCTGTACCACTCCGCCCAGATGCACGTCTTCCTGCTGCCCTGCCTCGCGGTCGGCGCGACCAACATCATTCTCGATGCGCCGGACGGTGACCGCCTGTTCGACCTCATCGAAGCCGACCGCGTGGACAGCCTGTTCGCGCCGCCCACCGTGTGGATCGGCCTGGCGAACCGGCCGGACTTCGCCACCCGCGACCTGAGCGGCCTGCGCAAGGCGTACTACGGGGCGTCGGTCATGCCGGTGCCCGTCCTGGAGCGGCTGCGCGAACGGCTGCCGAAACTGGCCCTCTACAACTGCTTCGGCCAGAGCGAGATCGGCCCCCTGGCCACCGTCCTCGCACCCGACGAGCACAAGGGCAGGCTCGACTCCTGCGGCCGCACCGTGCTGTTCGTGGACGCCCGCGTGGTCGACGAGGACGGCGAGGACGTGCCCGACGGCACGCCCGGCGAAATCGTCTACCGGTCACCGCAGTTGTGCGAGGGCTACTGGGACAAGCCGGAGGAGACGGCCGAGGCATTCCGCGACGGCTGGTTCCACTCCGGCGACCTCGCGGTGCGGGACGCGCACGGCTACTTCACGATCGTCGACCGGGTCAAGGACGTCATCAACTCCGGTGGCGTACTGGTCGCCTCCCGGCAGGTCGAGGACGCGCTGTACACGCACGAGGCCGTCGCCGAGGCCGCCGTGATCGGCCTGCCCGACGAGCGGTGGATCGAGGCCGTCACGGCGGTCGTCGTCCCGCGCGGCGAGGTCACCGAGGACGAACTCATCGCCCACGCGCGCGAGAAGCTCTCCCCCTTCAAGGCGCCCAAGCGGGTGCTGTTCGTGACCGAACTCCCGCGCAACGCCAGCGGCAAGATCCTCAAGCGCGAGCTGCGGGACCGGTTCGGCGGCTGACGGCCGCACCACCCACCGGGCCGGGACATCGCCCGATCGAGCGTCACCCGAGGGCCGGATCGCAAGGGCCGGCAGTGCCCCGTCCGGGTGAGGTGACCCGCGTCCCGCGGCCTGGTGACGGCACGTCTCGTCACCCACCCGAACGGGCTAACCACGCAGCGTGAGTCCCTTGCGCCCACTGGGCTGTCCCCCATTCGGAGTTGCGTCCGTACGGCGGTCATGAGTCGGTGGGATGCGTGTCCTGCCGGATCTCACCACCAGGAGGAGACATGGGCACTGAGCAGAAGGGCCATTCGGCCGAGAAGCTGGGCGTCGTCTTCACGGTCCGTGTGATCGAGGGCGGCGAGCAAGGGTTCCTGGATCTGTACGACCGGATCCGGAAGTCCGTGTCCCGCACCCCCGGCCACATCGTCGAGAGGCTGGGCGAACCCGTGGACGACTCGCGGCAGTGGGTGATCACCAGCGAGTGGGAGACGGCCGAGCACTTCTTCGCCTGGCAGCAGAGCGAGGAGCACCGCGCGCTGGTGGCCCCGCTGCGCCAGTGGGTCGACTCGACGCAGTCGCTGCGCTTCCGGGTCGTCAAGGAGACCCTGGGGGTGTCGTCATGACGCGGACGACCAACGACCCCGTCGCAGTGCTCGGACTCGGGACGATGGGCGCCGGCCTGGCCGCCCGCCTTCTCGACCAGGGGGTACGGGTCCGGGTGTGGAACCGCACCGCGGACCGGGCCGAACCGCTTGCCGAGGTGGGTGCTTTCGTGGCATCCCACCCCGCCGACGCCGTCGCCGGTACGAGGGCCGCCATCTGCGCCGTCGCCGACGGCGAAGCCCTCAGCGCCGTGCTGCGCGGACCCGACGGCGTACTGGCCCGGGGCGCCTACCCCGGCGTCCTGATCTGCGCGAGCACCGTCGGGCCCGAAGAGGTCGTCCAGATCGCCGGGGACGTCTCAGCGGTCCTGGACATGGGCATGCTCGGCAACCGCGACCACGCCCGTGACGGCGAGCTGCGGCTGTTCGTCGGCGGCGAGGAGCAGGCGTTCGAGGCCTGCCGGCCGCTGCTGCGGATGCTGGGCAAGGAGGTCGTCCATCTGGGCGTACTCGGCTCCGGCATGCGGATGAAACTGCTCCTCAACCTGCTCATGGGCATAGAGGTGCAGGCCCTGGCGGAGGCCAGTGAACTCGCCGCCGCCTGTGGACTCGACCGGCGGCTGGTCCTCAGGACGATCGCGGGCAGCGGCTTCGCCTCGCCGGTCATGGCGTTCAAGTCGCGACGCCTGGCCTCCGGTCAGTTCGAGGAGCCGGACTTCCGGCTGCGGCTGATGGCCAAAGACCTCATGCTCGCTTCCAAGCAGGCAGCGGCGGCCGGCCTGAGCCTGCCGCTGGCGACCGCCGCGGCGGAGACCCACGTCCGCGCCACCGAGGAAGGGCTGGGCGACCAGGACTGCGCCGCGGTCACCCGCGTACTCACACCGAGAACGGGAAGCGACACGTGATCATCGACATCCACGGGCATCTGTCCCCGCCGGAGGCGGCCGAACGCTTCCCCATGCCCCCGAGCCTGACCGACGTCGACGGCATGCTCGCCGCTCGCGCCGAGGCCGGAATCGACCTCACCATCATCGGCAGCCCCGTCGGGGCCGGTGCGATGGCCCGGGTCCCGGGCGTCGACAACTACGCGCAACCACGCGACCGGCTGCGCGGCTTCCACGCCTGGATGTCGGGCCTGATCGGCAGGTTCCCGGACCAGTTGCGCGGATACGTGTACGCCAACCCGTTCGGCGACGACGATCACCTCGACGGGGTGCGGGAGACCCTGGCGGACCCCGCCTTCGTCGGTCTGATCACCACGTCCAGCGTCCACGGGGAGCTCCTCGGCTCCCCACGGGCCGACTCCTTCTTCGCGCTGGCCGCGGAGGCGGGGGTGCCGGTCCTGGTGCACGCACCGGCCGAACCGGTCGGCACCGAACGGGTCGACGAGATCGGCTTCGTCGAGCAGATCGGCCGGTTCGGCGACATCACGGTGGGCATGGCCATGATCGCGTTCGCGGGATGGCTGGACAAGTACCCCGGTCTCCGGCTGATCGGCGCGACCGGCGGCGGCGCGATGGCGCTGCTGCCGGAGCGCCTGCGGACGGCGGCGCGCCCCCCGCCCCGGGGCCGGGGGGCGCCGCCCCCCCGCCCGCCCCCGGGGGGCGCCCCCCCCCCCGCCGCCCCCCCCCCCCCCCCCCCCGCGCCCGGGCCCCCCCCCCCCCCCCC
>NZ_JBSGZV010000030.1:0-111036 GCF_053611185.1 Streptomyces sp. NPDC054834 | reverse complement strand
GCTGGACCGGCACCTGCACCACCTGCCACCAACCCCTGCCCAGCGGCATACACACGGCACCAAGATCGAGACAGACCTAACGGAGTCCTACTAGTCGGTAGCGCTGAATCGCAGCTTCGGCTCTAAGGTGGGAACGCCCTGCTACGACAGGACTGCGGGGCCCGGGCGGCCCTTCGCCGTGCGCCCTGGTCAAGGGCCACCTCCCGCTCCGCCCACGATCCTGCAAGGTCGAGTTCGGCCTGCGTCCCGGGCGGGGCACGGCCGGATTAGCGGTAGGGCTGCGGCCGACGGACGCCGCAGTGCATGGTGCCCGTCGGCGGGTCCCCGCGCAGTGGCCGGACGCGGCCGTCGGCGGGCGACGGCCGCTAGTGTACGAAGGAACAGCCACTGTCGGCTCCGGATACGCAGGATCCGCCGGCACTGTTCCGCCGTATATGCGTGGGCGGACCGCACGGCGCCCGGCAGCGCTCCGTCACCGGGTGTCGCGCGGGCGAGGGGCCTACCGTGGGAAATGGTCCCGGCGTCGGCCCCGCCGACCGGCCGGTCGTTCACGCCGGGGGCGGAAGGAGGCACGAGATGTCCGATGCGATACGGGACACCACGGCCCGGCGCGTACGACATTTCGTCGACGCCGGATATCCCGACGCCGAGCCCGTCGAGGCGGCGGTGGAGGGAGCCGTCTACCGACTCGGGGACGGAACGGTGGCCAAGGTGTGGGAGCGCCGACGGGGATCCGAACTGCGGTGGATGCAGCGTTTCTACGCCGATGCCGCGGCGCACCTGCCGTTCGGCGCCCCGGAGATCCTCGCCGTCGAGGACATCGACGGTGTCCCGATGACCGTGGAGCGGGAGCTGACCGGCGAGCCCTTGGCGGGCAGGATCCGCACCGACGACCCGGACGAGGTGCTGCCCGAAGCGGTCGACTGCCTGGTCGGCGTGCTGCGCGCCCTCGCGGACGCCCATGACGTCGACGAGGTCAAGCACCTTCCTGTGCTGGACGAGGAACGCCCGCTGTGGGAAGGCCACACCACTTTCGGATCCGCCCTGGCGGACCTGGTGGACCGGCGGGTCAGCCGGTGCGCGGACCGGCTCGCCACGCATGTCCGCGATTTCGAGGACACGCGCGCCCGGCTGCTTCGGAAGCTGCGCTCGCTGCCCCGTACCGACGAGGCGGTCGTCCACGGTGACGTCTTCCCGGAGACCGTGCTGGTGGACGACGACCTGCAGCCGCTCGCCCTCGTGGACTACGGCTTCCTGTCCACGGGCGGGGACCCCCGGTTCGACGCCGCCGTGGCCGCGGCCATCTTCCCGGCGGGCACCGAGCACGCCCCGGAGATCACCCGGCAGCTCACCACGCGGTTCGCCGACGAGTTCGGCTACGCGGTCGACGACCTCCTGCTGTACCGGGCCGCCTATGCGATGGCCACGAGCGACGCCTTCGCGCCGGGCGGCGGTGACGAGCACTTCGCCTGGTGCGTCACCGTGCTCGAGGACCCGGCCGTCGCCGAGTCCCTGCACCGGTGACGCACCGCGGGCAGCCGGGCGGCCGGGAAGTTCCGGTGACGGTGTGTGCGGTGCCCTACGATCCCGAGTGGATCTAGGGGCACATGGACCTGGGGGTCGAGCGGCCGTTCTCTCTGCCGACGACGCCCGAGGAGGCCACGAAGACAGCGGGTGGATGGTCGAGCGGAAGGTCGGGGTTCCAAGCAGTCAGGCACTGTGCGCTTGGTACAAACAGCGGCTGGGGTAGCGCCGTCAAGGGCCAGAACCGCCAGGACCCAATGACCTTCTCGCGTTGGTGCGGGACGCCAGACCAGCGGGTGACGAGGACAGGAATCGTCACCCGGACGACGTCGCCAACCCGGTCGTCGTCCGCGGCACCAAGGAGGCGGAGGAACACCTGCGGGGTGACGTCGACGTCGGCGTAGGCCCGGTGGCGGGCGGCCGGCTGCGCGATGGCGAAGTGCGCCAGCAGGGCGACGACGCCGACGGGCTACCCGGCGCAGCCCATCGAAGTCGCTGCTCTCGCCCTGCGCTGCCCGGACGGTGGCCGTATAGAGCGCCCCAGCACGGGGCGACCAGCGTGCTCGGCGGCGGCGCGGACCCGCGGGGCGAACGCGGGCGGCCGGATGAGGGAGGTAATACGGCCGGCCTCCGTCCACGCGGCTAGATGTCGAACAGCCCGCCCTGGACAGGGAGCGGCTCGAGGTATCAAGGCCAGCGGGGGCCCTGTACGAGCGGCTGGGCTGGGCGCTGATGGCCACAGTCGAGCAGCAGTGGAGCCCGCATCAGAAAGTGGCCATCCGCTGTTACGCAGCGCCATCATGACATCGTCAGTCATAGCAACTCGTTGATGGCCGCGATGAGGACACTCGCTTCGTAGCGAACTGCGAGCTTCTCGTATCTCGTGGCCACGGCGCGGTGCCTCGTGAGGCGCTTGATCCCACGCTCGACCGCATGCCTTGCCTTGTAGTCCTCCGGGTCGAACTGCGGTGGCCGGCCGCCGTGCCCGGCTCGAGCTAGGAGAACAAGCACTCGTACATGTGCGAGCGCCCCGTCTTGGGTGAAAGGGGAGCTGTCGCAGTCATCGCCGTTCCTCCGGATCACTGCAGGTGTGACGTGAAGCGGCACTCTCCTTCGCTGCCGGTATGTCAACGGTCGTGTTCTGTTGCAGCCCAGCGGCTGTGCCCCGCGGGGTTGGTGGGGCACAGCCGGCAGGTGGTGGTCAGGCAGCCAGGGCTTCGCGGCCGCGTCGGCTGCGGCGGAAGGTGATGTCGGTGAAGGTTTTGCGCCAGGCATCGGGGTCGATGCAGTACAGGGCGACCAGGGAGGTCAGGCATGATCCGATGAGGTGTTGCTGGACGCCGTTCCAGGAGTGGACTTTTGGGCCGCACTCCTCGTCGCAGGTGAGCAGTCCTTTGATGCCGTGGAGGGCGTGGATGGCTTCTCCGGCCTCGCGGGCGAGGTTTCCGACCGCGAGGATCGGCAGCTCGTGCGCGGGCAGCCCGCTGGCGTCTTCGGTGTAGGTCCTGGCCAGTTCCTCTGCGGCGTCGAGGAGTTGCTTCTCCCCAGTGAAGGTGTCGGCCAGAGGGCTGTTGATCTCGGCGAGCTTGTGGCGTACGCCGGTGACCAGGGTCTCGCGCCAGCCGTCGGGGTCGATGTAGTGGAGCGCGATGAGGGAGGCGAAGAAGGCGCCAGTGCAGTCGTTGCTGACGCCGTCCCACGTGTGCTCGCCATGGGGGTCGCACGTCTTGGCGCACTTGTGCATGAGGCCCTTGACGCCCTGGAGGGCGTGCATGGCCTCGCCGGCTTCCTCGGCCGGTTTAGCGATCTGGAGGGCCAGCAGCTCCTCGTGGGGCAGGTTCATGCCGGCCGACGCGCAGACGCCGGACAGGGCGTCCACGACGGCGAACATCGTGCCGTTCTCGAGTAGATCCACGGGGTACTCCTTCGGGTCGGATGGCCGGGCCGCTTCGTTGTACGGCCTGGGGGCTACTTGTCGGGCCGCCCGATCTGGTGCACGGTCCAGCCGGCTGCGCGCCAGCGGGCGGCATCGAGGGTGGTGCGGCAGTCGACCATCAGCGGCTGGGCCGCGCGGCTGGTCAGCCGCGCGGGGTCGGCCAGCCGGTATGCGGGCCATTCGGTGGCCAGCACCACGGCGTGGGCTCCGTCGACGGACTGCTCCAGGTCGTCGGTGTATTCGAGTTCGGGGTTGCGGTGCATGGCGGTCCGGACGGCCTGAGGGTCGTGCACGGTCACCAACGCACCGGCCTGGTGGAGTGCCTGCGCGAGCGCGAGCGCGGGGGACTCACGGACGTCGTTCGTGCCGGGCTTGAACGCGGCCCCCCACACGGTGATCGCCAAGCCTGCGACCGGACGGCCGAGCGCCTTGGTCACGAGTCCGACCGCCATGGCCGTCCGCGATTCGTTGACCTCCTCGGCGGCGCGCAGCAATGTGGCGGCCCTGTCTGCGCCGAGCTGCCTGGCGGAGGCGGTGAAGGCGCGGACGTCCTTGGGGAGGCAGCCGCCGCCGTAGCCGATGCCGGGGGACATGCTGCCGCGTCCGATACGGGCGTCGACTCCGAGGATTTCTACGATCTGCGAGACGTCGCCACCGGCAGCCTCGCACATGTCCGCGACCCCGTTGATGTAGGAGATCTTGAGTGCGAGGAAGGTGTTGGCGGCCCCCTTGGCGAGTTCGGCGGTCGCCGGATCGGTGATGAACAGGGGAACGCCCGTTGCTTCCAGAATCGGGGCGTAGACGTCCCGGATCGCCTTCTCCGCCGCGGTGGTCGTCAGCCCGGCGACGATCCTGTCGGGGCGCAGGCTGTCCTCGACCGCGTGGCCTTCGCGCAGGAACTCCGGGTTCCACACGACGTCGACCTGCTCGCCGGCCGGGGCCAGGCGCTGGAGGAGGTGGGTGAGCTGGAGGGTGGTGCCCACGGTGACCGTGGACTTCCCGACGATCGTGCAGGGCCGGGTCAGGTGGGGGACGAGCTGGCGGACGGCGCCGAAGACCTGCCTGGTGTCGTAGGAGCGGCCGTCGGAGTCGATGGGCGTGCCGACGCCGAGGAAATGCAGGTCGGCGAAGTCTGCGGCCTCTTGCGCGTCGGTGGTGAAGCGCAGCCGCCCGCTGGTGGTGTGCTTCGTGAGGAGTTCGGGCAGGCCTGCCTCGTAGATGGGGCACTCGCCGGCGTTGAGCCGGTCCACCTTCGCGTGATCGGTGTCCACACCGATCACCTCGTGGCCGATCTCTGCCATGGCAGCTGCGTGGGGGATACCGAGGTGTCCGCAGCCGATTACCGAAACGCGCATTGCCGTCCTTGATGGGTGGTTGTCGTAGGGGCGCACGGGGGTGTGCGCCCCACGACGCTATCGGCCCTGATTCAGGGGGAGTTGAGCTTTGGCCACGGGCCGGTCAGAGGGTGACGCCGAGAAGGTCGCACAGCCGGGTCAGGGCGGGGATGGCCTCTGAGCGGACGACGACGTCGTCTTCGCGGGCGCCCTCGATCGGGTACTCCTTGAAGGACCCGTTCTCCATCAGCCCTTCGGGGTCCAGGAAGAAGATGCGCATGCCCCGCTGCCGGGCGCGGGCCTGAACCGCCCGCCGGTCCGCGTGCAGTCCGACTACCAGCAGGGCCTTGGCCTCGTCGCGGAGCGGCACCGGCGGGATCTTCTGGTCGTAACGGCGGACGAACACCTCCGGCAGGCCCGCGCGCGCCGACAGTGTGTCGAAGTTGTGGGTGATGACCGGACCGACCATGTGTCCGGCGTCGTGCAGCGCTTTGAGGGCTCGATGGGCGGGCGTGGGCTCGGCGACGAAGCACGCGGCGAACATTCGTGTGAGGTCCTCGGCCTTGCCCGGGGCGTCGAGAAGCATTTCCTGCACGAGGGTGTCGGCCTGCGGGCTGAGGGTGAAGGCGTGCGTCTGCGTCAGTGCGTTGTCGCGCCGGTCGGTGACCCGGTAGACCTCGTGGAGGTAGTGCAGGGGCATGATGCCCGCCTCGATGGACGTCCCACATCCGACTTCCACCTGGAAGGGAAGGAAGTCCAGCAGGCCGGTCAGGTCCGCAGCGTACGCCGGGTTGCCCCGCCGCTCCTTGACGCGGATTCCGCTTGCGAGGACGTCCCATGGCAGGTTGCGCAGGGCGCGCGGCGGGACGCTGTAGCCCTCGGAGACGAACCGGACGTCCAGGCAGCGGAAGCCGTCGGGTGCCTCGCGGCCGGCGCGTTCGTCCTGGGGGTGCACGTCGTATTCGGTCACGGTGGCGACCAGGTCACCGCGGTGCCAGCCGTCCAGGTACTGCTTCCACCGGCCCTCTGCGAGCCAGCCCTGGATGTGCTTGGCATAGGTGCTGATCTCCTCGGCCGGGGCCCTGAACGACACGTACAGGTACAGCTCCGCCAGGACCATCCGCGGCACGGGGAATGTGTAGTCGAGGCCGTAGTCGTAGCGGTAATGGACGATGCGGCGGCGGCCGGCAAGGTCCTCTGTCCATCCGGACTGCGCTGCGTTGGCAGGGTCCTGCGTGCGTCGCCAGATCCCTTCCTCGATGCTGCGGGGTCGCTCATGGCCGTTGCCGGCGAAGTGCTCGTTCCAGGTTCTCACCTGTGAATCAGACAATTGCTCGATTACCGAGTGGGGGAGGTATAAGGACGCGGCCATGGAGGTCTCTCCTTCACGATGGGTGTGGTGGACGACAGGACGGTCCGGGGGATCAGTCCGTCTCGTCGGTGATGCGGAGGCTGCAGGAGACGGGGCTCAGACGCGATCGAACAGGCGCTCACGGTCGACGTCGGTGACCCGTCTGCGGTCCTCGTAGATCTCGGTCCAGGCGACGTGCGCGTCGTGCCGCACCATGGCGTCGCGCAACTCCTACTCGGAAGCAGGAGAGTTCTGGGGAGTCGTCACATCGGGGACGGTATTCATGGGCGATCTCCTTCTCGGCGCCCGGGCGCCAAGGGGGGAGTGGGCTGGTGGTGCAATGGCCGGCGCGGGACGCCGCGCTTCAGAAAGGGGACGCCGCCCCGCGCCGGCATGAAGAACCGCTCGACGGTCCGATGAGTCACCTCAAGACCAGCCCTTTGGTTGGTTCAGGCGACCGACCGGTGCGGCGGGATGACCCGATCATCCGGGAGTAGTTCGCCGGTGTCTTCGAAGTGGATCACCCCGTTGCACAGCGCTGCCCACTCCTGGGCGGGGGCGTGCGTGATGGCCTTGGCGGCCTCACGGTCTGAAGCCTGGTCGCTGGGACATGGGGGATCATGCCAGCACATGCTGCGCGTCCTTTCGGATGTGCTGTGCGGTGGGGGACTCTTCAGCGGTTTACAAAGCCGTAGGGGATGGTGGCGGTTGGCCGGGCGGTCCAGGCCTCAGAAGGAGAGGTGTTGGGACGCCTTGCCGTGCCAGGCGGCCAGCGGCAGGTTCCACCCCCACTCGGCTGTGTGCGACCCGGGAAGGAAAACCCCGCCGTACACGGAGATCAGGAGATGGAGCTCAGCACGGAGCCGAGGAGCGTTTCGTGTGGTGCGGGGCCGGGCCGGAAACGGTCCAGGAGCTCGCGCAGCGGCATAGGCGGTATCAGACGGTCGCCGCGCATGCGGCGCCTCCAGAACACCCCGGGCGGCTCCGTCTGCGGCAGTGGCGGCAGGGCGAGCTGGTAGGGCTGGCCCAGGCACGCACCGTAGCGGTGCGGGTCCCAATGGGTGCTGGTGCCGGGCGGGACGAGCCAGATCAGCCATCCGCGCTCGGGGTCCTCGATGACGGGGCCGCAGGCATCCGGGTTGTCCTGTTGCTCGGTGCGCTGGATCTTGTCGAGCATCGCCACCACCCCGTAGGCCTCGGGGCCGCTTGCGGTGACGACTATGTCGAACAGGTGGCCGCCGAGAGGGAGGATGAGGTCCCCGCCGCGCTGGAAGGTCATCAGCCGTCGGACGCGGTCGGCCAGAGTCCCCATGTCCGGGGCCACCTCGCCGGGCGTTCCCCAGGGTTTGGGCTGGGCGAAGACGGCTTCCGGGGCGGGCGGACGTTCCTGTGCCGGTTCGGCCTGCGGAGCGCGGCGGGGAAGCTGGGTGGTTGTCACGCCGGTGCCTGTCACGCCGGTGCCTCCCAGGCGGCGGGGATGATGGCCCGGACCGTCTTGCCGACCACCTGGTCCGCGTCGTCCTTTTTCACATCCCATGACAGGCGGCCCTGGTAGTGACGCACCCACCACAAACCGTTGGGGGGACTCTGCGGTGCGGGGTCGGCCGTTGCGGCCTGGTCGAAGTCGGGGAATGCGGGAAGCGCGTCCGAGACTTCGATCAGCAGTGCATCGGTCTTCGGAAACAGAGCGAACCGGAGGCTGATACAGCCGTCAGGGAAGGGCCGGCCGTGTCTGAAGGCGTTATCCACGAGCTTGTCGGCGACACGGGCCGCCGCGTCAACGTTCCCCCTCCACCCCCACGTCGTGAGCAATGGACGCGATCGCAGCCGGGCATTCGGGCCGGCACCCTCGTTCGCCGTCAGACTCCACTCCCTACACCGCCGCGCCTCATCCTCAGCCTGTAATGACAGGAGGGCCACCATGGAGCTCACTGGATGCTGCGCCATGGTCAATTCACCTTGTAAGTCAGGCTTGATCGAGGCCGATGCCTCGATATCTTGGCGACTTGGGTCCGCCCCAGGGGCGGTACCGTTCGTCATGTCGACGCTCCTTCAGTTGCTTTGAGCGTGGGCCGTCCCTGGGCCGTGCGCACGGTCGCCGGGGTTAACGCTGTTGGCCCCTCGAGCGTCGCCCGCCACGTGTAGTTGTGGTATGACCGGCGGGGGTTACCGAGGCGGTAATACACTCGTTGCTACTTCGGAACTGCGTGTGACTAGGCATACGATCACTCCGGAAGTTGGCCCCATGGACGCCACCACACCTGGACCGCTCGCTCCCGACGTCCTCGACAGAGACGACGTCAAGCGAGCTCTGGCGGAGCACGACTTCGCAGCGGCCTTCGCTCTCATCAAGAAGTGGGGTGGCCTGTCCCAGAACCGCATCGCGTCGGCTTGCCAGCTCACGCCCGGCAAGGTTTCAACGATCATCAGCGGTCAGCAGCAAGTCACCAGCTTCGAGGTGATTTGTCGCATCGCCGATGGGCTGCGAATTCCCGGGCGCATGGTGGGGCTTGTCGCCAGGCCTTGGGAAGCCAGACCCGATGTCCCAGGCCAGCAGATACCGACCCCGGCCGCACGGTTATCCGCCGGTGACACGTCGTGGCTCCCCGCCGCGATCGTAGAACTGGCCGGAGACCTGACCAGGAGTGACCTTGTGATGGACCGTCGTACAGCCACACGCGCGCTGGCCAGCGCAGCCGTGTCCGGCGCCGCGCTCCTCGAATCCCTCGAGGGATGGCTCCAACCCGTGCCAGCCCCCCAAGCAGACACAAACCACCGGGGCCGTATCGGAATGCGTGAGGTACGGCAGCTGGAAGGAACCGCACGTGCGTTCAGGGCCTGGGACCACCGATACGGCGGAGGCCTCCGCCGGAAAGCCGTCGTCGGACAGCTCAACGAGGTGGCCAGCCATCTGGAAGGCCACCAGGCGCCAAGCGTCGAGCGCGGCCTTTTTCAGGTGATGGCCTATCTCGGGGGCACGGCCGCGACGATCGCCTGGGATTCTGGACTCCAGCGACAGGCGCAGTCGTACTACCTGCTCGCACTTCGCGCTGCCCACGCCGCCGGCGACGCCGCTTTCGGCGCGAACGTACTCGCTGGTATGGCCCGGCAGATGCTGTACCAAGACCGTCCACAAGATGCACTCGAGTTGGTGCACCTGGCCCAAAAAGGCGTGCGCCGAGCTGCGGGATCGCGTCTGCAAGCGATGCTGCATACGCGAGAGGCGTGGGCCTACGCGGCCATGGGGCGTGCAGGTGCCTTCCGACGGGCCACCAGCGAGGCGGCTGAGGCCCTCGCCAAGGCAGAGTCGGACGACGAACCGTACTGGATCGCGTACTTCGACGATGCGGAGCTGTCCGGTGTCACCGGCGGTCGCCTGCTGGACATGGCCCGCAAGGAGCCCCAAGAGCATGCCGATAGGGCTGCGGACTTTATCCGTCGCGCCCTGGCCCGGCGCGGGCCGGAAGAAGCCGGGCGCAGCCACGCTCTCGACACCATCGGCCTGGCGGAGTGCCACTTCCTCATAGGGGATCTGAACGGGGCCGTAGACCACACGCGACGCGCCGTTGAAGCAGCAGCCCTTACCCAGTCGAGTCGCGTGCGGACGCAGCTCAGCCAACTGTATCCGTACACGGTCGGCCGGGGCGCCTCACGGCCGGTGGCAGAGGCCCGGACAATGATCCGCGAAATGTTGTCGCGCTGAGGGAGCAACATGACCACGATTGCCGTGACCGGGCACATGGATCTGACCGAGGACAGCGTGCCTCTGGTGCGCGCCGCCCTGCGAGAGACTTTGACCGCATATGCCGCAGACCTGACCGGGCTCTCTTGCATCGCCAAGGGATCGGATTCACTCTTTGCAGAAGTTGTGGTGGAACTTGGCGGCCGCCTCGTCGCGGTGATCCCCTCCAAGGACTACCGGATGAACAAGGTCAAGGCCGACCACGCTGACACCTTCGACCGCCTCACCGACACCGCCGCCGAGGTCATCGTCTTGGAGCACGAGACGGCGAACCGGTTGGCTTACGAGGGCGCCAACCGCATGCTCCTCCAGCGAGCTGACCGACTCGTAGCCGTCTGGGATGGAACGCCGCCGTCTGGCAAGGGTGGCGGTACGGCGGATACGGTACTGGAGGCTCGCGACGCCGGACTGCCCATTGACGTCATCTGGCCCGAGGGCGCTGCCCGCCGCAGCTGATCAGGCTGGGCTCGGCATCACCGTGTGAGCCGTACGCCGGCATTCCGCCCCAGTCCGCCGCTCAAGCAGGATCCCTTTCTCGACAGACGGTCTCGTCTCGCCCTCACCATCCAGCTAGCGCAGCGTAGAGGCCACTTTCACGGCGATGGCGTACATGACAGGGTGAAACCTGTTGGCTACTGATACAGAAGGGTCGGATTAAGTGACTGCGGTGAAGACACCGGCGACAGCGACCCTCACCGGGGCGCAGCGCGTCCTGATCGTGGTGGTGGTTGCAGGAGCGGTGATCATCGCCGGTATCGGCTTCGCCGGTTCGTATGCGGCAGTCCGTGAGCTGGCCGTCAAGAAGGGCTTCGGGAACTTCTCCTACGTCTTCCCGATCGGCATCGACGCCGGGATCTGCGTTCTCCTGGCCCTGGACCTTCTGCTGACCTGGATCCGCATCCCTTTTCCCCTGCTCCGTCAGACGGCCTGGCTCCTGACGGCGGCCACGATCGCCTTCAACGGCGCGGCAGCCTGGCCGGACCCGCTGGGCGTGGGCATGCACGCGGTCATTCCGGTCCTCTTCGTTGTCGCGGTCGAGGCGGCCCGGCACGCGATCGGCCGGATCGCCGACATCACGGCCGACAAGCACATGGAGGGCGTCCGCCTCACCCGCTGGCTCCTCTCGCCGGTCCCGACCTTCCTCCTGTGGCGTCGTATGAAGCTGTGGGAGCTCCGCTCCTACGAGCAGGTGATCAAGCTCGAACAGGAACGCCTCGTCTACCAGGCCAGCCTTCGCTCCCGCTTCGGCCGTGCCTGGCGCCGGAAGGCGCCGGTGGAGTCGCTGATGCCGCTGCGCCTGGCCCGCTACGGCGTCCCCCTTGCCGAGACGGCCCCGGCCGGCCTGGCCGCCGCCGGTATTGACGAGCCGCCGATCCAGTTCACCGTCGAGCGGACCCTGGTTCCGGCACAGCGGCCAAGCCCCGAACTCGAAGCCGCCGTCGGCCAAGAGCAGGAACCCGCGAAAGTGGGCGGCGCGGAGGCCCAGTCCCTGGAGCAGCCGCGAACCGCGCACCATGAGCAGCCGCATGACCTCGCGGACGAAGGGAATGCCCAACACCTCGCAAGCGCCTACCAGGACTGGATGGCCGCCTTCGGATTCGAGCCCACCAGGGCGCAGTTCGCTCTGTGGCTCCAAGACCAGTACGGCATCGCCACCGGGGCCGGCGGACCGCTGTCCGACGAGCAACTCGAACCCCTGCTGCGTCTCCTCAAAGAACGTCACACCCTTTCAGCTGAGAACGACACCGCACCTCAAGCCCCGCAGGACGCGGACGACGGATGGGGTGACTACTTCTACAACGCCTGGCTCGCCTACGCGCAGGAACAAGGGGCCTGCCCCGATGCCGCCGCCCTGGCCACGTACGTCTACGAGCGGGACCAGATCACCGGCGGCAACGGCCAGCCCATCACGGGTGAAGACCTGGAGGACTTCGTCTCCGCCTTCAGGCAGCGCGAGTTCGACGAGACGGAGCCGCCCGCCGCCGAGGAAGCCACCGAGGCCTCCGTACAGGAGCGACCTGACGATCCCCTCACGAACGAGGCCGAGCCTGAGGAGACACCCGCCGGCGCGGGCGCGCACCCCGCTAAGGAGAAGCGCAGTCCCAGGGTGAGCGCCCCCATCGACAATCCGCCGGGCGAGGATCACGCGACAGGGGAGCCTGCCGTGCTCACCACCGTCGACCGCTACTACCTCGCCTGGACGGAGTACCAGACCGAGCACGGCGAGGAACCCAAGGCCGAGCAGCTCTCCGCCTACCTTGCAAGCAAGAAGGGCATGACCGGCCGCGGCGGAAAGCCGGTCAGCCCGTCCACCCTGCGCCGCTATCTCTTGCCGTTCCGTGTCTACAACCTATGGGCCGAGCATCGGGTGCGCAGCGACGCACCGTCGCTCGATGTCATTGCGAAGGAGTGCGCAGCCCACGGGATCACCGCGCAGCACAACAAGCCCCTCACCACCGACTACATTGCCGAACAGGCTGTCGACTTCGAGCGGCGCTGGCATACACTCACCCGCCACCACGCGCAGCCACAGGGTTGAGAAACCATGCCCAGCTCACCAACTGCGCACGATGCGGGCCTATTAGAAGCCGTATCTCAACCGATCATGGAACGTGTGGTTCGAACAGGCTTCCCGCCCGGGTGATCTTCCCGTTGTACGCGCATGAAGACAGAACCTCTCGGTAGCCCGGGGATGCGAATCTGACCGAGCAGTGCCGGGAGGCCAAATGGGCGGGGTGGACGCCCCGAGGGCTACTGCCACCGCCAACTGCTGGACGCGATCCCCTACCTGGCCGCGGGCGGGATCTCCTGGCGGGCGATGCCCGCGGACTTTCCCGACTGGGGCCGGGTCTGCGCTTTCTTCCGCCGCTGGCACGAGCACGGGCTGATCACCGAGTTCCACGACCGGCTGTGCGGGAAGATCCGTGACTGCGAAGGCCGCGAGGCCGAGCCCACTGCGGGGATCATCGACGCCCAGTCGGTGCGG
The DNA here is from genome assembly GCF_053611185.1 of Streptomyces sp. NPDC054834. NCBI lineage: Bacteria > Bacillati > Actinomycetota > Actinomycetes > Kitasatosporales > Streptomycetaceae > Streptomyces > Streptomyces sp. NPDC054834. The sequence continues at coordinate 98,163 of NZ_JBSGZV010000030.1, read as the reverse complement.
GCCGCCGCGACGGTGCCGGCCGCCTCACGCGGCTACGACGGCGGAAAGAAGGTGCCGGGCCGCAAACGGCACATCGTGACCGACACGCTGGGCCTGCTCCTGGTCGTTGCGGTCACCGCCGCGAACATCGGCGACCGGGACGCCGCGGCAGGACTGCTGACCCGGCTGTGCCGTCTGCACCGCGACATCACCCTCGTCTGGGCCGACGGCGGCTACACCGGCGGCCTCGTCGACTGGTGCCGGGACAACCTCGCCCTGACCTTGGAGATCGTCAAGCGCACCGAGGACATGACAGGGTTCGTGGTGCTCCTCAGACGCTGGGTGGCAGAGCGCATGTTCGCATGGTTGGTGAACTCCCGCCGTCTGGCCCGGGACTGCGAGACGTCGCCGTCGATGCGGCCCAGCAGCCGCCGTATCGTCGCCTCCGCCGGCGGGCACCGGTTCGGGGACAGAGCGGGTCGGGCCGTACGCCAAGGCGCCCAGGACGGGCAGCGGGGCGTTGCTGATCCACTCACCCCCGCCAGCAGGGAGGTCGATCCGGTCATAACCGCGCACGCGGTCAGCGTGAGCACGTCGACCAGAGTGTGCCGTACGCCGCGCGGATCGCGAGGGTCGGGAACCTCGGCCAGTCGCTCCAGCAGGCCCGGGATCTCCTCGGGCACGGCCTCGGGATGCTCGCGGAGTTGGTCAGAGGCAGGCGGGGTCGGCGATGATGCGTCGGCAGGCACGGTCTTCCACTAGGGTTACGGGGCGTCGAGAACTCCATGATCTTGGAAGGGCGCGTCAGTCAGCTGCGGCGTCCTCGGGCTCCCAGCGCAGCAGGTCGCCTGGCTGGCACTTGAGCACCTCGCAGAGCGCGGCGAGGGTCGCGAAGCGCACCGCCTTGGCGCGGCCGTTCTTGAGTACCGCCAGGTTGGCGGGTGTGATCCCTACGCGGTCCGCGAGCTCGCCCACGGACATCTTCCGCCTGGCCAGCATCACGTCGATGTCGACGGCGATCGGCATCAGATCACCTCGTCCAACTCGGCCTGCATCTGCGCCGCTTCGATGTCGCGCGCGACGGCCTGGGCGAGCAGCATCCGCAGCAAGAGAACGATGAGCGCGACCCCCAGGATGGCCACGCCGACCCCGCCCATGATGACGGTGACGCCCGGGTCGTCCCGCTGGCCCGGCGCATTGATGGCCGTGACCGCGAACCACACGAGGGCAGCCGCCACGATCGCGCCGATCACGCCGTCCACGTACCGGAAGGCGGCGTGGGAGAACACGGTTCCGTGTCGCACCATCGTCACCAGCCGCCATACGCAGACCAGGGCGACCTGGACCGACACCATGCCCAGGATCGTGATCACGCGCAGCGCGGTCAGCGGGAGCGACCCGTCCTCCGGGTCGCTCCCGCTGACCAATGTCCACACCATCAATGCCTGCACGAACACGGTGCCGGCGAGCACCACCACGAGCAGGGCGCGCAGCGCACGCACGGTCAGCTTTCCCATGCCCCATCCTTCCATCGAATCGCGATCGGAATCTATCGGGAATCGATAGGTGAAGCAAGAGCTGGGACGGCGGGTGGGCGGCAGTTCCGCACGGTGGCGGGACGTCGCCACCTCCTATGGCATGGCGGTTGCGCGTACCGTCTTGATCTTGTCGAAGTCGGCCTCACTTGAATACAAATCGGACGCCATCCGACTACGCCGAAGCCCTGACTGCGACGAAGAGGAACCGTTCCAGACGATGTGGGCCAGGGCCCGTTCTCCCGCGCATGGCCAAACTACCTACTGCTTACCCGTCGCCCGAAGCCGGTGCGCACTCCGCGGTCCGGGATCATATCGGAACGACTGGCGCGGTTGATCAAGGTGTGTTCCTTCCGCGGGCAGTTCTGCACATCCACGGAGACGGGAGCGGGCTCGCGCAGAACTTCGCCGCGTGGGTCCTGGCGAGCGCGTGGCGAGGCGCAGCCTTGTACCCGTTCCATGGGCCGGTCGTGGGCACCGGACGTGCTCAGGACGGGGGATTGGCCGCCCTGGGCGACGAGCTGGTCCAGCACGCATACGCGGTTGCGTGGACCGTTCGGGAAACACTGGGGGAGTGGCGCACACGGCCGCTGGCGTCCAACGCGGCGGCCCTGGACGAGTTGGGCGCCTACGCGGCCCGAGACGTCGCCCCCAGCCCTTAGCGCGCAGCGTGCACTCCTGCGCACCAACCTCAATAACGCTGTGCGCGTCGCCGTGCCCGAGCCGTTGAGGAGTTCGTTGATGAGTTGCGTGGTCTCGATCTCCAGGGAGCAGTCGAGTGCCTGGTTGACCTGTTGGATGCGGGAGATGGCGGTGTGCAGCCCTTGTCGGTTCCCGGCGGCGTATTCGATGCGGAGCCAGTCCCGGTAGAGCAGTTCTGCGGTGTCGTCGACGTCGAGGCCGGTTGCGACGGCCTGGCGGGCGGCGCTGAGGTTGTGGTGGGGTCCCGCGGGCGTGCGGTAGGTGGCTATTGTGTGTGCGACGTCGATGATGCGTGTGGCCATTTCCTGCTGGCAGGGCTCAGCCCAGGGCAGGGCCTTGCTCCCGAATGGCCGGCCGCGCACCAGGGTGAGCGCCTTCTCCAGTCGGTCAGGCCGGAGGTGCCCAGCGGCAGGGCGTGTTCGACGAGTTGCAGGAAGCGGGTCCAGTCACAGCGCACCCCGGGGGCGAGTTGGTACGGGTCGTCACCGGAACTGCGGCGCGGTACGTAGGGGTTGCCGGCGGGATCGTTGCCCAGGGAGCGACGCAGGCCCTGCAGACGGGCGTTGAGGGTGCTGGGGGACCAGGGGCTGATGGGATCCATGTCGGCGCACAGCACGTCCACACTCCGGCCGGGACGGAAGAACAGCAGTGCCGCGAGCTGCGCCATCCGCGGGCCGTGGCCCGTGGGATGCGCTGGTGCCACGAACGGCTCGTGAGGTGGCGGCACATCCGCGCAGCGGTAGATGCCTGGGATTAGTGCGACGCGTGGCCCGCATGCGCTCGTGACCAGCGCAGACATCAGCACGTCGGGAAGGAACTGCCTTGATCTACTGCGGAATCGACTGGGCCGAACGCACCCACGACGTCGCCCTGGTCGACGACACCGGCACGTTAGTGGCCAAGCGGCACATATCCGACGACGCCGTCGGCTACAAGCTGTTGCTGGAGCTTCTCGCCGAGCACGGCGACACCGAGGAGAACCCGATCCCGGTGGCCATCGAGACCTCCCGCGGCCTGCTGGTCGCCGTGCTGCGGACCGGCAAGCGGAAGGTGTACGCGATCAACCCGCTGGCCGCCGCCCACTACCACGACCGGCACAGCGTCTCGCGCAAGAAGTCCGACCCCGGCGATGCCCTCGTCCTGGCGAACATCCTGCGCACCGACATGCACGCCCACCGGCCGCTGCCCGACGGCTCCGACCTCGGCCGGGCGATCGCCGTCCTCGCGCGCGCTCAGCAGGACGCGCTGTGGAACCGGCAGCAGCTCGCCAACCAGTTCCGCTCCCTGCTGCGCGAGTACTACCCCGCCGCTCTGGACGCCTTCGCCACCTGGACCAACGGCCTGCGTCGGCCCGAGGCACGTGAACTCCTCAAGACCGCCCCGACTCCGACACGGGCGGCACGCCTGACCCGCGCCAAGCTCCAGGCCGCCCTCAAGCGGGCTGGCCGCAAGCGCGGCATCGTAGCCTAAGCCGACCGAATCCGAGACATCTTCCGCGCCGAGTGGGCCCACCAGCCGCCGCTTGTGGAGGACGCCTTCGGCAAACAGATGCTCGCCCTCCTCATGCAGCTCGACGCCGCCTGCAACGCCGCCGACCAGCTCGCCGAGGCGGTGGAGGACGCGTTCCCTCAGCACTAGGACGCTGAGATCCTGCTGAGCTTCCCCGGGCTCGGCATCCCCCTCGCCGCCCGGATCCTGGCCGAGATCGGTGACGACGGCACCCGCTTCGCCGACGCCCGGGGACTGAAGGCATACGCGGGCTCCTCGCCCATCACCCGCGCCTCCGGAAAGAAGCCGAGGATCACGCGGCGGTGGGTGAAGAACGACCTCAACCATGCTGGCTACCTCTGGGCCTTCGCCGCTCCGAACGGATCACCCGGGGCCAAGGCCCACTACCGTTCGGCGCCGCGACGAACGCGGAGACTGGCACGCGGCCGCCCTGCGGAACCTGTTCAATCGAATGTTTGGAGCTCTATTACTGTCTTCAGCGGCGCGAATTGTTCGACGAACGCACCGCTTTCCCCGCCGAACTCGCCACCGCCGCTTGACATGTTGGCAACGTGAGGTGTCTGGCGGGCTCTGGCCTGCCACCTCGGCCGCCGCGAGCATATGAGCGACACCGTCCAGGCCGTCGCTGGTCTGCTGTCCCATCAGCAGGCTGCGGACCTGACGTCGGCACGGCAGATGTGAACGCTGGGCCCCGCCGCCATCCGAGACGACTCACTGCCTACCGTGCACGAGCTCGTTAGTGCAGATCCGTGGCCCCAGGCCGACGTCAGAGCAGTATTGAGATGCGCTTCACCTCCCTCGTGAACGGGGAGCACTCCGCAAGATCCCAGCTAGAGGGATTCGTGGTCATGCCAAGAGTGGTCCGCGGCCCGTCGCCGCATCCGGGGTGCGGAACGATGACGGGCCGCAGGCCGAGAGAAGGGGCGGTCAGCCCGCCGCCGGGGAGCTGCCCAGTTTGTCGACAGCCTGGTAGTAGGTCCGGCGGTCGCGTTGCAGGCGGTCAGTTTGGCGCCGGTGTAGGCCGTGCAGACCCTCTTCAGGTCAGCGTAGAGAGCGCTGTCCAGGCGAGCTTTGTTGGCCGCGAACGTTCCTGCCGCCTTGTAGTTGCGGTAACCGAAGTCGTGACGGGCGCAGGGCATCTTGAAGGGGAAGCCCAAGGGGTTGTCGGGGGATGAAGAGCAGTAGTCGGTGCTCCAGTCGAAGGCGTAGGCACTCCAGGCGCCCTGGTTGGCCCGGGCGGCGGCCCAGGCGTCGTAGCTGCTCGCATTGGTCTGCGTCCAACCTGCGAGCACTTGGGGCTTGTCGGCCGGTACGGCCGTGGCCGGCGTGATGGCCAGGGCGCATAAGGCGAGAGCGGCGGATGTCACGGCCGTGGCGACGAGCGGACGGCGCACGTTGGTCCTCCTGCGGCGTTGGTTCCGTGGTCGCCCACAGGCTCGCCGTGGCCAAGGAAGCGCGGGGGCCGTTCTGCTGCGGATCGGGGGCCTTACTAATCGCACAGGGGGGCACTGGGGGCGCTCGCGCGCCAGAAGTGGCGGTATTGCGCTGTGGCCTGGGGTTTGGGGGTGTTTCTGCCGGGTGGCGCGAAGCCGGTGAAGGGGGTCCCAGGGGTGTCGCTCCGGGCCGGTGGGGCCTGCCGAAACCAGAACCTCACGAGAGGGGTCTTATGTCGGCCGCAGGTCGCTTGGTCTGGGTTCCGTCTTGACCAGCCCCCGTGGTAGACGAGCTCGCGCAGGCTTCCCGGTGTTTCCATCTCAGCGGCCCGCCGGTCGGCGGCCAGGTACCGCTTCTCGTAGCGCGGTCTCTGCAGCTGCCTATACCAGGTGCCGCCAAGAGCCCGCACATACTGGCACAATCGCGGTCACCTCGGCGGGCGACCGCCAGGGTTCGACCGGGTGATCTACCGTTGGTGCAAGGTCATTGAGCGCTGCTTCAACCGACGCCGGCGCCGAGGCGCCGACCGATTACTGGCTGTTCAACCTGTCGGCCGACACCCCGATCGCCGACGTGGTCCGTCTGGCCAAGGTCCGATGGCGCATCGAGCACGACTACCGCGAGCTCAAGCACGGCCTGGGCGTGGACCACTTCGAGGGGCGTTCTTCGAGGGGCGTTCCTGGGTGGGCTGGCACCACCACGTCATCCTCGTGACCGCCGCCCACGCCTTCCTCACCGAACAGCGCCTGGCCCCAAAAGTGCCCGGACCGATTTCACCTTCTACCAAGTCCTCGACGCCCTCCAGAGCACCCGGACGTGCGGAACCGGCGTTTGCACCACCTGCCACCAACCCCTGCCCAACGGGACACATGCAAGGCCAAGATCGAGACAGACCTAACGGAGTCCTATTAGGGTCTATCAGGTTCCCATGACACGGAGCCGATCAACCGTGGGGAAGTTAGAATGCGATGATTATTCTAGTGATCAGTAGTGTCCTATGGTTTGGGTGAGCTGCTGGCGCTCTGCTCTTGACCTGACGCTTGTGCCGGCCCGGTCGAGTTGAGGGCCGTTCGGGCTTCATTGAGCGACAAGCCGGAGAGCATGATGGCTTGTACGAGGTACTCAACAGCCTGTGAGCGCTGGTCTTCGGGTAGACGGTCAATCAGACGCTCAGCCATGAGGTAACGGAAACTCTCCTGTGGTTGGTCGAAATATGACCGTAGGTGGGCGGCAGTGGTCTCTTGGAGACGGAGGAAGGTCCGACCGACGTAGGCTGCCAGGCCTGCTCCAACGGTGCCGATCACGCCAACGACCACGCTGGACGGAGTTGACAAGCTGGTCTTGCCTGCAGCGATCGTGGCGGTGCCTGCCACGATGAAGAAGCCTCCCAGAATGGCCCATTGGGCGTTTCTGAAGCTCTGGTCGGCTTGCCGGTATGCACGGTCATGGTATCCCTGCAAGCGCTCATTGGTGAGAGCCCACATTTGAGCTTGACGTGAGTCACCATTAGCTAGCAACTCTGCTTGCCGGGTGGCTATTTGAAGCTCGTGGTCGAGTTGACGTCGACGCTCTTCGAATTGTTCGCGCGTCGAATGCCGGGCAGTGAGGAGGTAACCTCCCGTTAGGTACAAGATTAGGGTCGGTAGGAGCAGGGGGCCGATCCTGTCCATGACCTCGGGTGTGGCCTCGAAGAAGTAGTCGTGCCTGTACGGCAGCCACATGATGACCATGAGCACACTGAGTAGGAAAGCAAGCCCCAGCGCCACCCAGCCGAGCGTGCTGAAGGTCGCGTAGCGCTGATGCTCGCGAGAGCGCAGCCACGACTCACCCTCTGGCGACGAGGCCTGTGGCGAGGTGGACGGCTGTTCTTCCTCTAGCGACATGAGAGCAGTCTCTGGATCCCTGAGTGGATATTCTCCGGGCGTGCTCAAACCGTTATGTTAGAGCCGACTTGTCTTTGCAGCGACGGGCGGACCAGATCGCTGGCGTGCGCTGCGTTGCGTTGATGGGGAGCAGGTCGGCGACGCCGCGCAGGTGTTGCAAACCCGATCCGGGTCTTGATGGAGTGCTCTGCTCGGACTTCCCCTGAAACATGGCGCTCCAGGACCTGCTGGCTCTGTTCACGAGTACTGGTTCTGGTCCAACTTCTGTGGTGTGCCTACTCCCTGTGACCGTTGATCTTGCTAGCCCGTTCCGCGAGGTCGTCTGGAAACCGCCGATACCGACCTCGTCCGGGCTGATGGTTCTGGACTGTGCGCGAGGTACTGCTCCGGTTGGAAGAGCTGCTCTTCCTGTCGGCTCCGGAGATCAGGGTGGTGTCGGTGCAGGACGACGGAGAAGTGGTCCGAGTCGGTGTCCGATGTCGGACGGCCAGGGCTCGGTGCCCGGGCTGCGGGAACTGGTCGGGACGGGTGCACGGGTCCGACCTGCGGTTCCCCGCTGACCTCCCCGTGGCGGGACGGCGGGTGGTGCTGCGGCTTCGTGTCCGGCGCTTCACGTGTGAAGACCTCTCCTGCGGGCGGCGGACGTTCGTCGAGCAGGTCGCGGGCCTGACCCGGCGGTACAGCCAGCGGACCGAACGAATGCGGTCAGTGCTGGCCGAGGTCGGCCTGGCGTTGGCCGGCCGTGCCGGTGCCAGGCTGGCCGACATCTTCGGGGCGAGGGTCAGCCGGAAGACGGTCCTGCGGATGGTTGACGCCCTCCCGGAGCCCCAGCCACAGGTCCCGCGTGTGGTCGGAGTCGACGAGTACGCGATGCGCAGGGGCCGTGTCTACGGGACCGTGCTGGTCGATGTCGAGACCCGCAGGCCGGTGGGCCTGCTGCCGGATCGCGAGGCGGGCACTGTCGCGGCCTGGCTGACCGAGCGCCCAGGGATTGAGGTCGTCTGCCGCGACCGCGCCCCATTCTTCGCCGAGGGCGCCAGAATCGGGGCGTCCACCGCGGTCCAGGTCGCCGACCGGTTCCACCTGTGGCGCAACCTCGGCGAAGCGGCCGAGCGGTGTGTCTCCCGCCACCGCTCGTGCCTCCGCACGACCTTCGCCGAGTCGGTGCCGGAGAAGGCTCCTGCACCGGCACCGGCCGAGAGCGTGTCGCCATGGCCCACCGGGCACCGGTTCGCCGTCCGTACCCGCGCCAAGCACGCCGCCGTCCACGCACTGCTGGCCGCCAGCCACAGCCGACGCTCGATCCAGCGCCAGCTCGGCATGACCTACCGCACCGTCCAACGGCTGGCCGACGCCGCGAGGTCGGAAGACCTGTTCCAGGGGCAGTGGCCGAACCGTCAGACCAAGCTCGACGACTTCAAGCCGTACCTGCACGAGCGATGGGCCGAGGGCTGCATGAATGCGCCTGGAACCTCTGGGAAGAGATCAAGACGCACGGCTATACCGGCGGCTACGGAGCCGTCCGTCGTTACCTCCAGCCGTTTCGCACGTCTCCGGCCGCACCGGCGGCCCGTCCTCCGTCCCCTCGCACAGTCGCCGGATGGATCCTCACTCACCCCGACACCCTGCCGGAGAGCGAGCACCTAAAAGCTCAAATCCGTCCTCGCCGGCTGCCCCGAACTGGATGCCCTCACCGGGCACGTCCGCGCTTTCGGGAAGATGCTCACCCAGCTCCAGGGCGACCAACTCCCGCAATGGATCAAGGCGGTCCGCACCGAAGACCTTCCCAGCCTCCACACCTTCGTCAACGGCCTCGAACGCGATCTCGCCGCCGTCACCGCCGTCCTCGCGCTTCCCTGGAGCTCCGGCGTCGTCGAAGGCCACGTCAACCGGATCAAAATGATCAAGCGCCAGATGTACGGCCGGGCCGGCTTCGGCCTGCTGCGGAAGCGAGTCCTCCTTGCCTGACCGCAGCTCTGTCGCTCGGCGAGCGGGTCCGTTCAGCTGATCGCAAACGGCACGGGATCCAGGCCAAGCTTGCTCCGGCGTGAGTCGACGGCCCGCGTGACCCAGGCGGTCACGGCGTCGCGATCTGCCGCGATCGCGTGAAGCTCACGCGCCTTCTCCTGGGCCTCGACCATCCACGGGGCCAGCGCGTCCTCTCGAAGGACTCGCTCGAAGTGATCGCGGGCCGTGTCCGGGTCCCCGGCCAGAGCGGCTGCGATCCCAGAGTCGAAGCTGTCCCAGAAGAATCCACGCCGCACCGGCCTGGACGTCAGGTACCGGGCGACGTCCGGCAGAGCCGGGAACTTCTCTCTCAGAGCGGTCACGTTCGCAGCCGCCTGCCGACTGAGTTCGAGCGCCAGCGGCGTGAACTGGTCCTCGGTGCGAAACAGCTCGGAGCCGACCCGGACTGCGTCTACATGGAAGGCCAGGTGGTCCACGTCGTGCCACAGCCACATCGCACCGACGTACAGACCGCTGCCGGCAATCCGCGGCGGGGTGAATTCCACAACCCCGAGCCACCACCCGTGATCATCAATCCACAGCCGCGACCGCCCACGCTGGGCCAGGCCGAGCGGCTTCAGGGACTCCCGCGCCGCCGAGGTGATGATCCGGAGCACCGGACTGCGATCTGCCATGACCGGCATTATCGACTGTCCCACCGACACACCGTCGGTCGTGGTGGCACATCACCATCGCAGAGCTGTTCAACAACACTGAGGTAATCGCTCCACAAAAGTTGGACCAGAACCCAATCTGGTGGACGAAGCCAACCTGCCGCACGCAGCCGCTTGGAGAGAGGGCGGCGGCCGGCACCTGGTCGGTGAGGCGAGACGCTCGCAATGTTAGCGGTGCGGGAGCCTTTGTGGGTTCAGTTTGATGGGTTGTGTTGGAGGGCTTGCCAGCGTCGTTCGAAGGACTCTTGGAGGTTTTTGAGGTCTGTCTCTTCTATCGGTTTGTTGTATTGGCCTGTGATGCCGTGTTGTGCGAGGTCCTTGGCGACTTGGTCTGGTGCGGGGTGGTGGTTGAGTGCTCGGTGGTGGGACCAGATGGTGTAGATGCGGAAGTTGAGTAGGTATCGGGCGAGTGTTTTGGCTTTGATGGGTTGGCCTTGTTTGTCGTGTAGTCCGTGTTGGGCGAGGTAGGTGGAGAGTTCGGTGGCGTCTGGTTCGCGACGGTTTTGCTGGCGGAAGTCGAGCCAGCCGGTGTAGTAGCGGTCCACCGTTGTCTGTCTGGGTGGCTGAGCTCTTCCGACGCTTGATGTAGGCGAGTTGCTGCTGTTGATCGAATGGTTGGGGTGGGGGCCGTGCGCATTCTCATCCTGCTTGGCGGGCTGGATGGTGGCGCTGCTGTCGGCCCGGCGGCTTTGGTGGATTTGGACGGGTGCGGGGTGGCTGCTGCTTTCTGTGGGGGTTGGCTGTGGGGGGTGTGGCTGGGTCGTCTGATGGTCGTCTTTTGGTGTCGGCCGTTCGAAGTGCTTGGGGGCCTGTTGTTCGTTCCTGTCCTTGTAGGGGTCTCGGGGGGCGTGCGCGGGGTTGTAGCCGCCCTGGTGGCTGATCATTGGGGGAGGTGTCCGGAACGGGGGGTGCTGGTTCGATTGCTGTATCTGGGCCGGTTGTGCGGGTTGGGTGCGGGTGGGTTCGGGGGACTGTTTGGTGGAGGGTGCCGTTGTCTGTGGGGCGGGCATCGCTTCGGAGGCGTGACTGCCTGCGGTTGTGGGTGGGTCGGCTGTGGCGGTGGTGGGTACAGGGGCTGGGTGGTCTGTGCCGGTCGTGGCGGGTTGCTGCGTATCGGCTGCTGTGGGTTGGGCTGCTGCCGGTTGGGCTGGTTGTGAGGGTGGCGCTGTGGTAGGGGAGGCTGGTTTGAGGCCTGCTGCTGCGAGTCCTGTTGCAGCGGTTTCTGTGAGGGGGATGCCGTATCGGGTGAGTTGTAGGGGCAGGAGTGCTTCGACGGGTGCTTTCCTGCGCCAGGCGCGTCCATAGCGGGTGTGCAGCCGCGCTTGGTAGACGAGGCGTTCCTGTTCGAGGGTGATGGCGTGTTGGTAGGTGCGCAGTTCCCAGAGTTTCATCCGCCGCCAGAGCAGGAAGGTCGGGGCGGGGGCGAGGAGCCAGCGGCTGGGGCGGACACCTTCCATGTGCGTGCCGGTGGTGATGTCGGCGAGGCGGCCGATGGCGTGGCGGGCTGCTTCGACGGTGACGATGAACAGGACGGGGATGGCTGCGTGCATGCCGACGCCGATGGGGTCGGGCCAGGCGGCGGCTGCGTTGAAGGCGATCGTCGCCGCGGTGAGCAGCCACGCCGTCTGACGCAGTAACGGGTAGGGGATGCGGATCCAGGCCAGGAGCAGGTCCAGGGCGAGCAGCTCTCGCTGAGCGATTTCGCATCACCAAGCCCCGTTTCGGATCTGTTTACGGAGTTCGCGAAACACAGGGCTTCGACTGCTGGGAGCATGACCGCCACACCATTTCGCAAGTGTTCATCGTGAGGATCAGTTCCGAGGATTCCGATTCGGTCCAGATGTCTTCTCCGACGCACACCAGGTGGGAGCTCGATGAACTCAAATCCCGCAGTCGCGAGATCTCGCCGGAGGGCCTCGTCCTCCTTGTATTGGGCTATGCGGAGGGGTGGCTTCCAGACGGCCCCATCTCTCTCCACTAAGACAGCTAAGGAATATTTCGAAGCACGAAGCTCTGGAGCGTCCGTGCCCGTACATGCGATCGAGATCGTTCTCACTCGAACCGTCGGCGGAGTTGAGCTTGAAGCAGCACGAAAAATCGGCGGCATACCGATGACTCCGTCGTTCGACGGAAAGAGAATCGCCGTACTGGTAACGGCGAGCACTGAGGATCGGGTGTCTTTGACAGTGTTTTGGGTGCCACTAGCTAGGGCGGTGAGTTCGGGCGCCGATTTTGCAGCGGGATTGGGCGCCACCTGCTTGGTGAGGTTGCGACACGCCGCGTTCGGAGCAATGTGATCGACTGCGCCGGTTGGCCGCGTCAGCCTACGCCCGGTATTCCACGGTCGGGTCAGGAGGCCAGGTGGATACGTCGCGTGCGTGACTGTTTGAGCGGATTCGCCGTGACCGGCGTATTGATCCATCGGTGTCGGGCCGGGCGCTGGCCAAGCGGTATCGGTGAGGCACCCACGGTGCGGGACGCGCCGGCGATGCCCGTACCGCCCGAGCGGAAGAAGCCGCCGCCGAGGGAGTCGGCGCTGACGCCCGTCGCCGCGAGGATCGAAGCGATGCTGCGGTCGGACAATCGAGGCGCCACGCAAGCAGAGGCACGCCATCGAGCGGATCAAGACCCGACTGGCGGTCGAGTACGACTCCGATCTCGCCTCGCACTCGACGATCCGGGACTACGTGCGTGATCGCCGCCCACAACTCGTGCTGGAGGCCAAAGAAGGCCCACGCCATCTGGAGGGCATGGTGCCGCAGGAGAAACGTCCTGGTGAGGAGGACGAGGTTGACTTCGCCGATGTGTGGGTGGACCTGGCCGGGCAGCGCACGAAGTACGTGATGTTCACGCTGCGGATGTCGTACTCGGGCAAGGCGATCCACGACGTCTACGCCGGCGCGTCGCAGGAAGCCTTCTTGGAAGGGCACCTGGAGGCGTTCGAGGTGCTCAGGGCGGTGCCGTCCCGGCACATCCGCTATACAACCTGCGGCCGGCGGTGAAGCAGGTGCGCTTCGGGCGCAACCGCTGGGAGTCCTTCACCGACCCCCGTCTCTGCGCGGCCGTCGCCGACCGCCTCAAGTTCAAATGCACCCTCATCGAGACCGGCTCGGACTCCTACCGGCCGGCCGCCACCGAGGCCGAGCACAACCGGCACGGTGACAGCAGCACGGCCCCGCAAGCCCTCCGGTTCCGGCAGAGTCACCGGGGGGTTGCCTGCGCAGGCCCCATTGCACCCTGCGCTTTGAATCTGGCAGACTTTGGTCTCCAAAGTTCAACGTGGAGGTGTTACATGCCCAAGTCTATGCGGACCATCGAGGTCGACGACGAGGTGTTCGCCTACCTGCAACGTCACAGCGAACCCCTTGTTGACACCCCGAATGACGTGCTGCGTCGTCAACTCCTGAACGAAAAGAAGCCGTCCGCCGACAAGGCGGGCAACCGCAAAACCGGTGCCCTGATGCCCATCATCGAAGCCGGCCTGGCCGCGGCCGGGGACAAGCTCCGCCACCACCAGTCGCGACTCCAGCGGACCCATGAAGCCACCATCACCGCTGACGGCTGGGTCGAAATCCCCGACGGCCGGGCCTTCCCCCAGCCCTCCCCCGCACTGAAGACGCAGACCGGGAGCGAAATCAACGGCTGGGGTCAGTACACGCACGTCCCCAGCGGGCGCCGCCTGCAGGAACTGCGCGAAGAGGTCGCGAAGCACCAGGCCTGACGTTCGCCGCAAACCAGAGCCGGGTCCTCTCGGGCGAGCCTGTCAGGGACCGTCCGGGAGGCGACCACCAACCTACCGGCCCGTCGCCAACCAGCCGGGGCATGACGCCCGCAACGCACACGCGCCCGGCAAAAGTCACTCGATCGGGGTGGAGCCCAATCCCATTGCCGATCATGGAACCAAGACAGACCCGCGCACATCAACCACCAACATGGCGGCGCCCAAACTCACTGCCCGACTGACGCCCGAATCACCTGTCGGAAACAGATCGGGTCATCGACAAGGTGTGGCCGCACGGCAGGCGGTCCTCCGGCCGGTGCGTGCCACAGTCGACCGGTCAGGGCAGCTCTTCCCCGTACCGGACGAACAAGATGCGGCAGCCCTGAGGGACCACTTTGATGACTTTCCCAGCGTTCCATGGCGGATTCGTCCCGCGCACTCGTCACCCTTCCTCGTCCGGTGATGCGTGGACGCGGAGTTCGGCCCGCACTTTCCATCGGGTGTCGTAGACGAAGGCGATACGGAAGGCATGACAGCGTCCATCTGCCGGGTTCCACGCAATGCCTTTTCCGTGTGGGCGGAGAAGAGGCCGCACTCCCAGGACCGCGGAAGACGGCTCGCAGACGAGTCCCCACGCGTCGTCGCACTCGAGGCTCGTCAATCGCGGCAGGAGCACGTCGGACTCGCTGCCGTCGTGGGCGTGGAAGCAGCTGACCACGCCGTTGATGAGAGCCTTGACGGTGCCTGCCGCGCGCCGACCGGGAAGGTCAGGTCCTGCCACCGACAAGTCCAGCACGAATGAGTCTGCCACTCGGTTTGCCGCAGGCCTTCCGGTCCGTGTCGTGGTGCGCGGGCGCAGCCGCATCCACCACTCCCCTGGCGACCGCGGGAGCTGGGCGCCAAGGTCGGCATCGATGCCACCGATCACCACAGTGGCTTCTGGGTCGGGATCAGGTATCGACGAAGCGAGGGTGTAGCGCACATGGTGTCGACCGTCGGTGCTGCTGCCGCGGCGGCAGACCAGCCCCGGGCCGAGCAGATGCCCATAGGAACCCGCTCCGATGTTGTACAGCAGGACGTTTTCCACGTCGACGAACGCGTCATCCGGGGCGTCGTACTCAGCTATCAGCCCATGCCCACGCTCTGGTTCAAGCGCCCGCAGCGCCAGTCGCAGTTCATCCCGGAACCTACGTTGCCACCCATTGGGTTCGAACGGAAGCCGCCTCGCGCTCCAGGCTGCAACCCTCCTCCGAGTTGCTTCGATCCCGTAGTCAATCCCTCCATGGTCGTCGCCATTCCCGCTCACATCGAGATCGTTTCGTGGTCATGGGTAGCGGGGGCCTCTCGGCTCGCATGGTCAGCCCCTCAGACGCCCGTTGTCCGGCCGTGCGACCTCGGCGAGGTACTCGTCGATGCGCTTGCGGACCGGCGACTCGTCACCGTAGCGGTCACCAAGTGCACGGAGGAACGTCAGACCTTCCTCGTCGTCTAGTTTGAAGCCGGCGAATACCGTGACGTCCTCGTAGTTCTCGAGATCCCCCTCGAGAGCGGCCTCGGGGGTTTCGTCGAGACCACCGATCAGGGTGTGGACGATGTTGGCCACGAACCGGGAGCCGCCCGCCTGTTCGACGGCGAAACTGACCAGGCCTCCCCTCGACAACGTGAGATCCCTGTCCCAGTTCCCCTCGGAGAAGTCCTCCCAGTACGCGTTGAGGCCCGGTCGTACCTCTCCTATGCTCTGGCTTCCTCGGCCGCTGGAGATGCCGCCGCCCTCGAAGTCGTAGAGCACCTCGAGGAAGCCACGGTTCAGCTGGATCTCCTCGTCGTCCACGGGGATCACCACCCAGTCACCGTCGACCGTGGCGGCAAGGTGCGGCGTGCCGTTGACGTCGAGGCGCAGTGGTATCAGGTCGTCGTGTCGGCGGATGAAGTCCTCGTTCGCGCCCTCGTAGTCGTCCCAGTCCTCTCCGTACAGCTCCTCCCAGGTGTTCTTTGCGGGGCTGGAGGTGAAGCGGATGGCGTCGGCCACGGCGTGCGGGGCGGAGGTCGAGATGTCCACGACCGCCGTGGGCGGGAAGGTGAGCAGGTCCGGGACCACGGCGAGGGCGAGGGCCACCGGGTCGCTCCCGGACTCGTAGGTGCCCAGCACGGTCACTGAGTCCTGAGCCGGCCCCTGGTCCTTCAGCAGTTGAAGGACCCCGTCACGTACGCAGAGCGCATGTTCCGCCTCCTCGCCGTCTACGGGTGACACACAGACGGTCAGGAACGACTCGAGCGGCATGGTGGAGACGGCATGCCGCCAGCCCTTCCCGAAGAGGGCGGGGCCGTCGTAGATGGCCACCAGCCTGTATGCATCGTCACCCTCCCCCAAGGTCTGCGGCGGTTCCACGGGAAGGATCCTCGGCCGGGGACCGCCGTAGTGCCGGATGATCAGTTCGCGGGGGTCCGGGCCGGCACCCGCGTAGAAGGCCAGGGCATGTCCTCGTACGAGCAACTGGTCGTTCCAGCGCAGTTCCGCGGGATCCCTGTCGTACACGGTTGCCAGGAGGAACTGCCGTGCTCTGCGGGGGTTGAGGCGCTGTACGGGTGGCCAGGAGACATCCGCGTTCGGGTTCTGCAGCGGGATGGCATCCTTGTCCCCGTTTCCATCGGCTCGCTCCGAGGCTCGTCCGTCCTCGTCCTCGAAGTCGTCGTCCGACTCATCGAAGACGCCCTGCGAATGATCAAGGACGGCCTGCACCGGGCGGGGGTTGGGGAACACCGACACCAGCGACGCCGATTTGAAGCGGGCGCTGAAGAGCTTGGTGCCGGGCCGCTCAAAGCGGTCAACGGAACGTGCCAGCATGCGGCCGTCCACCGTCCGGTAGAAGGCCACGTTGACCTCTTCCACCAGCCATTCTTCGAGCTCGTAGGTCGAGCCGAGGTCCCCGCCGGAAGTGATTTCGGCCGTTTTGAACAGGGTTTCGGCCTCGGTCCGATCGAGCGACTCCAGGCCCTCAACGGCCGCGGCCGCCGCCCTGAGCCGCTCGTCCTGCTCCTCGAAGACCCGGTCGGGGATGGCGACACCGACGAGGTAGCAACCATTTCCGGCTCGCCAGTCCGAGGTGAGTTCATAGGAGGCGTCCAGGAGCACCTCCTCGGCGGCGTCGCAGACAAGGGCGTCGATCTCTGGGGCGTCGCCCGGAACAGTGGCGGGAGGCAGGTGCGGCACGTTGAGCACCTCAAGGGTGTCGGCGTTGCCGGGCTGCTCCGAGATCACCACGATCGAGTAGGTACTAGAGCTTCCGTTGCGCTCGACACGGGCGTACGAGGAGGCGACGGTGTCTTCGAGGGGCACGGGGTTCTCTTTCTCCTTGTCGGGCGTCGTCTGGCGGGGTGGACGGATGGGGGCGGCGTTCCTCTTCCGCACCTGCAGATAGGGCAGGACACGCTTGCGCAGAGGGTCGGCCGAGGCAGGCCTTCCACGCGGCCAGCGGCCCCCGCAGTCGGGGCAGGCGTACAGCGACGGCTCGGGGTGCACCTCGTGGACGACGACGTGCAAGACCCGGCTGGTCACGGGATGGCGACGGGGCTCAGGCGAGGCGCCTGCACCCGGCGGTAGTTCGGTCTCGAGTGATGCGGCGCAGTGCGGGCATCGCGAGGGCGGAGCCACGGCGGCACTCCTCAGGTCTGTGTGGTGGCCCCTCGGCCGATGCCGTGGAGGCGTGTGCTTGCCGCCGACGATCGTCAAGGCGGTCGGATCTGGTTCCGATACGGTCCGCAAGCCGCGGGCGACCAGCCAGGTTGACGGTCGAAGGCAGACGCGAGGCCCAGTCCGACGGTAACCGGGGCCGCAGAATCGTTCAGGAGGCCGGTCGGGCGCCGCCCTAAGCGAAGGGGACGACGCCCGTGGCGTGCTTTGTCCGGAATCAGCGCGGCCGCTCTCGCGTCAGAGAGGGTGGCCGTGTCACCCGAACGGTCGGTGACGGCGCTGGGGGTCAGTCCTGCTGGGACCGCCTGGTTGCCTGCCAGCCGCGTGTCGGTGCTTCTTCGGCTTCGAAGCAGGAAAGCAGCCTCCATGTCGTTTCCGACCAGGCGAACACCGCGTCCTGGCCGAACTGCCGACCCAGTGCGCACGCTTCCTGGTCGCTCAGGCCGACAATCGCTGCGCTCTCCTCGGCGTGTCGACCTTCCACGTCACCGCCTACAGCAGGCCACCAACGAAGTCCCCGTCGGCGCAGCTGCCCGAGCAGTTCTAGGTGGGCACGGTCGTTCTCCAGCCGGGATGCGCGGCGGCCACCAGGGTTGTGCGCCGTGACGACGTGGATGCTCTCCCCATGCGGGGCAGGAAACGAGCCGACCGTGACCGCTCGCGGTGCCGGTGCCACTCGGACCGTGCCTTCGGGCAACTCGACGTCCACCACGGCCTGCTGGTAATGAGCCCACTGCGGCGTTTCGGCCATCGACATGTGAGCAGACATGAGGTCTCCCTCCCAGAGGGACCCCCTTACCCGCTGGGCAGGGAGATCCGCGCTTACCCCCACGGGACCGTGAAGGCCTGGTCTTCCCTGGAAGGCACCTTGCGCGGTGGGCGAGGTTGCCAGCCGACGGTCGTCCAGGGGCGCGATCGGCTTCGTGACCGGAACGGATGTTGACACAAGAACGGGTTGCGAGTCCAGTACGAGAAGGCATTGCCACACCTCAACCGGAACACTGGCCTGCTCGCGATCGCGAGCTCCATGACAAGCCGTGGCCTGGGCGTACGACAGAGTCCGAGAACACTCCTCCGAAGAGGCGGGAGACCGGCAGCCCCAACGGCTTCAAGTAGCCCCGCCCTTCCGGTCCGGGGTCGCCCAGCAGAGACCGAGGTGCTCAACACATCGCCCTGATAACACGGGTTATCAGAGCGTCACGTCCGTCTCCTCGCATTCTTCCTTCACCTTGGGTTCCGCAGCAGCCTCGCCGTCGGCCGAAAACGAATGGACGGGCTCGCCAGCGGCTGCCGCCTACCGCCTACCGCCCCAGGCCGGCTCGTCCGACTGGGACGAACTGGGGCAGCGAAGGCAACCGCCGGACCTGAGGAGGGACCGCTTGGACAACAACGGTGAGCAGGAGTTGACCGTCTACTACCGCCACTTGGCTGCAATGCTCGGGCGCAGCGACGATGAGAACTTCGAGGCTCTGATGGACCAAGCCGATCACGTCACTCGAAGAAGTTACGAGACCACGCTCCAGGATCATCAGCAGACCTTCCGCCTCCTCTGGCGACACCTGGAGCGCAGCGGCTATCTGCGACGGATCCACCGCGAGGCCCGCGCCCGCCTCACCGCCGGCGACGTGTCCCCCGCCGAGGCAGCCCGCTTGGAGTTGTTCCTGACCGTCTACGCGGGAGTCCGCGCCACCTCCACCCGCAACGCCTGAGCCACCGGGAGGCGCGTCGACACCCCGACGGATCTTCTCAGCGGTCATGGGCAACGGCAGCTACCGCCGCCGCAACGAAGCCGGCAGCGCGTCTCGACGGAGGCGCGATGCGCCGCAGACACGGACGGCAGCCGACCTCCACGTCCCGAAGGGCGATGCTTGAGGTGCGCATCGCATCCCGCACCGCGCCCCTTTCAATGCCGGGACCGCATCAATGATCTTCACGAGTTCATCACAAACTCCCCACGCGACACACACATTCGTCTCCGAATCCACTAACTTGACCATCACTCACCCCAGCCGCCCGCCGCTTCCCGCGCGCGTGGCTGTGGGTGACATCCGCTTGAAATTGGGGGCATCCGATATGACGTACGACGAGGACTCGTCGGGCCCGCGGTCGGCGCACCGCCTTCTTCATTCCGTCGGAGAAGAGCCCGTGCTGCACCGTTCGGCCGTGCACCGTTCCAGTGCCGGGGAAGCGGACCGGCTGCCCGATCCGGAAGAGCATGCGAAGGCCCCTGTCGCCGTCGTCGGGCTCGGCTACGTGGGACTGCCCACCGCGCTCGCCCTGCTCGCCGCGGGCAACGAAGTCATCGGTCTTGACGTCAGCGACGCGCGTCTGGAGGCCATACGCAGCCGCGACGTGGACCTGCTGCCCATCGATCACCAGCGTCTCAGTCGCCATCTGGACGACGCCCGTTTCACCCTCACCTCGGATCCCGGCCAGCTCGCCCGAGCCCGCACGGTCATGATCTGCGTGCCCACGCCCGTGGACCGGCACCTGGTACCGGACCTGACCGCCATGGCGGGGGCTTGCGCGACCGCTGTCGCCCACGCCGTTCCCGGCCAGCTGCTGATGCTCACGTCCACCACATACGTGGGCACGACGCGAGACCTGCTGATCAAGCCGCTCACCGAACGGGGCCTGGAGGTGGGCAGCGAGGTCTTCGTGGCCTTCTCTCCCGAACGCATCGACCCCGGCAACGCCCGGCACACCCAGGACACGACCCCCCGGGTCGTCGGCGGCGCCGGAACCCACTCGACCTCGCTCGCGGCGGCGGTACTGCGCCGCACCGCACCGACCGTGCATGCCCTGCCGTCGCCCGAGGACGCCGAGATGACCAAGCTGTGGGAGAACACGTTCCGCGCCGTCAACATCGCCCTGGCCAACGAGTTCGCGGACAACTGCCACGCTCTCGACCTCGATCCCGCGCCTATCATCGCCGCTGCCGCGACCAAGCCCTACGGTTTCATGCCGTTCTACCCGGGCCCGGGCGTAGGTGGTCACTGCATCCCGTGCGACCCGCACTACCTCCTGTGGCAGCTGCGAGCCCGACGGATCTCCTCGCCACTCATCGACACCGCCATGAATTCCATCGCCACCCGTCCCGGTCAGGTGGTGCGTCGAGCTCGGGAGGTATTGGCCGACCGCGGACTGAGCCTGTCCGGTGCCAAGGTGCTGATGGTGGGCGTGGCCTACAAGGCTGGTGTTGCGGACCTGCGTGAGTCGCCGGCCCTGGAAATCACGGAACAGCTTGCCGCCGCCGGCGCGAAGGTCCACTTCACCGATCCGCTCGTGCCTATGCTCAAGGTCGGCGACGTCCAGCTCACCAGCGAAACGGTCCCGGAGTACGAGACCTGGGACCTCGTCGTGGTGCACACCCTCCACCCGGACACCGAGCTGGGCTGGCTAGCCGAAGTACCCGATTCGTGCACCGTGCTCGATGCCACCTACCGCCTCGACGGGGTCCCGGCCCGAGTGGTGCCGTAAGGACCGCGCCGGGACTGGCTTCCGAACCCTTTCCCCTTCGTCGGGCCCGCATCACGGTCCGACCGGCCGACGGCGCCACGCGCCACCGCCCATACCCATCACCACGACTCCTCCGGAGGTTCTCGCAATGTCTGACTACGACGGTATGCAGCTGGCCAAGACGGGCCTGGGCGCCATCACCATCGGTGGCGTCTCCTACTCCCTGGGCGGCTGGATGATCGGCATAGCCGCCGCGCTCGTCGTCGTCGGGGCGGCCCTGGTCCGCCTCCGCTTCCGTCCCCGCAAGGATGCCGGCCAGAAGTGAGCGCACACCGCCGCGGAACCCCGGTGCTGGCCGCCCACCAGCACCGGTCCGCCACCGTCCTGATGGGCATCCTCGTCCTGCTGGGCGCCACGGTCTGGGCCGCCCAACACGCCATCACGCTCTCGCACTACAAGGACCACACGGGCAGCCGCATGCTCGCCGTGTGGGTGTCGCTGTTCGTCCTACTGCTGATCCAGACCTTCATGTACCACCTGGAGCGGCCGCGCCGACTGACGCCCCGCGCCGCGCGCCAGCTCGAAGGACTGCACGTGTCGATCCTGGTGCCCGTATTCAACGAAGATCCCGGGTACCTCAAACTGGGCCTCGAGTCCTTCCTGAGGCAAACCCGTCGACCCGACTCGGTTCACGTCGTGGACGACGGATCCACGAGCACGGACTACGCCGCCGTGCGGGACTGGTGGCACGTCCAGGCCGACCGCGCGGGGATCGAGACCAGCTGGCAGCGCGTGCCCAACGGTGGCAAGCGGCACGCGCAGGCGCACGGCATCCGCGTGAGCCCGCAGGCCGACATCTACATCACCGTCGACTCGGACTCCTGCCTGGCACCGAACGCGGTCGAGCAGCTCATGGTCCCCTTCGCCCGCAGCAAGGTGCAGTCGGTCGCCGGCATCGTGCTCGCCACCAACAACCGCGGCCCGCAACGCCCACAACTGCGACGGCCCGACGGCACCCGCCTGTCCTGGCTGTCCCGAGTGGGCAAGCTGACCCACTGGCGCGGCCAGCAGGGCTTCGCCCGCGTGACCGACCTGTGGCTCGTGACCTCCCAGCTCGTGGACCGCTCCGGGCAATCCGCACTGGGCTCGGTGCTGGTCAACTCAGGTCCCCTGGCCGCTTACCGGGCCGAAGTGGTGCGCGAGAACCTCGGCTCGTACCTGAACGAGACCTTCCTCGGCAGGCCTGTCATGCTCTCCGACGACAGCCTGCTGACGCTGTACGCGGCACAGCGCGGCCTCACCGTGCAGCAACCCTCGGCGGTGGTCTTCACAGCGATGCCCGAAAAGGTGTCGCACTTCACCCGCATGTACCTACGGTGGATGCGCGGGTCCACGATCCGCTCGATTTGGCGCATGCGCTATCTGCCGCTCGGCCGACCTTCGTACTGGCTGCACCTGCTGCGCTGGTACGAGATGGTGCTGGGTCAGATGGTCACTCTGTGGCTGCTGATCGTCGAGCCGCTCTGCTATCACCACATGCCGACCAGGGCCATGCTGGTCGTTCCGTTCCTGATCGGCTGGGCGCAGGGTCTGCGGTACCTGGGGGTGATCCGCTCCGACGAGCGCATCCGATCCCGCGCCCTGACCTGGCTCATGATGCCGCTGGCGATCATCATGGGGTGGACGGTGCTGCGCGTACTGCACTGGTACGGCATGGCGACCTGCGCCAAGACCGGGTGGGGCACGCGCCAGAACGGCGCCGAGGTCTCCCTGGCAGCGGTCGGCCCGTGAACGTCATCGGAGAACGGCTCAAGCAGCGGCGAACCTCTGTCAGAGGTTGATCGTCGCTGCGAGTCGGCATCGCTCCTGTGACTACTGCCATGCGCGCTGCCAGGGACCGTCTCGCCGGCCGTGCCGGGGGTGAACCGATTGACACCCGTGACCATTTACTCCATATCGATCACTTATGACGGCTTTCCCGACCCATTCAGAGATAGTCACCTGCTCAACTTTCGGGTCAGAATGTGCCGGGTCAGACCTCGTCACTCACGGGCCGACCTGCGTAGCGACGCTCAAACCTGACAGTGAAACGACAGACCTCGGCCAGGAAGCGCGTCGACAACTCATCCATGGATCACCAGTAAGGACTACGAGACAGCCGTGGCAAGGTCGGACGCTCATGCTGTCCGGAATCGGACAGACCTGGAACGGTTCCAGCACGTCATCGAGGGATGGCGGAAGTCGCTCATCGATCTCAGCGGCCGGAACCGGTTGCTGAACTTCAAGCACGCCAAGTCCTCCACGCTGGAGCTTGACGGCGAACCCCGACAGGAGCTCTTGGCGGGCCGTCTGTCCGGAGGCTGGCGGTTTCACCTCCCAGATGATGAGCCCGATCCATCGGCAGACAGTCAGCACGATTCGACCGGCCCTCTCGAGGACGGCCGGGCCGAGGGTTCGACGCAGGGCAACCGTGCTCATCGATCGCCCAACGGATCCGGAACGCGACGCGTTCTACGCAACCTGAGGACCAGGTCGCAGCGAGTCTTCAACGACTACGGCCTGTGGACCCTCTATCTGGGCGTCGGGATCCTCGGCTGGTGCGACGACCGTTCCCAGGAGCGGAGCGCCGCCCCCCTGGTGCTGGTCCCCGCCCGGCTCGTCCCGTCGAAGGAGGGCGACGTGCTCCTCCTCGTCTCGGACGAGGAAGAACCGCGCCACAACCCGGCCCTCCCGCTGAAGTTGGACCAGCTCGGTCTGGACTGGACCGATGTCGTCGCGGTGGACCCGACCGACATCCCGGCCGTACTCGCCGCCGCCCGGAAGGCGAGTGCAGCGCGCTCCTCATGGGAGGTGGAGGAACGGGTGGTCCTCGCCATGTTCGCCTCCCACAAGGAGGCCATGTACCAGGACCTGTTGGACCACGAAGGGCAGATCCTCACCAGCGATCTCGTTCGCGCCATCGCCCTCGGCCCGTCGGCCGGGCTCGCTCCTGACCGCTTCGACTTCCACGAACCCGATCTTCAACGCATCGACGAGACATGCCCGCCGGAGACCACACCCCTGGTCCTCGACGCGGACGCGTCGCAGCGACAGGCGATAGCCGCCGCCATCGAAGGCAAGTCCTTCGCGCTGGACGGACCGCCCGGCACCGGCAAGAGCCAGACGATCACGAACATGATCGCGGGCTTGATGCAAGCCGGGCGCAGCGTCCTCTTCGTCAGTGAAAAGGCCGCCGCACTGGACGTCGTACATAGCCGGCTCAAGCACGTCGGCCTGGACTCCTACGCTCTGGCCCTGCACAGCCACAACACCACCCGAAAGGCCGTGGCCCAGGCGTTGGGCCGGGCACTCACCGAGGAGCCACGGGCGCCGCAGCTGTCCACTCGCGAATTGGCGAAGGCCCAGCAGGCGAGGAAGTCGCTCTCCGGTTACGCGGCCGCCATGAACGAGGTCCGCCTCCCGCTTCAGCGGACTCTGCATGACGTGATCGGTCGGATCAGTCAGCTCTCCGAAGCTCCTGTGGCCTACCTGAGTGCTGCGCACGAATCCTCGGACAATGCCATGGACCGAGGACGGGCCTTCCGGCCAGAACTGCTGAGCGACATCGACTTGGAACAGATCCTGTCGACCGCACAAGAGATATCCGCTGTCTGGAGTGCCGCAGCCGACGAGGACTTCCCGTGGCGCGGACTGCGCACCGGCACTCCGCATCCACGCCCTGCTCTGGAGCAGGCGTCAGCAGCCCTCGACGCGCTGACCGAAGCCGTCGCCCGTTACCAGCCTCTGAGTTCCGACGGTGCGCCCATCACCGCCCTGGCGATGACGGAGCGCCTGACCGAACTGCTGGCCACCCTCCCTTCGCGGCCTGCGGTTCCGGAACACTGGCTGACGGCTCCTGAGATGGCGGACGCCATCGAGGCGCAGGTCGATGACTTCAGGCCCCGGCTGCGGACCGCGAAGAAAGCCGTGGCCGCGGCCGAGCGGCTGGCCGGCCGCCTGTGGCAGGAACTGTCGCCCCGTTTGAAGGCTGCGCCAGGACCCGACGAGCTGGCCCTCACAACGTTGCATCCCAGCGGATTCGACCTGTCCGATTGGTCGGAAGACACCCTTCGCGCCCGAGCGGAGAAATTCGAAGAGATCAGTCGTCTCCTCACCGGAGCCGACCAGCTCGCCCGCGCCGTGACGGCCGCACTGGGCCTCCCCGCGGTGAAGGGGGTGGAGGACGCGCTGCGGGCGTGCGACGTCGCGGCTCTCGGAGAGAAGGAGCACCGCCCGCTGGAGACGTGGTTCGACCCCGAGCACTGGGACGATCTTCACCACCAGGCGGCCGAAGCCGCCACATCGGCTGTCGCCCGGTTCTTCGAGATGCTTCACGACACCACGGCAGCGCGCGCCCGGGCCGCTGTGCTGGCCGGAAGTGCCTGGGACCGTCTGGCCCCCTCCGTCGTACCTGATGTCCCGCGTGCAGAGCGAGACCTCGCCCGCCTGGAACCTGCCGGACTCGACCTCACATCGCTTACCAGACGACAGGTCGAGCAGCTACGTGCACGCTGCAGCGAAGTGTCGGCACGCCTTGCCTCCGCGCAGGAGGCCGCTGAACGCGTGTCCCGGCGTATCGGCCTCGACGTACCCGAATCGGTCTCCGCCTCGCTTGCGTTGAGTGGCGTCATAGCTCAGGGAGAAACGGCGCATCGGCCACTGGCCGCTTGGCTGGAGCCGGACGCGTTCCCTGCCGTGAGTGCGGCTGCGGCAGAAGTCGAGGAGGCCTTCGTGGAACTGGTCGCCGCGCGCGCGGCCACACAGAACCGGTTCAGGCAGGCCGTTCTCGACGTGGAGGACCTTCCCGAACTGGTGGAGCGGCTGAAGGCCCGCAATCGACTGGGCGGTCTCTTCTCCCGACAGCAGCGGACGGACCGGAAACGCGCGCTTGCACTCACCGAGTCCGGCCAGTGGAGCGCTGAGCTGATCGAGGGATTCGACCGGGCGCTGGCATGGTGGCACAGCCACCGCCGACTCGTGGCGCTGCTCGAGCATCACCGTCCCCTGCTGGGCCACTACGCAGACGACGCCCAACAGGGACTCGACGCCCTCTCGGCAGCGGTCGCCATCGCGGCCGGGCTTCACCACACGGCACCGGACGCGCTCGCTGACCCCGGGCGTCGAAGCCTGCTGACAGCGCATGCCGCCCACGGGACGCGTCCTGCGCCTGACGTCCTGGAGCTGGGGCGCGCCCTGAGCCACGACCTCGATTCCTGGTCCGCACCCCTCGATGTCGGCTTCGTGACCGTCGACGGAGCCGCCTTGGCGGAAATGAGTTGCCGCACGGTGGCGGACTGGTTCCGGGCACACCTGCTTCCCCTGGATGAGGCAGCCCACCTGATCGACAGCGTCGAGCGGCTCAAGGCGGCGGGAGGACACGCCTCGACCGGCGTTCTTACTCTCGGTCAGGCTCGTGAGGTCACGGCGGCCGTGCGGAAGGCGCGGGCGGCCACTGCCGCTTTCAACGACCAGGCCCCTGCCCATGAACGGTTGCTCGGCCCGCACTACCGTGGGCTCGAAACCACGCTCCCCGAACTGCGGGAGGCTCTCGACGATGCCTCGCCACTGGACAGGTTGATCGCAGAAGCGATCCAGCAGTGCGACACCCGCAGCAGCGAGACGGCAGCACGACGGCGTCTGCCTCTACTCGGCCATTACGGTGAAGCGGAGTCAGGGCTCGACCTCGTGGCGCTTGCCGCCGCGCTGGACACCATGGCCACCGTGCGCCGTCTCGTGCCCGAGGCCCTTGCCGATCAGGAACGTCGCGCAAAGCTTGCCGCCCAACTGACGCATGGCCGGCGCATCGCCCCCGAACTGATCCGCAACGCGGCGCAGCTGCGGCACCGATGCGCAGATTGGCGGTCGGCCGCAGCACGCCCCTACCTGTCGGCCGTCGGCACCACCCTGCTCGCGCAGCCGCTGGGCCAGGCCGCGACCTGGTTCGAGGCACACGTGGCGCCCATGGAGGATGCGGCCCTGCTGATCCGGTCCGTACGCCGGGTACAGGCCGACTCCGGCCTCAGCGACTCCAACCCCACGGTGGCCGAAAGCCGCGATGTCACCGGAGCCGTCGTCGCCGCACGAGCGGCCGACGCAACCTTGCTGATCAGCCGCGAGACGGACGAGGCGCTGCTCGAGGGGCTGTACCGGGGGGTGAACACCGACCCGGCCGAACTGAGCGTAGCCCTGGATTGGGCCCACAAGGTGCGTCGTATCGCCAGCGGACGCGATTCCGCGCCTCTGCGTCCCGAAGCCGCGCGCATGATGTGCTCGATCGGCCCGGACCCAGCCATCGCTCGACGCCTCAAGGAGTGGACCGAGCTTTCAGAGCAGCTGTTCGGTCACTTCAAGAAGTCCCGCCGTCGGGAACTGCGTCTCAGCGCGGACGAGTCTTTCCTCGCTGCCAGGGAGCTCCTGGACGCCATGGTCAAGGACACCGACGGCCCGGAGCACTGGTGGTCGTACGCGGCCGCCAGGACCCGGCTCAAGTCGTTCGGCCTGGACACACTCGTCGACCAGGGCGTCGAGCGCGGTACAAGCGGGCTCGTTTTCCCCGAGTTGGTGGAACGAGCCGTGCTGCAATCCTGGACCGAGCACCAGCTCGCCACGGACTCACGGTTGCGCCCCGTGAGCGGCACGGCACGCGACGCACTCGTGACCCGTTTCCAGGAACACGACCGGCAGCTCGTCGAGTCCGCGCCGGCCACCGTCATCGCCGCCTGCAACGCGCGCCGCCCCCGTCGCCTGCATTCGGGCCAGGCAGGGATCCTGCTGCGCCAGTCGCAGCTCAAGCGCCGCCACATGCCGGTGCGTGAACTGCTGAGCGAGACGCGTGACGTGGTTCGTCTCATCAAGCCCTGCTTCATGATGAGCCCACTCACCGTCAGCCAGTTCCTGCCGCCCGACTTCCGCTTCGACGTGGTCATCTTCGACGAGGCGTCGCAGGTGCTACCGCAGGACGCGGTCAACTGCGTATACCGGGGTGACGCGCTCATCGTCGCGGGGGACCAGAAGCAGCTGCCCCCGACCAGCTTCTTCAACACGGCCGGAGATGACGATGACGATGAGGACGCGTGGGCGGAGGACGACGGCTCCTTCGAGTCCGTCCTGGATGCCTGCAAGGCCAGCGGCGTGCTGCGCAGCCTGCCCCTGCGCTGGCACTACCGCAGCCGCCACGAAGAACTGATCACGTTCAGCAATCGCTCCTTCTACGAGAACGCCATGGTCACCTTCCCCGGTGCGCTGGAGCACGGGGACGACATCGGCGTGGCGTTCTTCCAGGCCGACGGTGTCTACGACCGCGGCCGGCGCCGGGACAACCGCATCGAGGCCGAGTTGGTGGCCGAACGTGTCATCCACCACTTCACCACGCGCCCCGGGCTCAGCCTCGGTGTGGTCGCGCTGTCCCAAGCCCAGGCCCAGGCGATCGACGAGGCCGTGCAGAAGGCTCTCTCCCAGCAGCCGGAGTTGCGCCAGTACGTCAACGAGGACCGGCTCGACGGTTTCTTCATCAAGAACCTGGAGTCCGTCCAGGGCGACGAACGCGACGTGATGATCATGTCGATCGGCTACGGACCGGACGCACAGGGCACACTCCGTTCGAACTTCGGCCCGATCAACAAGGAAGGCGGCTGGCGCCGGTTGAACGTCGCGGCGACACGAGCCCGGCGTCGCATGGAGGTCGTAGCCTCCTTCGACCCGAGCCGGATCGCCGATCAGGCCAACCCCAGCGTCCAGCACCTCAAGCGATTTCTGGAGTACGCCAGGTCAGGACCAGGCGTCCTGGAACCCGCGGGCGAGAATTGCGCGGTCGAGACCCGGACTCCCTTCGAGAAGGAGGTGCAGCGGGTCCTCACCGGCTGGGGCTACGACGTGCAGGCCCAGATCGGAGTGGCCGGCTACCGCATCGGCCTCGGAATCCGCCACCCTGACATGCCGGGCACTTACGCCCTCGGCATCGAGTGCGACGGGGCCATGTACCACTCCGCATTCGTCGCCCGCGACCGTGACCGACTTCGCGAATCCGTACTCCGCGGTCTGGGATGGCGGCTGTACCGGGTCTGGAGCACCGACTGGTACCGCAACCGTCCCGACGCTGAAGCCCGCCTGCGCGCAGCCATCCAGTCAGCGGTCGCCAGCCGCCCGCACCTCCCGGAGCCCCCGACACCACTTCCGCACAGCGAATTCCCGGAGGCGGAGACCGAAGGCACATCCGATGGGGCACAGGCGCGCACAGCGAGCCCACTAGACACAAGGGAGATCGCGTTCGTCCCGACGGACGAGGACCGACCTTCCGCCTGGAGCACCGAATACAACCGGCTCAGCGAAGCCGAACTGGTCGAACTGCACCGGCGGATCGCGAAGTCGCACCGCACCACCAGCTACGACCTGACCGATGCACAAGCGGCCGGGACCCTCGTGAAGGTCGTACACGAGATCCTCAAGGTGGAGGCGCCCATGCACATGGAGGTGCTGTTCACCCGCGTGCGAGACGCCTGGCAGAAGGGGCGCAGCGGAAAGGTCATCCAGGAGAGCATCCGGGATGCCGTACACACCCTCGCGCGGCGGAAGCACGTCACCCACGACAAGGATGTTGTCGACCTCGCGCCGCCCAGGACGCTTCTCGCTCGCTTTCCCGGGAGCAGCAGGCCTCGTAAGGCGGAGCACGTCCCGCCCTCGGAACGGCAGGT
This sequence comes from Streptomyces sp. NPDC054834, assembly GCF_053611185.1. Lineage (NCBI taxonomy): Bacteria > Bacillati > Actinomycetota > Actinomycetes > Kitasatosporales > Streptomycetaceae > Streptomyces > Streptomyces sp. NPDC054834. Next base: position 68,840 of record NZ_JBSGZV010000030.1, on the reverse strand, counting down.
GGCACTGATCGGCCTGGTGACGGAGTCACCCGGTATCAGCCGGGAAGAGCTGCTCCGTGAGACCGCTCGCTTCTTCGGATGGGGTCGACTCGGTGCGGACATCCGCACGACTCTCGAAGCTGACGTCGACGAGCTGCTCGACTCAGCACGACTTGCCCCGACCGTGAACGGCCTCACGGTAGTTGGCGATTCCGCAAGTCGACCAGCGTCGGCCGAGCCCACGGAAGCCGCGGAGCCCCTCACTGTGCCCGCCGAATCGCAGGAGGCGGTCGACGCCCGCTGCCTGAGGCTGCTGGCGAAGGACGGATACGAGATCCTGCAGAGCCTGCAGACTGAAGACGGATTGACCATGCACATGGCACTCCATCCCAATCTGCAACTCCCGGACCGCGGGCCCAACGTCATGTCCTTCGCCTGCCTGGACAACGATGAGGTCCCCCCGGACGACCAGGCGACGTTGACACATCGGCTGCTGCAGGCGCTCGCGCTCGTGGAGACCATGAAGAGCGAGGTCTCCCTTTCCATGCTGTGGGTTCTGGTCACGAGCGTGACCCTGCCGGAACCCCTGGACGGATTCGTCGAGGGCCAAGGGCTCATACTGATCTCGCCTGAAGCGCTGGCTGCCTGGGAGACCAGCCGCCTGGTTCCCTACTTCGATGAGGACGCCGTGCCTGACGTCGGCAGCCTGTCCGGCGTGAGCCTCATGTTGGAACCGACATCATGACCTGTCCGAACCGATCAGGGCGCCCGATGCCCTGACGTCGCGGGCTGCGAGCACCGCACATGCCGCCCGCGGAAAGGCAGAGGACGCCGACGAGTCTCGCCCTGATCCGGCTGCGGTCGGACCAGGGGGAGGCGAGCGCGCCTACGTCTACGCGGGCTGCGCGGGGAACACGGCCACCGAGCCGTCCTTGTTGCGGGCGACTCGATCGCCACGTTCGGCCGCGCGGCTGTTGACCATGCCGCCGTCGTCCAGCTTGCGAATCCGGCTTGCCGCGCGCATCAGACGACCTACTTCACCGGTCGTGAGTACGGGTCGGAATCCGTTCGGACGTGTCAACTCCAGGGCCGACAGGCGTTCCAGGACACCGGCTGGCGTTAACGGTCTGAACTGGTGCCGCTTTCGCGGCCTGAACTGGCCTCACCTCGGGGCTGGTTCGGCGATTGTTCCGACTTGAGGTGGTCCCGGCTTTCGGTCTGCTCCGGCCCCACCTTCGCCGGGACGGCTGTGCTGGGCGACGCGCTGTGGGAGAGAATGCTGGGCATGACGACTTGAAGAGCACCGGCCGGCCGGCAGCACTGGCGCGAGGTCGGGACCTCGGACACGGTCTCCGGCGGGGACCGTCGAATCTGTGCCGCCTGCGGAACGCCTGTCCGCTCGTACCAGTGCCGATTCCATCCGCCCGAGTCCTCCATGTTCGAGCGGTGCATCGGACTTGCCTGGTGTTCCAGTTGCCGGATCTACTCCGGCAACATGGTGCACGTCCCGCGAAAGCGGGTCCTGGTCGACGCCCTCGCTTCGCTTCCTGGCGAACAACGGGAGCTTGCGCGTTCGGAAACACGGCTGGTTGAGTTCCTGGACCGCCGGGCCCGAGGCACCAGGGATTAAATCCCACCGGCCAGCTGGCCTCGGGGCGGCTGCTTCTTCGTCTGCTGCTGCTTGGCTTTGGTCTGGACGAGGCGGTAGGACTCGGTGCCGGTCTCGATGACGGTGCCGTTGAAGGTCAGTCGGTCGACGATGGCCGCGCAGAGCCTGGGGTCGGTGAACGTCTTGGTCCAGCCTCCGAACGATTCGTTCGAGGCGATGGCCACACTGTTCTTCTCCTCCCTCTCGGTCAAGACCTGGAACAGCATCTCGGCTCCGCGGCGGTCGAGTTCGAGGTGTCCCAGTTCGTCGATGCAAAGCAGGTCGACGCGCCCGTAGCAGGCGATGGTCTTGGTCAGCTGTTTCTCGTCGGCGGCTTCGACGAGCTTTGCGGCGAGCGCGTAGCGGACCCGGAGGCCGGACATCGCGGTGGCGGAACCGAGGCCGATAGCCGGAGTCGCCGATCAAGCACAGCGGCTCGCCCTTCTTGACCCATTCGCAGGTGGCGAGGTTGTTGATCAGGGCCGGGGTGACGTTCTGGTTGGCTGTGTAGCGAAATCCGAGAGCCACTTCCGGCGTTGGAAGCCGGCCGCGCGGATGCAGCGCTCCGGGAGCGGTGAGAGGCAGCCGGAGCACCACGTAGATGCCATCCGACGTCGGGGACATCGGCCTCTGGCAGGCGCTTGTCGCAACTCCGACAGGACCGCATCCTGGACGAGGTCCAGATCTCCGCAGATCCCCCTCCGCCTCATGCGGCTGCTCGGCATCGGCGACACCACCGCCATGCGCTACATTGCCGCCGCCCACCCCGAGCGCACCGCGAAGCTGCCACGCGGTCCGAGCCGAGAGAGCCCCGCACAGGCGGAGTCGCCGCGCCAAACGGTCAGTGATCCCGCTGCTGAATCGCAGTCAGTTATCCAGGGAATCTTCGGGATCGTCCTTGGCCTCGGCCATCACTCTGCCGCCGACGAAAGCCACGCCTAGGGCGAGCGCGCCAGCAGCGCCCATCAGCACCTTCTTCAGCGCCCCGTCCAAGAACTGCTTGTTCTCGCTGTCCTTTTGGAACTGCATCCTTGCAGTTTCCTGGATCTGCTCGATCAGAAACTTCTTCTCTTCCCAGCTCAGGTCGTCTTTGTTGAGTTCACCCTTGAGGATGTCTCTGACTTCTTGGCAGGCGCGGTGGACATGCTCTTGGCTTTGGTTGTTGGCCGAGAGCGTGGACTCGTGCGCTCTCTCTATCGCACTCACAGCATCCTTGGCGAAGTCCTTGAACGCGGGGAACTGCTCAACGATCTTGAGAGCCACCTCAGTGTCCATGTTGGGCATCATGGCCGCGAACCTGATCATCTTGTCTTTGGAGAGGTTCCTCCAGGACTCGATCCCAAGTGCCTTCTTGATCTCAGCTTCGTTCTTGTACTTCATGCCGCGGTTCCCCCTTGACTTCAGCTGAGCGGCCATGGGAAAAAGCCCAAAGATGCCGCCAATCGCGCCAGACCCCCTGGGCTGATCTGGCTGTAATCTAACGCAAGTTGACCCCGAACCCGCGCGTCTCTTGGTGCAAAGCGCCAGTCCCTCGGTCCGGTTCGAACCCCGCCGAGTCTCAGATTCTGCGAACCGGCACGCTTCAGTCCTGTGGCAACGTCCATTGCCGCACCCCCCATAGATGTGCACGCTCCCCGACAGAGGACCACCCCTGCCGGGGAAAGTCGTGAACGTGGAGTGCCCGGATTCCGGTCAGCTGTCCGGGACTCCGTTCGTGGACCACTCGTTGGCGAAGTGCTCCATCTGCTTCAGGACCAGGTTGACGGCCTCCGTACGGCGGTCCGGCGGGTAGTTGTGGCGGGCCAGCAGGCGCTTGATGGCACTGCGGAGACCGGCGCGGACCGCGTCACGAGCGATCCAGTCCGGCTTGAGCTTCTTCCGGACCTCAGCGACGAGCTCGCGGGCGATGCCGGCCAGGACCTCGTCGCCCATGAGCTCCCGCGCCGTGCCGTGGTCGGCCACCGCGTCGTAGAAGGCGAGCTCTCGCCAGTTCAACGGCGGGTCGAACTTCTCGCCGCGCCTGGCGTCTTCGACGACCTCCTTGGCCATCTCGACCAGCTTGGCGATGAGCTCAGCGCTCGTGTACTGCTGCCGCATGTACCGGAGCATGAGGTCCTGCAGCTGCTCGGAGAACGCCGTGCGACGAACGATGTTGTGCCGCGTCACCTCGCGCATCTTCTTCTCGACGAGCCGCCGCAACGCCTCCGCCGCCAGGTGCGGGGTCTCGCTGTTCTGCAGCTTGGCGACAAGGGCGTCGTTGAGGTGCGTCAGGTCGGCGATCTCCAGGCCGGCCTCGGCGAACAGGTCCGTTATCCCGCCGGTCTCGACGACCGACGAGGTCAGCTGCTGGAGGTACAGCTCGACGTCGCGGGCGACGGGCAGGCCGCGAGCCTCGCGGTCCATCGCGTCGAGCTTGGCCATGTAGGCGCGTACCTCGACGAAGAACTGGATGTCCCGGCGCCAGGACGGGTGGTCCGGGAAGCGCTCGCCGATGTTCGTGGCGCTGCCGGACAGCGCGTAGAAGCGCTCGAGGCAGTGGGCGTGCTCGCGGAAGCGCCGGCCGAGAGTCTGGCGGGGGTCGTCGAGCTTGTCCGGGTCGTTGCCCGGGGTGCGCGGGTCCCGGAGGTAGTTGGCCGTCTTCAGAGCGGCGTCTATGAAGGCCGTCTTGGTCGGCTGGGTCAGGCGCGCCCGCCAGTCGAAGCCGCGCAGGATGTCGGTGAGGATGTCGTACTCGTTGCGCAGCTCGTCCAGGGCGCGGTCGAGGTCCTGGCCCAGGGTGCGGTCGCGCTGGTCGGCGTCGGTGTATTCGGCGATCGCCTTCTGCAGGTTCTCAGTGAGCGGCGCGTAGCCGACGAGGAGGCCGTCCTCCTTGCCGCGGAAGCGGCGGTTGACCCGGGCCAGTGCCTGCATGAGGTTGGCGCCCTTGAGCGGTCGGTCCAGGTACATCGTGTGGACCGGCGGGGCGTCGAAGCCGGTCAGGAGCATGTTGTTGACGACGAGCAGCTCCAGCTCGTCGTCGGGGTCCTTGGCCCGGTTGATGACCGCCTTGCGCTGGCTGTCGCGCAGGGCGTGGGCGCGCAGCTGCTCGGGGTCCTTCCGGGAGTCCGAGGAGAAGACGATCTTCATGGCGCCCTTGTCGACCTCGTCGCTGTGCCACTCCGGCCGCAACTCACGCAGGGCGTCGTAGACCCGGACGCAGATCTCGCGGGTCGCGCAAACGACCATCGCCTTGCCGGTCGCCCCACCCTCCTCGGAGACACCGACGAAGGGCTGCATCCGCTCGCGCCGCGCCTCCCAGTGTGTCACCAGGTCCTGCGCGAGGTCCCTTATGCGGGCGGGCGCGCCGTACATGGCGTTCATAGTGGCGACGGCCTGCTCGACCCGGCGGCGCTCAGTGTCGTCGAGACCGTCGGTGATGCGGTCGGCCTCCTCGTCGATCTTCGTCGGGTCGACGTCCTCGTCCAGGACGAGCTGGATGACGCGGCCCTCGTGGAAGACCTTGACGGTCGCGCCGTCGTCGGCGGCCCGCTTGAGGTCGTAGACGTCGATGTAGTCGCCGAAGACCTCGCGGGTGTTTCGGTCGGCCTCGGAGATCGGGGTGCCGGTGAAGGCGAGGAGCGTGGCGTGCGGGAGGGCGTCGCGCAGGTGGCGGGCGTAGCCGTCGAGGTTGTCGTAGTGGCTGCGGTGGGCCTCGTCGACGACGACCACGATGTTGCGGCGGTCGGAGAGGAGCGGGTGGTCGGCACCGGACTCCTTCTCGTCTTTGGTCTTGCCGAACTTCTGCAGGGTGGTGAAGAGGATGCCGCCGGTCCGCTTGGCCGCCAGCTCCTGGCGGAGGTCGGCGCGGGTGAGGATCTGCTTCGGGCTCTCCGGGAGGACCTGGCTTTCCAGGAAGGTGGAGTACAGCTGGTCGTCTAGGTCGTTGCGGTCGGTGATGACGACGACTGTCGGGTTCAGCAGGGCCGGGTCGCGCATCACCATCGTCGTGGTGAGCACCATCTCCTCGGACTTGCCCGAACCCTGCGTGTGCCAGACGACGCCGGCCTTCCCGTCGGTGGCGGCGGCCTCGCGAACGGCTTCGGCGGCACGGGTCACCGCGTGGTACTGGTGCGGTTTCGCGATGCGCTTCATCCGCTTCGACGGGACGAAGTTGATGAACGACTGGACGAGGGAGAGGAACCGCTGCTGAGTGAACAGGCCGTGCAGCGCCAGGTTCTGGCCCGAGTCAATGATGCCCTCCGCGTCGAGCGGATCGACGCGGGCGCCGGACTCGTCCGTGTTCCACGGCGCGAAGTGCTCGTACGGGGTGAAGGGCGTGCCGTACTTCGCCGTGATGCCGTCGGAGAGCAGGACCACAGCGTTGTAGCGGAAGGCGGTCGGGAACTCCTCCACGTACCGGGTGATCTGTGAGTGCGCGTCCTGAAGTGTGGCGTCCTCGTCGCCGGCGCGCTTCAGCTCCAGGACGGCGAGCGGGAGGCCGTTGACGTGCAGGACGACGTCGAAGCGGCGGTTCTTCTCGCCGTCGATGACGGTGACCTGGGTCAGGGCGCGGTAGGTGTTCGCGTCCGGGTCGGCAAGGTCGACGAGGCGGATGGTCGGGTTGTGCTCGGCACCGAAGCTGTCGGTGTACGTGACGGAGCGGATGCCAGCCGTCAGGTACGTGTGGGCGGTGCGGTTCTCCTCGTACGTGTCCTGCGACGCCGGAGTCGCTGCGGCGGTGACGGCATCACGGACGGCGTCCGGGGGCAGCTCGGGGTTGAGCCGCTCGATCGCCTCACGGAGGTCGGGGTAGAGGATCAGGTCGTCCCACGACTGGCGGTGCCCGGAGCCGGGGGCGAACTCGTTGCCGGAGGCGGGCAGCCAGGCCAGCTCGGCCAGCTCATCGAGCGCGAGCAGCTCCCAGTCGGCCTCCAAGGGGCGATGGTGCTCGTTTCTTCCGCTCTCGTCGTCGTGCGTCACGTGTGGTCCTCGACAATCTTCTCGGCGTCCTTGACGCGAAGCCGGCCGGACATGAGCTGGGGGAGGAGGGTGTCGCGGAGGGCGGCGAGGGTCAATGACTCCGCCAGAGCCTGGTCGGCTTGCTCCTCCAGTGCATCGAGCTTGGGGCGGAGTTGTTGCTGCCGCGTCCTGCTAGGCAGGCTGAGTTCCAGGCCGCCGAGTTGAGTGCGGCGAAGCTCTGTTTGGCCAGTACTCCCCTCACCCATCGCCTCAATCTCCGGCTGAGCACGGAGCAACGCAAAACCTGCACAGACCGGATCTGCGCGGGCCTCATCAAAGCGCACGATCGTAATATGCGAGTCAACTGTCGCCGCCTTATTAGAAGTCCAGCGAGCGACTCGACCAAGGGTACCGACGCCCGTCGAATTGACCAGTACGTCATTTCGACGGAGAAGCTTCGAATCTTTGACCTTATCGCGCAAAGTGAGCCGCGCGGGATTCAAATTCACGCGACCATCACGGATGCATTTCTGGTTAAGGACAACGAGATCTTCAGAAGAGTCTGAATATTTGGGCGCGATTCCTCGGGCGAGCAGGCTTGATACGGATTCGACGTCCGCCTTAATCAGGTCACCCTCAACCAAGACCTGAGCGAAAAGGGCCATGCCAAGCTGCCGGGCTGTGGCCGCGATGCGCTCATTGACGACGATCTTGTCATCCAGCACCCCGAGCACGGCCACGATCGCTTGCTGTTCGGTGAGGCCAGGGAGGCGGATAGGCCACGTCGGCAGATTGGCTAGGGGGATTCTGTCTACCGTAGCGCCATGAATCATCCGCGCGGCGATGGTATTTTGAAATTCAGGTCCCAGGTATGCATAGAGCAAGAACTGGGGATCTACACGGTCCACCTTCGGTCGAAGAATTCCCATGCGCCGACCAAGGCATGCCCGGATTCCCGAGGGCATGAGAGCGGCTTCACCAAGGCGCGTCTCGTAAGAAAACAACACGTCGCCCGCTTGCGGTGTCACCCGTCGAGTCCACTTCCGGAAGTCCTCTTCAGAGACATGAGCCGACTCAGCCAGGTTAAGGCGCCCCTTGTCCAAGCTGGAAATACTGAGGAACCAGGGGCCTGTGTCGGTCTTTTTAGGTGTGGCGTGCGGCCCGTCAAAGACGGTCGCTACCTCGCCGATGGTGGTCTCGATCCACTCAGACACCGATCCTCCCCAGCTGCTCCCGCACCGTCTTCTCGAGCTCCGCCGATCGGTCAAACAGCCCGTACAGCTCTTCCGTCAGCGCGGCGATCCGCTCCGCCACGGCCTCCGTGTCTTCTTCCTCCGCCTCGACTGCTCCCACGTACCGCCCCGGCGTCAGCACGTACCCGTGTTCCCGAACCGTCGCCAGGTCGGCCGAGAAGCAGAACCCGGGCTCGTCCGCGTACGTCAGCCCCGCCACGCGCGCCGACGCAGTGCCCCGCCACGCGTGGTACACCCCGGCGATCTTCGTGAGGTCGGCTTCCGTCAGGACGCGCTCAGTCCGGTCGGCCATCTCGCCCATGGTGCGGGCGTCGATGAACAGAATCTCGCCGCGCCGGTCGTTCAAACGCCGCGCCCCCTGCGGGGACTTGTCCTTGGCTAGGAACCACAGACACGCTGGAATTTGGGTCGTGCGGAACAACTGCGAAGGCAGCGCGACCATACACGCCACCAAGTCTGCCTCGACCAGGGCCTGGCGGATCTCACCTTCGCCGCTCTGCTGGGAGGCCATGGACCCGTTGGCCAGGACGATGCCGGCGGTGCCCCGCTCGCCCAGCTTGGAGATCATGTGCTGGAGCCAGGCGTAGTTGGCGTTGTTCTTCGGCGGCACCCCGTATTTCCAGCGCGGGTCGCTCTCGTCCCTCGCCCAGTCCTTGATGTTGAACGGGGGGTTGGCCATGACGAAGTCGGCCTTGAGGTCAGGGTGCTTGTCGTCGGCGAAGGTGTCGCCCCACCGGGAGGCGAGGTTGCCGTCGATGCCGTGGATGGCGAGGTTCATCTTGCCCAGCCGCCAGGTGCGCTCGTTGAGCTCCTGGCCATAGACCGCGATGTCGGCCTTGTGGCCGCGGCCGCGGTGGGCCTCGATGAACTTGCTGGCCTGGACGAACATGCCGCCCGAGCCGCACGCCGGGTCGTACACGCGCCCTTCGTAGGGCTCCAGGATCTCCACGATGAGCTGGACGACGGATCGGGGGGTGTAGAACTCGCCGCCCCGCTTGCCCTCGGCGCGGGCGAAGTTGCCGAGGAAGTACTCGTACACCTCACCGAGCACGTCCTGCGCGGGCTTGTCCTCGTTGCCGCCGAAGCGGGCGTCACTGATGAGGTCGACGAGTTCGCCCAGGCGCTTCTGGTCGACGTTGTCCCGGTTGAAGATCTTCGGGAGGACGCCCTTCAGCGAGGCGTTCTCCGCCATGACCGCGTCCATCGCGTCGTCCAGGAGCTTGCCGACGCCCTGGCTCTTGGCGTGGGTGGCGATCCACGACCAGCGGGCGGTCTCGGGCACCCAGAAGACGTGCGCGCCGGTGTACTCGTCGCGGTCCTCCAGGAACTCGTCCAGGCGCTCCTCGTCGATGCCGTCCTCAGTTAGCTCCTTGGCCAGCTCGGTGCGGCGCTCCTCGAAGGCGTCGGAGACGTACTTGAGGAAGATCAGGCCGAGGACGAACTCCTTGTACTGCGCGGCGTCGATGGAACCGCGCAGCTTGTCCGCGGCCTTCCACAGGATGTCCTGGATCTCCTTGGCGGTGGAGGCACTGAACAGCTCCGCCTGGTCGGTGGGTTTCTTCTGGCCGGGAATCATGGGGTGAAGCGTCTCCTTCAGTCGTCGGTGCCGGGGAAGTTCTGGAGGGTGAGCGTGCCGTCGGCGATGCCGGCGGCGGTGGTGCGGGCCAGGTCGTCGAGGGCGGCGGACTGTTCCCGCAGGAGGGTCGCGCGGCTATCGAGCTCGGCGAGCAGGGCGTCGAAGCGTTCAGCCTCGTCCCAGCTCAGGTCAGGGATAAGGAGGTCTTCGACGCCTCGCGAGGCCCGCACCGCGCCGCTGGTGCGCGCGTACTCGGCGGCCGCCGCCCGCAGCAGCGCCGCAAGGACCCGAGGCAGAACCGGCGGGTCGGCATCGGGGTGGACTCGCAGGATGCGGGCTGGGGCGGCCACAAGTGACAGGCCGGCTTCGTCGACGTACGCGCCGAATCGGGGGCTCGTGGTGACGACGATGTCGCCCGGCTCGGTGAACTGCGCGTGTTCGTAGCCGGTGAGGAACACGCCACGGTCGATGCGACGGCTCCCCGGGCGGGCGGTACCGAGGATCTCGTCGGGGGTGAGCACCGTGTAGTGGCCCTCGGCCGAAAGGTGTTCCTCGGCGATGCGGTGGCCGGGGCGGCGTCGCAGGCGGCGCTCTGCGAGGAGCCGACGCACGGTGGTGCGCCGTACCGGCTGGTCCTCGGAGCGCAGCACGGCCCGAGCGCCCAGCGTCGCACGCAGGTCGGCGCGCTGCCGGGCCTGCTCGTAGAGCTCCGTCAGGCGCCGCTCCAGGTCGCTGATGCGGGCCGGACGCTCGATGACACCGCGGGTGTAGCGGGCCGTGGTCGGACGGTGCTGGGTCGTGAAGGCGGCACCCGGCCGGTCGTCGAGGTCCTTGGCTGGGACGATCACCGCATGGCGGGGTTCGTGCCGGCGGTCGCCGCGCCAGCCGGAGGCGCGCCAGATGGTGATGTCCTCGGCGAGCGCGTCGAGGACCGGGTCAGTGAGCGGCTGCGCGGAGTAGTCGGAGAGGAACACCAGGCCGGTACGGTTCTCCGCCGGTGTGCGGGCCAGCACCCACACGGCGGTGCGGTAGCCCGGGCGGTAGGGGAAAGCACCGTCGGGGAGGCTGACGGCTGCCTTGAGCAGGCCGTCCCGGAGGAAGGAGCGGCGCAGGCGGTCGGCGTCGCCGTGCCGGGGCAGCGGGCGGACCAGCACGTCGGCGGGGCCGAGGATGACGGCCGTCGAGCCGTCACCGAGGTAGTCGGTGAGCGCCTGCACCCGCTCCAGGACGGCCTGCGGGCTGCGGGTCTCCGCCGCTTCGTAAGGGAGGACGCAGACCAGTAGACGGGGGTAGCCCCAGTCGTCGACGGGCAGGTCCTCTCCCTCGGTGACGCCGAGGTCGAACTCGTTCACTCCGCGCACCAGCATCCGGCGGCGTACCAGGCGGACCCTCGCCAGGTCGGGGTCGCAGGCGAGGTAGGTGTGACCGGAGTCCTCGGCGGCCTGGGCGTGCAGGGCGGCGAGGAGGTCACCGGAGCGTGCGTGCGGGGTGGCGATTACGGAGCCCTCGTCGAGAGTGTCGACGCCGGACAGGGCCGCGAGGGCGCGTACCACCGCCGGGGTGGGCTCGTCGGCAGCGAGGTCGTGGAAGCCGAGGCGGCGGCGGGCCTCGAGGACCCAGTCGAAGGCCTCGGCTGGTGTGTAGGCAGCCTCGGTCAGCTCGTCGGCGAGGACGGCGAGCCCCGGACCGGTGCGGTCCGGGTCCGAGACTGCACCCAGCTCGGCCGACAGGAACGTGTCCTCGGGATCGAGGTCGGCAGCCTTGGCGAGGACCGCGTCCCAGCTCTGGCCCGAGACGGCGGCATCGAGCTGGTGGCGCAGGCAGATCAACGCCGTCAGCGCCCCCACGAGGACCGCGGCGGGCAGGGCGGGCGTCCGCAAGGCGGCCAGGGTATGCAGTGCCAGTTCGGCCCGCAGATGGCGGGGGTCCGCGTTGCCGCGGCCCGTCGTCGTCAGCCAGTCCACGACCGCGCGTGCGTCGAACAGGGGCCGCCCGTCCTCGTGGGCGACGGGCGCCGGAAAGTCCGGGTGCCTGCGGCTCCACGTGGTGGGCACGGGCCTCTGCACCTGAGCGAGGGAGGCGATTTCGGCGTAAGTGATCCGCCAGGCCGACATCTCGGGGACGATGGGCGATACGGCTTCGTGCGCAGTGGTCATCGAGCCCCGCCCCCCTTTATCTCAACCTGTTGTCCTGCTGAGTCCAAGGCGGTTGCCCGGCTCGACGGCAGGTTCCAGCACCTTACAACCATTGAGTGGACCAGTGTGACGGGGACCTGATAACCCCGGTTATCACAGTTCGTCGTGACCTCCACGTCCGATGCAGGGCACCTTTGCCGGCGTTGCCACACACCGGCGTGCCCGGTGCACGAAGACCTGGAGGTTCCCTGCCATGACCAGTACGCCGTCGACGCCGTCCACTGCCCAGCAGCCCGACGGATCCGGCTGGGGTGCCGTGCCGCCGCAGACGTCCCCGGCCTACGCGCAGCTGCAGGCCGGGAAGAAGCCGTCGCGGCGCAGAGCGCGGCTCACCCGCGGAGCTTCAGCACTCGTCGCGCTGATCGCAGGTCCCACGACCCGCACGACCCGCACGCGCAAGACCGCCCTCGCCGTGGCCGCGATGGCCGTGGGCTGCTCGCTGAGCGCCTGCTCCACCATCGGTGGCACCCAGACCGACACCGCGCCGCCCACGGCCACCGTCAGCGCCTCGCAGGACACCCAGAGCGCCCAGGACGACTCCAACGGTGACACCATCACCGTCGCGCTGGACAAGACCGTCACGTGGACCAACGGCGTCCAGGCGCACCTGAGCGACTTCAGCCGGGGCACCTCCGGCGAGTACGCCTTCCCGTCCGGCAAGGCCTATCTGGCTTTCTCCGTCACCGTGCAGAACGGCTCCAAGTCCCCGCTCGACCTGAGCATGGTCAGCTTGTCCTGCCCCAACGGCGCCGACGAGATCTCCGACACGGATGCGGGTCTCAACGGCACGCCGGACACCCACCTGCTGCCGGGCAAGTCGCAGACCTGGAAAGAGGCGTGCGTGTTCGCCAAGACCGCCAAGAGCGCCCAGATCGAGATCACGCCGGCCGACACCTCTGGCTCGGGCTGGTACCGCACGGCCGTCTTCACCGGTCAGGTGCAGTAGCCCAAGCCGCCGGTGGGGCCCTTCTGGGCGTCCTCAGCATCCGCACGCGATTTGGGGCTTCACGCCTTCGCCGCATCGGGTGCACCCGAGCCTGCGCCCACGGGTTACCCGCACACGCCGGTCACACAACGCGCACGTTCCCACTCGACACCACTCGCGACCTGGAAGGCCATTGTGACGATCACCGGGCACACGGAGTTGGTCCGTCGCTTCGCCGAGGACTTCACCGCCCTGCAGGAAGCCGTCCTGGCGCGCATGAACGGTATCTGCGCTGCGGAGACGGCCGCAGCCCTGGAACACGCCTCACTCGCCGGCCCCATCGCCATCGCTCTAGCGCACGCTGACGTCCTCGCTCGTGGGGACGTCCGGCGCGCGGAGCTCTCAGCCCAGCCGCCCGAGCGGCTGCGACGGCTGCGAGGGCACGCGCGCAAGGTGCGCCAGGCCCGCTCACGCGCGGACGCCGTGTGCAAGGAGCAGCGTGCTCGCCGCCTCGCCGGTTCCTCCCGGCCGGTGGACATGCTGGAGCTGCGGGTGGCGCGTTCCGCGTACCCCGATGCCTACGCCTCGGCCCTGCGCGAGGAACTCCGCGATAGGGGGCTGCCGGAGGGCACGCCGCAGGCGCCGGAGAGCGATCTCGCCCGGTGGGCGTGGAGCCAGAGATCGGCAGACAGCGAACTGCCGGCACCGGTGCGCGAACTGGAGGACTGCCACGACGACGCCTTCGTCCAGGCCCTCCTTCGCGACGCGCGGGAGGAAGAGAACCCGTACCTCCTGCACGACGCGGTGGTCGAACGGTGGAGCCGACATGCCCGTTCCGCGCTGGCCTGGGGCCGCTACGCCATCGGCCAGGCCGAACGGGACGTACTCGCCTGCCCTCTCTTCGCACGGCGCCCGCGGCTCGACGCCTTGGAGGACGCCTACCAGGACGCCGCTGTCCTCGCTGCCCGTGCCCGCGAGGCCAAACTCCGGGTCGCGGATCTCCGTGACCGGATGCAGGCTTGCATGGCCACGGGGCCTTTCGCAGAGCTCATCGCACAGTGTCGCGCCGCAGCTCTCGAACGCTTCGCCGCCGACGAGCCCCAGTCGTGGCACAGAGTGCGTGAGCTGACCGCCAGGCACCGGGCAGACTGCGCCGAACGGACCGACGGCTGCCCGCAGTGCCACCGCGCTCTCGCCACCGTCCTCACTGACGACTCTCCCGCCGACACGGACGAGGACAACGGCAGTGAACGTTCGACGGCAACGGCCCTGGCTGACACAGACCGTTACGCCGTGCTCGCAGACCTTCCCGGCACCGCCGTCGTGGCCGTCGCCGACGCCGCGGTCGGCGACGAGTCCGCGCTGTGCGGCTACGGCTGGGCTGCCGAAGACGGGACGACCGGCTGCGGCGACTCCATGGCCTCAAGCAGCGGAGAAGCCGAAGTGATCGGCATCTGCGCGGCCGCTCTCAGCCTCCTCGACCGCCACGAGGAAGCGCCCATAGTCCTCCTGTGCGACAGTACCGAGGCAGTCGAGGCAGCGAATGCAGCTCTGGACAGCGCAGACCCGGCGGCGGCCCATCGCACCCTCCTCTTCCCGGAGGGCAGGCACCTCATGGACCGCCTGCTGCGCCACCGCCACCGCCTCCAGGTCCGCTGGCTCAAGGGGCACATCGGACATGACCTCAACGAAACCGCCGACGCCCTCGCCGGCCTCGCCCTCCGCCGCGCCGCCGGCCGTACCTCTCCATCCGCGGCCCGCAAGGAGGAAGCGCGGATTCTGCGCTCACTGAGTTCCAGGCATCGCCCGCTCTCGGCCGCTGCCTGATCCCCGGGGCCGGAGCTGGGAGTGGTCCGGGCCACTCCGTTGTGGCCCTCGTCACGCTACGTCGACCCGCGAGCTGGTCTCTGGCCCCAGTCCCCCAAGGAGCCGGCGGGTCACCAGCCGGGGTAGCGGTCCCACCAATGGTCGTCCCAGCCGTCGAACCCGTCGCTGCTGGCGGAGTCGATGAGTTCGGTGACGAGGTCGCGGGCCAGGATGTCGAGGACCCAGGCCAGTTCGTGGCGGCTGATCAGATCGATGGGCAGTGCCTCGGCGCCGTGTGCCGCTCCAAGCAGCGCGCCGGTCACGCAGGCGACCGAGTCGCCGTCCGGCGCCCCGGCGGCGAAGCGCAGCGCGGCGTGCACTTGGTCCCGGTTGGGGAAGGATGCGGCGACATACAGGCCGCCGAGCAGTGCCGAGGGCGCGGTGGCGTCCGGTGCGAGTTCTGCGAGGCGTCCCGCGTCTGCGGGGTGGTCGTCGGCCTGCCGTAGCGCCTCGATGAGCTGCTTGTGCTCGGCTGCGGTCAGGTCGGAGTCGACAGCGTGAAGAGCATGAACGCCGTCAATCAGGGCTTGCTGCACCTGCGACTGGTAGGCGAACAGAGAATCCTGCGTTTCGGGGGTGCTGGTCAGGCAGTGGCCGACCAGCACCGCCGCATGGGCTGCGGCGGACTGCGCGGCCGGATCGCCGTGGGTGAAAGCGGCGATCTCCCTGGCCAACTGGACTGACTGCTCCGAGCCGTGTGCAGCGCCGACCACAGCGACAGGAAGGACGCGGGTGAGCGCGTGGCAGCCGCGGCTGGTCGTCGGTACCCCCATGTTTCCCTGCTCGGTCTTGGACAGGGCCGCCACGGTCGCCGGTGCTGAACCGCGCCGTTCGGCCAGCACGGGTATTTGGGCGAGCCAGCCGTCCGGCCACCGCCCGTGACCCCAGCGCTGCCGCATCCGCTCCACCTCGATCCCCTGAAGAGCCGCCCACCGGCAGTAGGCGTGCCACACCACCGAAGGCGGATGACAGATGCCCTTGTGCCTGCCGCGCACCCATGCGCGGATCGTGCCCTCGGCGGTGAAGCAGGCCAATTGGGTGCTGACACCCGCCCGCAGCGTGCCCTCTCCCTGCAGCTTGCCCCGGGCGGCGCCCAGGGTGTCCCCCAGCGCCAGGCCGAGCATCATCCCGCGCACCCGGGACTGCGCCCCTTTCCCCTTCAAGACCTTGCCTCGCTGCTCCGGCTCCGTGTCACGGCCGAGGTCCAGCTCCTCCTTCCTCTGCTCGCCAGGCGCCTCCGCGCGTTCCCGGGGTGGGGTGTCGTGGGCCCGTACCGACGCGGCCGTGATCGGATCAGCCGTTTGTACGCCTGGCCCGGTCGGCTGCCCGTCACCGGGTACGTTGGTCAGCTCGTGCACCGCGTCGTGCATCTCGGCGTGCGCCGACAGCTGCCAGCCGTGCACCAGTGCCTCGCGCAGGTCGGACAGCGCGGTCTTGGAGTCAGTGCCGGTGGCCAGGTGGCTGTAGAGGGCGGCGACGGCCGGGGTGCGGCTTTGCCCGGCCACACAGTGGAGTAGGACCCGCTTGCCGGCGAGGCGCAGCTGCTGCACCGTGCGGGCGGCCTGGTCCAGTACGTAGTGGAGGTTGGCATTCTCCCCCTGGCTGTCCACCAACCAGACGCGGAGGTGCTCGACGTCGGCACCGGCCAGGATCGGGTCCGTGCCGATGCGGCACAGCGAGACCACGGCGTCGACAGGGACCGGCTCGCTGCCCTGAGCCAGGGCCAGGTTGCCGAGGATCACCCCGGGATCGTGGGGGTGGGGGACGGCGAAGCCGTGGGGGGTGGAGGACGAGACTGGCATGCGCGCGGCCGAGGGCCAGCCCGCGGCATCGTCCCTCCCGCCGCGCGCGGTGAGCGCCGCCAGTCGGACCAGATCGGCGCCGGTGAGGCCGGGCCAGCCGTTGACGGCCTGCTGCCACTCGAGTGGGATGCCGGAGCAGCCCCAGCGCGCGCCGAGCAGGGCGCCCGCGATCGCCGCGACGGTGTCGGTGTCCGTCCCGGCCCGCACCGCAGCCTCCAAGGCGAGGCCGAAGTGCTGCGCGGGGAAACTGCGCTCGGCGGGGTTCAACTCGGGCACGGCAGTGCGGGTGATCGCCGACCAGGCGGCCTGGAGCGCGTGGACGACCCAGCCGTTGTTGGCGAAGTGGTGCGGCGGATTGGCCTCCGCCTCGTCCAGCCGCCGCGCCCACGCCTCACGGCGCTCCGCGGGGAGGAGCTCCAGGCCGCCGCGCACGCCGTCGAAGGTCCCGTGCAGGACCGCGGTGCGGATGCCGGAGCACCACAGCACGCAGGCGTCGGCGCAGTCGGGGTCCGGGTGGGTGAGCGCGCTGACCGCGGTGGCGGCCTCGGCCATCTCGAAGGCGTCGCCGAGATGACCGAGGGCGACTATGCCGGTGCGCATCAACGAGCCGTTCCCGGCGCTGCGTTCGTTGGCGGCGGTGAAGAGGCGGGCGGCGTCGAGCAGCGCCGCCCCCGGGGCTCCGGGGGCGCGGCGGGCGGCGCTCAGGACGGCGCGGGTCTGGGCGCCGACGTCACTGGCACCGCCGCTCAGCCATCCCTGGAAGTTGACGGCGATCGCGTCGAGGGCCTCCGGGGTGCGCAGATCCGCTCCGCCGGCCGCGACCTCGGCGATGCAGACCTGCATCTGGGTGTCGTCGGAGTACTCGCCGGGCTTGTACGGTCCCAGGCCGCCGCCGATCATCAACGGCTGCTGGTCATCGCGCAACGTCGCCTTGAACTCGTAAGGCACGCCCAACGCGTCGCCGACGGCCGCG
Source organism: Streptomyces sp. NPDC054834 (assembly GCF_053611185.1). Classification (NCBI taxonomy): domain Bacteria; kingdom Bacillati; phylum Actinomycetota; class Actinomycetes; order Kitasatosporales; family Streptomycetaceae; genus Streptomyces; species Streptomyces sp. NPDC054834. The sequence goes on along the minus strand of NZ_JBSGZV010000030.1, from coordinate 51,685 downwards.
CCGAGCAGTACGCCGGCAGCCCGGTCGGTGGCCTGCGTGTTCAGGCGGGGTTGTGGGGAGCGGGCGTGGGCCATGGGACTCCGAAAGGTGCGGCGGCGCGCGGAGGACGGGCCGGGCGGGCGACGGCGTACAGGCAACGACCCCTGGCGGAAGCAACCGGGACCGCACCGGCACGGTGAAATGCCGAAAAGGGACTGCTCCTCGGCAGATTGACACTCCGCCAGCTTGGCATCACACCCCTCTTATCGTCAATGAGACGATACGAAGTACCTGCCCGGGCGAGAACCGGCAACAGGACCCCTTGCGGTACTTGCGTGACGAAGACACCCACTCTTGAACAGCACGGCACGATTCTCCGGGTGGCTCCACGAACTCTCCATCGATCGGCCTCACTTGATAACCAGGGTTATCACGTCACGCGAAGTCGGTATGACCCCATCGCTCCTACGGTTGCGTCTCGTCGGCATATCGGCCGCAGGAGCCACGATCCACTCGACCGAGCGCCGGTGTCCCAACCTCTCCTCCGCACCAGCACCGGAATCTGGAGACACCTCATGACCCCGACGGAACCGCAAAGGCAGCACACCCACCATTCCGCCGCTCCTACGTCACCGGACTTGACCCTTCGGCCGGCGCCCGTCGCCGAGCAGGTGAAGGCCCGCCTGGCCCGGGCGACGCTCAGCGAGCCGGTGAAGGAACTCCTGCAGGAAGCCTTGGGCGACGGTGCGACCCACCAGCGGTCCACCGTCGGCCGGATCTACCTCGACTCCGTCTCCGTCTCCGGGTTCCGCGGTATCGGCCCCCGCGCCTGGCTGAACCTCAGCCCCCGGCCCGGCGTCACCCTCGTGGTGGGCCGCAACGGCTCCGGCAAGTCCAGCATCGCCGAGGCCATCGAGACGGCCTTCACCGGCACGAACATGCGCTGGCAGGGGCAGGACGCGACGCGAACGAGCAACTGGCGCAATCTTCACGACGGCGCCAAGCCGGAGATCGAGGTCAAGCTCGCCGTCGGAGGCGACACCGGCCGGAGCACGCTCACCCGCACCTGGAGGGGCGAGGACTTCGGCGACACCGAGGGCGGATTCAGGCGGCCCGGACACGGCCGCGTCCCCCTGAACCAGGTGGACTGGAAGCAGGCCCTGACGGACTACCGCCCCTTCCTGTCGTACGTCGATCTCGGCCGCATGATCAGTGGCAAGCCCTCCCAGATGTACGACGCAATCGCCACGATCCTCGGCCTGGGGCACATCAGCGCTGCCGACGACCGCCTCCGGCAGCAGGAGAAGGAACTCAACGACGCGGTAAAGGCGGCCAAGGACGAGGTACCGGAGCTCAAGGAGGGGCTCTACGCGCTGGAGGACGACGACCGTGCGATACAGGCGCTCGTGGCCATGGACACCACCGGGAGCCCCGACTTCGAGGCACTCGAGGCGCTGGTGGCCGGCCTGCCTGCAGCCGACGACGGCCTTCTCGCCGAACTGCGCGCCGCGGTCGACCTGCGGGGACCCGACATGGAGCAGGTGGGCGCAGCAGTGGAGAGGCTGCGCGAGGCGCTCGCCGGCGTCGAAGACGTACGCATGACCGGTGCCGAGGACGCCCTCCAGCGCGCCGACCTCCTTGAGAAGGCCCTGGACCACAGCAACCGCCACCCCGATGAGGAGGGCTGCCCCGTGTGTGGGGCGGACCTGCTCCTCGACGAGGCGTGGGCCGCTCGTGCCAGCGCCCAGATCGCCGTACTCCGGCAGGAGGCGAAGGCCGCCGAGGACGCCCACAGCGAACTGCGGTCGGCTGCGCTGGCGGTGCAGCGCCTCGTCCAGAAGCCCCAGCGGGTCCCTGCCGCCCTGACCGATCCGTGGGAGGCCTGGCTCGCCTGCCAGACGATCAGTGACCCGGGCGAGCTCGTCGGACGCGCCTACAAGGCCGCGGTGACCCTGGCCGGTGCCTGCGCCGCAGTGAAGGAGAACGCCGCCAGGGAGCTGGAGAAGCGTGACGAGCGCTGGCGCCAGCTGGTCACCCGGCTTGCGGGCTGGGTGCGGAGGGCCCGTACGGCGGAAGAGGGCAAGCCCCGGCTGAGCCACATCAAGAAGGCCCGTGCCTGGCTGAAGGCGCTCTCCACCGAGCTGCGGGAACAGCGCATGGAGGGCTTCACCAGCCACTCTCAGCGGGTCTGGGAGAGGCTTCGCCAGGAGAGCAACGTCGACCTGAAGACGGTGAGCCTGCAAGGAAGCGAGAAGGCCGTCGTCCGCAAGCTCGTCATGGACGTCTCCGTCGACGGCGAGAAGGCCTCGGCGCTCAGCGTCATGAGCCAGGGGGAGCAGCACTCCCTCGCGCTGTCCCTGTTCCTGCCCCGGGCCGCCGCCGCCGACAGTCCGTTCGGCTTCGTCGTGATCGACGACCCCGTGCAGTCCATGGACCCCGCCAAGGTCAACGGACTCGCCCAGGTCCTGCACGAACTCGGCGAGCACCGGCAGGTCGTCGTATTCACCCACGACACCCGGCTCCAGCGTGCGTTCACCAGCCAGGAACTGCCGGTGACGGTGTTCGAGGTGGAACGGGGCGAGTCGTCCAAGGTGAAGGTCAGATCGGTGACCGACCCGGTCCGGCAGGCACTCGACGACGCCAGAGCCCTCGCCGGCACCACGGACCTGCCGGAGGCGGCACGGACCCATGTGCTGCCCAGTCTGTGCCGGATCGCCCTGGAGAACGCCTTCATCGAGGCCGCCTGGATCCGGCACCACCGCTCCGGCGGCCCCGAGCACGCGCTCCAGGCCGCCGTGACCGACGCCGACAAGCTGATGAAGGTCGCCGCGCTGGCCCTCTTCGGCGACATCGAGCGGACCGACGACGTCTACCGGGAACTGCGCGCCCGCTGCGGACCGGGTGCGGTGGACCTGCTCAAGCAGTGCCAGAGCGGCGCCCACGCCCCCGGGGCACGGATCACCGATCCTCACCGCTTCGTGGACGAGGTCAAGGACCTCGCGCAGAAGGTGCGCAAGCCGGAGGTGACCGCGTGATGAGCACCTCGGGCGCCTCCGTCGAAGAGCTCCTGTTGACGGCCGACCGGTTGCTTTCCGGTCTCCGTGTCGGAGCCACGTCGACCGGCCGTCACCGCGGAGCCGCCCTCGCGCTGCGGACGGCCCTGGAGATCGCCGTCGACCGCACCCTCGATGCTGCGGTGCCGGGGCTCGCCGGCACCACCATGCGGGCCAAGATGCTCTGCCTGCGCTGCTACACGGCGGCGGAGACCGCCCGCCGGACCGGCGCCGTCTGGTCGCACCTCTGCCTGGGGTGCCACTACCACCAGTACGAGATCGGTCCCACCCGCGACCAGGTCCGCAGGTGGCGCACTGAGGTCTGCGAACTGGTCCAGGCTTTGGCTCCCTGACCACTCGTTAACAGCTGACCCCTGTGTCTGATAGTTCTTTCGCTGGGGCCGGGCATATGCCCGGCGCGGCACCTCTCTGGGTGCCGCAGGGGAGGGGATGCACGTGAGCACCACCACACGCGGCGAGATCATCGCCGTGGAGCAGAAGGCGGTGGACCGCGCCTACGACTGCTACGCCGAGCGGCTGGCCGAACTGACTGGCGGGTCGGTCGCCTCGGCCTCCGCCAGTGGCAAGGACAGCGTCGCCAACCGGATCGATGCCGAAGAAAAAGCCGCGGCGTACGGCGGTCTCGGCAACGCTTCGCTGGTCGTCAGCCGCGTAGATGTTCAGGACGGGCCCGACGGGAAGCCCGAAACCTGGTACATCGGCCGGCGTGCCGTTTCCGACGTCAGCACCCGCGACACCGTCGTCGTGCTGTGGACCACCGAACAGGCCCGGAAGTGGTCTGAGGCCCTGCCCGACGCGCCCGACGAGGTCCTCCTGCGGCGACAGCTTCGCTGCTCGCAGCGCGTGGTCGAAGACTACGTCGACGAGATCTCCGTCGCCGTCCCGGCCCCGCGACCGGCGGCGGACGACGCAGATCCGCAGGCTGCGGCGGCAGACACCGCCGACGTCGTACAGCAGTCGGGGACGGCGCGGCCGCCGGTCCTCACTCCCGCGGATGTCGCCCGTCTCCATCGTCAAAAGCCCCAGTCACCCGATGACTTCCTGCTGCGGGAGCTCCAGCGCTCCCGCAGGGGCGGCATGCGGGACATCGTCGAAACCATCCGTCGCGACCAGATGGCCCTGGTCACCGGCTCCCCCGCCGACATCCTCGTCGTGCAGGGAGGGCCGGGTACCGGCAAGTCCGCGGTCGGCTTGCACCGAGTGACATGGCTCGTCAACAACAAGCACTTCAAAGCACAGGACATCCTCGTCGTCGGTCCCCACCAGCGGTTCCTCGAGTACGTGAGTCAAGTACTGCCCACTCTCGGTACCCGAAACATCAACGCAGTGCAGGTGACCCGCCTCTGGGACGGCGAGGTACTGGGGATCGACACACCGCAGGCGCGACTCGTCAAGTCCGACGAACGCATGGCGGCCGTCCTGCGTCGGCGCGTTGAGCAGGAATGCCACCCCGAGGCGATCGACGAGTTCACCACCACGCCCTCTTACAAGGACGCCGAACCAGAACTCACCGTCACCGCTGGCAGCTCCACCCTTCGTATCCCGCGCTCCGAGGTACTCGTCCTGCTGGAAGAAGTGCGCGACGGCGACGGCTCCTACCGTGAGCGCCGGGACCGCTTCCGTAGCCTGCTCGTCGACCGCCTGCTGCAGGAACTCGTCGCAGTCGCCCCGCGGCGCAGCCGCGGCGACACGATCCGCCGCGACCTGGAACGCAACCGCCAAGTCGAGCGCCTGATCGAACGCGTCTGGCAGTCGCCGGGCGCCAGGGAGGCCCTCCGGAGCCTCTACGATTCCCAAGAACTGCTGCGCACCTGCGCCGACGGCATCCTCGATGCCGAGGAACAGGCAGCCCTGCACCGCCCCAGGGCTGACAAGGCCGACGACGACCCTTGGACCCTCGACGACCAAGTCTGCCTCGAAGAACTGCGGTACCTCATCACCGGGGAGACCCCGCAACGCTACGGGCACATCGTCGTCGACGAGGCCCAGGACCTGACGCCCATGCAGGCCCGCTCCCTACGCAGACGCTCCGCGGTGAACGGCTCCATGACCGTCCTCGGCGACCTCGCCCAAGCCACGGGCCCCCACGCCTACACCGACTGGGACCGGCTCGGCACCCTCCTCTCCGACCACGGCGACTGGCGGGTGGCAGAGCTGAACACCAGCTACCGCGTACCCGCGGAAATCATGGAATACGTCGCGCCCCTGGCCCGCACGATCGCCCCCGCGCTGCCCTACCCGCAGGCCGTACGCGAAGTCGGCGAGGACGCCGTCCGGACGCTGGCGACGGAGCCGTGGAAGCTACTCGACGACACCGTCGCCCAAGCCACCCGCCTCCTCGGCACCAGCGATGGCAACACTTTGCGCTCCGTGGCCGTCATCGTCCCCGACGACTCCGGCTGGCTCGAAGAGATCAGCCGCCACCTCGATCGGGCCACCGGCATGACCGACCAACGGCGTGAGGCCGTGTCCGTCCTGGCCGCCGCCCAGGCCAAGGGCATGGAATACGACCACGTCCTCGTCGTCGAACCCGCCACGATCGCGAACCGCGGCCCGGCCGGCCTGCGCCAGCTCTACGTCGCCCTCACCCGCAGCACGCAGAGCCTGACCGTCCTGCACACTTCTCCGCTCCCGGAGGCTCTCACGAACACCGACGACACCACCGAGCCTGCACACGTCCAAGCCGGGCCAGAGACAGCAGACGGCGACGTCCCCGAGATCGGTACCGACATCCGCGTCCGAGTGCTCGGCCCGGGGCCGGGCGGCCGCTACCGGGTCAAAGCCCTGTCTCCCGCAGTCGAAGCACCATTGGTACTGACTGTCCGCCACGGCTCGGTTCCCCCACGTCCCGACCAGGAACTGGACTGCTGGGTGTTCGCCCACGAGAGGAACCACTGTCTGCTCATCGCAGATCAGCGCGGACGCCAGCCCATCTCGCCCAGGATGGCCGAACGCTACGTGGCGGCGCTCGACGTTCTGGATGAGCTGACCAGTGGTGACGGCACTGTTCCGGAGAACGCCCGCGAACGTCTCTCCGAGCTCAAGGGCATGGCCAACCGCGTCCTCCGCCGCGACCAGGCTGACTGGGTGGACGTGCGACGGGTGCTCGGATCCCCGGACAAGCACCGCCTGAGCCTCCTGCGCGACCTCGCGGCGAACACCAACCGCGCGGTCAAGGACGACAAGCTGGACGTGAACCGACTCCAGGAGGAGTTGGCACGCGCCGGTTGGGCCGAGCCCCTGCTCGAAGCCCGCGAGACACTGCGAGGCCGCCTGAGTGCCTCGCTCGAAGCGGAAACCGAGACTGCACCCGCCTCAACCATCCAGCAGCACGTGCAGGAGAAGGCCGAGCCCATGACACCCGTCGAAGACATGTCCACTACGCCTGCAACGCCCGCGAAGGGTCTTCTGGACGCGCTGGAGACCGAGGCGGCCGCCGACCGCACGTGCAAGAAGCACGAGGCGGTGCGCCACACCCTGATGGCGGACCTGCTCTGGGCAGACCTGCAGCCGACCGAGTCTCCGGTCATCGACGTCAGCCGCGTCGCTGACGACGGCCACTTCCTCTACGAGGTTCTCGGAGCCGGCCACTCCAGCTACGCCGACCTCCGCGCGGGCGCCACCCGCCTTCTGGAGGTCAACCACACGCTGCCCGCTGCCGCCGACCGCCTCTACCTCGTCCTGTCCGAACCGCCTGCCGAGAATTGGTCGGCCGACACCTTGCACGCAGTCTTCGGCGTCCACGTCCTCTGGCGCACCCCCGACGGCTGGGGCGGCCAAGATGCGGAATCCGCCCTGGGCCCCGGCCGGCCGTGACCTTACGGCGGAAGGTGGATCTTCCCGCGCTCGCCCGTGCGGTCCTCGGGCGCCCGCAGGACGGTGCGCTCCGCAGAAGAGGGAGCCAAGTCCATCTCGCGCGCGGTGCAGGCCGGTGACGAATTCAGCAGTGCAGGAGTTGGACCTTCGCCAGATGGCGGACCGTGGTATTCGTCCAAGGCTGTTTCTGGCACGCGCGTCCCCAGCACCTGCATGCTCCGGTGCACACCAGCGTCCGCGAACTTAGAGCGAGGCTCCGCCGCGGGAGCGCCCCTCCGGGCCGGTGATTTTGCGGCTCGGCCCGGCAGCTTCTCCGTCTGGTGCGACACGATCGCCGGGATGACCCGGCTCAGGGATCTTCCACTGCGTGTGGTCGGGCCAGAGCAAGACGCCCAGCGCACCCTCTAGATCCACGACCGTCAGCACGTCAGGCCAGACGGTGCCGTTGAGCACGTTGGCGATGACCTGTCGGTTGACACCGCTCATCTTCGCGAGGGCATTGGCGCTGATTCCCCGCTCCGCCATCGCATCAGCAAGCTTGCGGGCCATTGCCTGCGCGACGAGAGCCCCTCGATGCGGCTCCATCATGGCGTGCGGCCAGTCGCCGTCGATGACGAAACTGCTCGGCTTCTTGGCACGTCTGATTCCTCCAGGCACCGCACAAGTGTGACCGAGGCGCACCCCGGATGCGCCCCAAGGCCCCGCATGCTACTTGTATAGCAAGTAACGGAGTGTGATTTCTCGGGAAGACGCGCATGGAGCCGAACAGCGAACGGTGCAACGATCCACTCGGGATGGCCCCTGGGGCCCCTGCTGTGCAAAAGCCTCTGCAGGACCGCCACGGAGCGGCTCGCATGACTTGCCGACGCGACCAGGCAACCACCACGCCCAGCCCTCGTCAGGCCACCTACCTGCGGGATTCACGCCTCTCGGTGCACGTTCGCTGTCGCGTCAGCCACCAAGGGGTCACCCCTGAGCCAATCCCCGTGCGGGGGCCGCGCGTTGCTCTGCACTGCAATGTGGTCAATTCCTCTGCATCACTGCACCGCCCTGCCCTACGCTGCCCAGGCGCCCGTCTGTGCGCAGAGGCCACAGGAGGGGCGATGCCGAGTCAGCGATCAACAGCGACGACCGCACCGTTGCGGGAATTGCCCACGTACCGGGTGGTCGCGTCGGAACAGATCGCCATCGCCTGCACGATCGGCGTCCTGCCTCAGCCGTTCTCGGTTCACGACGTCAAGGCGAAGCTCGGTCTGAATGCTGGGCGCATCGGACTCACGATGGCCTTCTTCAAGTACTGCGGGCTCGTCACGGACGCTCCCGGCAGGGGCATGTACCTCGCCACGCTCTCGGCGACTCGGGTGGCAGAGGCATGGGCGAAGGACGCCGAGCTCGGCAAGGCCGCACTGCGCAAGGCATGGAATCAGACATGGTTCACCAAGAGCGCGCGGAACAGGCTCACCCAGGGCCCTGGACTGCGCGACGGAGTGCACGCCCGCTTCATGAGCCTCGCCGGGGGCGGCGCAACGCACCGCCAGTCGGTCGACAAGCTCATGGAGTTGATGATCTTGTCCGGCCTCCTGATCGAGGAGCCCGACGGGTTCGTGCGCTGGTATGAAGACGCGGCACCCCGTTCCCCTGGGGGATCGTCCGACCGCCGGCCGGGCGATGAGGAACCAGGACGTGGAGGCCGCGCAGTCACCTCGCGAAGCGACAGCTCGTCGCACGCTCAGGGCGAGAAGCACGCTCAAGCGGAGGAACGTCCTGGCGAGCGGGACGACGATGCGGAGCAGGCCCAGACTTCCCCCGGCGCCGGGGATGTGGACGACGACGCCACTGTCCCCGTTTACGACGACGACCCGGCCCAGCTCCTGACCGACCCGCTCTGGCTCAAGTACGTGCGCTACATGACACCGGACGAAGCCGCGAAATTGCACGAACAACTCCACGGTGTCCTGAGCATCCTCGCCGACGCACGCGCTTGCGCCCGGGCCGACACGGGTGCTCCGACAGTCGAACTCGATCAGCCCCTGCATCTGTCGGACCTCGGGCGAGTGAGCTTGAAGACCTGGCTCGCCGTCTACGCGTCCAGCAGGGAGATGTCCGCATTCATCCCGTCGATGAGGAGCCGCCAGTCGACGCCCCAATCATGAGTTCGGGTCCGGAGATGCGCTTCCCGGCCAAAGGATCACGCCTCTCCGGACCCGCCACCGTCACCCCGTAAGCCTCATCGCGGCGCCAACCGCGAGAAAGGGGGGCTTTGGCGTGCCCTCACGCAGAGCGAGAGCCACCAGTCACGGTAGCGCGCCAACGCGCCGTACCCCATGCGTTTCGATGATTCCCCAGCTCACACCCACGCACCCTGGAAGTCGGCTCGGCCCGCGAGGAGGCGGCCGTGCGTAGCGTCACTCTGCGGGCGGCCCTACGCCAGGCCGCCCGGCAGTGGCAGGAGAAGGTCGCGCGCGGGACACTCAGCGCACAGACGGCGGACTCCTACATCACCAACTCGGAAAGGCTTCTGCGGTTCACTCTGGCGCTCGGCTTCGAACGCCTCGATGACGTCACCGACACCCTTGCCCAAGCCTTCATTGACGCGCCCGGGCACGACCGTCAGGGCCGGTTGGTCCCCTGGCCGGCGGACAGTACCCGCCGGGTTCGCCGCTCGTCGGTCGACGCCTTGTTCGCGGAGGCCCGGAGACTGGGACTGACCACCCGAGCACCGCTCTTGGACCTCCCGCCGATTCCGCGATCGCAACCGCGGCCCACCGGCACCCTGACCGACACCGACGTCGACCGACTCCGCTTCTACGCCGAGCGAGGGATGCCGCAAACCAGGCACGCCGCCGTACTCGGGCTGCTCCTGTCCGGTCTCCACACCGGCGAAATCGGCCTGACCGCCACCACCGATCTGGATCTCGACAACTCCCGGGTCTGGGCGGTGGGCGCTGCCCGGATCACCGCCCGTTATTGCCCGCTCGAGGATCCGTGGAGCCGGGAGGTCCTCCGCCTGCGCGTCGAGTATGTCCAGCACCAGGCGAGCTGCGACCGCCCCGAAACGCTCACCACGAACGGTCTCGCCCCCGCAAACCAACTGCAGTCCAGTGTGTGCACGGCCTTCGGCGAGGTCGTACGCGCCAGCGGAATCGCCCCGGAAGGCCGGTCCGCCACACCGCGGGACGTCTCCAGTTGGCTCGCTGCGAAGATCCACTCGGAGACCGGTCAGATCGCGGATGTCGCGCTGCGCCTCGGGCTCTCCTCGCTGGACCGCGCCGCCAAACTCGCCGGCTACGAATGGCGACCATCAGGGAAGGGGGCCTGATGGGGACGCCGAAACGACGCCCCGCCGTCTCCAAGCCCAGGACCAAGAAGAAGCCGGACTACGTCATGGGCCCGACACCCCAGGACGTCTTCAGCTTCAGCCGTCCCGAACCTCCCGGCCCTTCTGCCCGGCCCCTCCCCGCGCTGGAGCGTCTGGAACTTCTCGTCGCCAACCCTGACCTGTACGACGTGGCAGACAAGGTCTACCCCGGACGCGCTCCGGGAACGCCAGGCCGTCGCCCCGCGTACTCCCCGTTCGTCTACCTGATCCTTCTCGCCTCTATCTCGATCTTCGACACCGCCGAGATGGCCTGCGCCAACTTCCAGCACGGCGCGAGTGGGTGGGGCGTTCCGGCCCGGGTGGGGTGCGCGCACGTGCGCGGGGTGGGCTGGTGTGGTGATGCGGGTCATGAGTGGGTGCCCCGGGTCGGGCTGGGTGTGTTCAGCAGCTCGTTGATGAGGTGTTCGGTTTCCTCCTCGAGGGGTGTGTTGAGGGTGGCGTTGATGTGTTGGATGCGGGTGATGGCGGTGTGCAGCCCGGATCGGTTTCCGGCTGTGTGTTCGATTCTCATCCATGCCCGGTAGAGGGCTTCGACCGTGTTGTCGGTGTCGAGTGCGGTGGCGATGGCCCATCGGGCTTTGGTCAGGTCGTGGTGGGGACCGGGTGGGGTGCGCAGGGCGGCGATGGTGTCGGCGACTTCGGTGATCTCGGTGAGGATCGTTTGCTGGTGTGGTTCGGCCCAGGCTGGGGGTCGGGTGCCGAAGGGGCGGCCGCGGACGAGTTGGAGCGCTTGCTCGAGGTCGGTGAGACCTGCTGGTCCTTGGGGGAGTGCGCGGGTCGTGAGGTGGTGAAAGTGGGTGTAGTCGCAGCGGATTTGGGGGTGCAGGTCGTAGGGGTCGTCGGCGTTGCGGCGGCGGGGGACGTAAGGCTGGCCGTCGGGGGTGGTGCCGAGGGCGCGGCGGAGTTGGTGGAGGCGGGCGTTGAGGGTGGTGGTGGTCCAGGGGTTTTCGGGGTCCATGTCGGTGCATAGGGCGTCGGCGGTGCGGTGGGGGCGGAAGTAGATGAGCGCGGCGAGTTGGGCGGTGCGGGGGCCGTGGCCGGTGTGGGGGACGCCGTCGACCTCGACCGGTCCGAGGACGCGGATCTGCGGCGCCCGCGGATCCGGCGCCGGGGCAGTGCCGTGCGTGGTGGGGGTGTGCTGCGGGTATGGGCCCTGGCTGCCTGAAGTGCGGCTGGTGCCCGCGGCAATGGGCCACTGCGCGGCTGGTGATGGCCTGGCCGGATCTTGCGGCGGCTGCGAACCGGCCCCTTGTTGCGCATGGCCTGTCTTCGCTTCCACCGGCGTCGGCGCGGCCGTGTGGTCTCCGCTCGCGTGGCTGCGGCCCCGGCGTGCAGGCGTGGTGGGTGTCGCGCGGGATGGGGTGGCGGCGTAGGCGGCCAGGAGGGCGGGGAACGCGCCTGGTTCGTCGTCTGCGTGTACGGCGGCGGGCGGTGTAGCGCCGGCTGCCGTGCTGGAGCCCTGGCTGGCGTCCTCTTCTCCTGCCCGTTCCCTTTCCTGTTCTCGTTCGTGCTGGCTGCCGGTGCCGGGCGGTGTGGCGGGCGTGGGCTGGTCTGCGAGCCTTTGCACGTTCCTGCTGGCTGCCGCCTCCGTTCCCGCTCTGACGTACGCCTTTGCTGCTTCCTCCATCTCATCGTCGGGCTCCTGCTGCGCCTGCACGGGCTGGGGATCTGGGGTGAGGGTGTGGGTGATCTGCTGGTAGGCGGCGGTGGTGAGGCGTTGGAGGGTGATGTCGGTGTCGAGCAGGGTGAGGGGTTGTTGGGTGGTGCGGCCGGCGTCGAGGACTTCGGCTCGGGGGGAGTGCTCGTGCAGTTTGGGTGCGGCGGCGATGAGGGTGAGGGTGTGGGGGTGGGCTGCTTGCTGGAGGCCGGCGAGTTGTCGGGCGGTGTCGGTGTCCAGGGCGGCAGCGGATATGAGCAGGTGTGGCTGGGGTGGGGTGTCGGGTTGTTGGTGTGCTTCGAGGAGTTGTTCGGTGAGGTGGTGCAGGGCCTGGTCGGGTGTGGGGTGGTGGCTGATGCGGTCGGCTGGGAGCAGGGTGGGAAGGGTGTCACCGAAGCCGGTGATGGTGAGGCGGAGGCCGGCTGACCAGGGGCTGATAACGGTCTCAAGGGCGAGCGCGGTGCACACCTGCCTGATGTGCTCTGCGTCGCCCGTGAGTAACAGAGCTGGTATCCGGTCCAGGTTGAGCAGCACCAGGGCGCCGTCGGCTGCGGTGCCGATGGTGGTCAGGGCCGGGTAGGGCGCCGGGACGTGACGGGCCTGCTCCTCTTCGAGGAGGTCGGCGTCCGCGGGCAGTGTCAACCACCCGTCCTTGCCGATGGTGAAGGGTGCCGGTGGCGGGGTTGCGGCCTGGTCCGGCAGGACTTCCACGAGGCTGCTGATGCGGGCGCCGCGCAGGGCGGGCAGCTCGTCGTTGTGGTGTGTGGTGTGGTGGGCGAGGGTGCGCAGAGCCCGGTCGAGGCGGTCGGTGCTGCCGCTTGCGGCAGCCGCGCTCGCCTGCGTTTCGCCTGTGTTCGCCTGCTCCCCGCCTGCGTTCGTCTGCTGCTGGTGCGATGCATCGCCGGCGCTGGGGGTGTGGTGCTGCTGGCGGCGTCGGTGTAGGCGATATACGGCCAGGACCGTGGTGCAGGCGGCGCCCAGCAGTGCCGCCAGTCCCAGGATCTCGTGCACGCCCAGCGGCCAAAGCGTTCGGTGCGCGGAGCGCGGTGCCTGCGTGGGCGTCCGGGAAGGGGAGGCGTCGGGGGTGCCGTGCGAGGAGGCCTGTGGTGCGGGTGGGAAGGCGCTGGCGCTGGGGGGTGTCGTGGGGCTTGCCTCGCCGTGCTGGTGCGGGGCAGCGCTGTTGTGGCTGCTGGGTGTGGCGGTGGCCGGTCCGGTTTCCTGTCCGCGGCTGGAGTGCGGTGTGTGCGGGTGGCTGCCCGCACCCTGTGATTCTTTGCCGCTGGTCTGCTTGCCGTCGGTCGGGGGGTCGCTGAGGTTTTGGACGGCTTGGCGCAGGCCGGGGGCTGTGGTGTGGAGGGTGAGGATTTTCGGGTTGGCGAGGGTTGCGCCGGGGCGCAGGGCGAGCGAGGGCGAGGGGCCGACCGTACTGCGGGTCTGCACGCCGTCCACGCCCTGGCTGTTTAGCGCGTTGCTCATGCCGTGACGGCAGGCGCAGGCTGTGCTGGCGGTGGGGTGGGTGAGGTGGAGTGCTGCTGCGGCGAGCAGCGCGGCGAGGGCGGGCAGGACGAGCAGCCAGGCCGCGCGGCGGATCCGGGCGGGGGACATTGGCATGCGGCCGCTCATTTCGTGAGCGGGAGGGTGGCGGCGGGGAACAGGGGCAGTTCGAAGTCCACGTTTGTGGTGGTGGCGGGTGGGGCGGGGAATTGCATGAAGACGGCGACGCTCTCTTTGGGGTTGAGCTGGGCGAGGCCGGTGGTGGTCAGGGGGCGGGCGTCGGTGTCGCGCAGGACGTAGTAGCGCTTGCCGGCGTGGAAGTCGGTGAGGGTGGCCCCGGCGAGGGAGGGGCCGTTTTTGAGGACGGCGGTTTCGTTGCCGCGTAGTTCGGCGGGGATGACGAGGAGACTGGGGCCGTTGTTTTTCAGCATTCCGCGGACGGTGCAGACGGTGGATTCCCGGCGGGCTGAGGTGAGGGTCAGTTGCATGTGGTGCTGGCCGTTGAGGACGGCGAGGGGCTTGCCCGTCCGCCGGCCTTGCGCGCGGGGTGCGGAACTGCCGGCGGCCACGGATGCACGGGCGGACTGCGGCGCATGGGTGTTTGGCGTGTCGGCGAGGGTGTGGGTGCCGGGCTGACGGCTGCTGGTGCAGGCGGCGATGGCGAGCAGCAGGGCGGTTGCGGTGGCGAGGACGGCGCGTCGTGTGCCTGGCGTGGCGGGGGGCCAGGTGGCCATGACGGTGGCTTCCTTCCTGCGTGATCGCGCTGCGGTGGTGTGGCGGCCGTGCGGCGGGGCCGCAGGGAGCGCATCGGGGATGCGGCTTACGGGCGAGGGCGTGGTCGGCTGCTGTGTGGGTGAGGTTGGGGCGGGGCCGCTGTCCGCGTGGGCGGATACGGCGGCCGCTCATCGCTGAGCGGCGGGGCGGGGCCAGATGGTGATGACGTCGCCGTCGAGGGTGACGCGGTGGTGGGGGAATTGGCGGCGTACGAGATCCAGGTCGTCTGCGTCGAAGTCGCCGGCGGCGTTGAGGACCCAGGCGTCGTCGAGGCGGGTGACGGCCTGGGTGCCGGCGGGCCAGTCGTGGCCAGATAATTCTTCGACTGTGTGAACGGCCGTGCTGAAGTGGTTCATTGCAAGTCCTCTACTGGGCTGTTACAGGTGCCGAGTTGGCAGGTTCACGCATACCCACGAGTCAACAGTAAACATTCGCGTCAGCAAATCTCAAGGGGTTTGGGGGACTTGACGGAGTGTGTGGAGTGTCAGCCGGGCCGGTGCGGCACCGCTGCGTGCGGCTTCCTGCTGCGCACGTGAGTCTTGCGGATCCGTCTGCACGACGCCTACCAGCCTCTGCAGGCGAGCGGGCTGGATGATGCGGACCGGCTTGCGCTCTCCGTGCTCGCGCGGCGTCTGTCGCTGAGGCGGGGCCGCTGCGGCTGCTTGAGGGGGCTTTCCCGAGCGGGCGGCCATGGCGGGCATCGTCGGGTACGACCTCCAGCAGGGCGCTGGAACGGGTCCGTGCCGGAGGGCTCCGGGAGGCTCCCTCGCGTACATGCTGGTGGATTCTTCCCTGCTGGTGACTTTCAGTAATCTTTGTCGTGGTTGGGGTTGGGCGCGTGCTGTAGGGGCGGGTGAGCAGTGGCACGGTCGTGGTTGTCCATTCGTGTGGAGCTGGTCTCGGGGCGTGGGGTGGACTTCTGGCCTCGTCCGGGCCGGATCTTCGCTGCGGCGCGGACGCATTCCTTCGCTCAGCTCGCGGAAGCCATCGATCGTGCTTTCGGCCGCTGGGACTTAGCTCACCTGCACATGTTCACGCTGGCTGACCACAGGGGTGTAAGCCCGCTTCAGTGGTGGGACGGTGAGGCTCCGGAGGGCACTTTGGATGGCTTCTCCACCACGCTTGCCGGGCTTCGGGCCGGCGAGCAATTCGCTTACGTTTTCGACATGGGAGACGGCTGGGCGCATCTGTGCTCGGTGGGCGAGCGACGCGTTGATCCGCTGGAGGAGTTGGGCGAGATGCCGTCTGTTCCTCTGCCGTACTGGGGGTGGGGGAGTCTTCCCGACCAGTACGGCCGCCGCTGGGACGGGGATGACGAGGAGTCGCCCGTGCCCAAGCGCCCGCCCCGGGGGCTTGGCGACCTGCCTCCACTCCTTCCCTGGTGGGGCGACGGACGGCGAGGCTGACAGGGACTGCACAGCGGCGTTGCTGGTTGACCGAGCCTGGAACGGGCCTGCCCAAGGCAGGCCAGGTAGCCACCTGCGGCCGGCTTCGGCAGCGGGCTGACAGGCGCGGACCCCTCCGAGCCCGGCAGCTCACAGTTCGGTCCAGGGTTTCGGCTGGCCGCCTGCCAGGGGCACCCATACGGCAGCAGAAGGTGCGTGTTGTTCGAGGTCTTCGAGGGTGGTGGCGGCGAGGGGGACGTAGCGGGCGAGGGCGCTCACGTGGGGGTGTTGGCCGGTCATGGCCTGCAGGTCGCTGATCCGGTGGGTGAGGACGGTGCGGGAGGCCCCGGTCAGGATGAACAGGATGCGGGGGAAGACGGGGTACCAGCGCAGCCACGTCGGGTGCGCGCCCGCGCTCTGGCGCGGGCGGTGGCGGGGTGGGGGTTCGTGAGCCCACAGCCGCGCGTATTCGATCAGTTTCGATGCCAGGCGTTCGCTGGCCATGGTCGCGCGGTCGACTTCGACGAACGCGCGGAGTTTGGTGCGCTGCTCCGAGCTGGTGAGGGTGTAGTGCAGGAGCGCGTCGGCGGTGAGGCGGCCACTCTCGCCGATGGGGTGGGTGACTTCGGGGGTCCAGTCCAGGTAGCCGTGTTCGTCGCCGCGGCGGCGTGCGTCGAGGGTGAAGGCCAGGTGGGTGCGGACGACGGTGAGGGTGTGGGGGGTTTTCAGGGAGGCGGCGGTGGTGGAGGTGATGGGGTAGGGGGGACGGCCGCGCAGGGCGGGGTGGTCGCGGATGAGGCGGGCGCCTTCACCGGTGAGGTACCAGGCGCGGGTGCGTCCGGACTGGGGCAGGACGGTGAAGTCGACCAGGCATTTGTCGCGCAGGTCGTTGAGCGGGGCGGAGACGGTGTGCCGGGTGGCGTGGGGCCGTAGCATGATCTGCAGTTGGCTGAGGGTGGCGATCCGGTGCTGGGCGAGGGCGCACATGAGCTGATGCGGCAGCGGCTCCACCGGACTGACCGCATACCGGGAACGCCCCGCCGCCCGGCCGTCGCAGGCCGTGGTGGGGTTGCGGTCAGGAGAACGGTTCGCACGCGCGTCCCCACGGTGCCTGCTGTCGGCGGGCACCTTGCCGGTGGGCAAGCTGCTGATGGGGGCGTCACCGCTGTGACTGCTGGTGGTGTGTGTGGCATCGGCGCGTGGGCTGTTGCCAGCAGAGCAGCTCTTGTGGCTGGCGGCAGTTGTGTCGCTGGCCATGCCGGGGGTCGGGATGCGGTGTGAAGGGCCGCCGGTGGCCGGGCTGGTGCTCGGGATGCTGCCGACGGCAGCGGGACTGCGGGCGGGGGAGGGGCTGTCAGGGGAGCTGTTGGTGGAGGTGCCGGCGGTGGGGGTGCCGGTCAGGTTGCCGTGGACAGGAAGGCCGCGGGTCCGGGGATTGCTCGTGGCCGGGTGTCCGGGTGGGCTGCTGGCGGCGGGAGGGCTTGTGGTGGGTAAGTGGGCGGTCTGGCTGCCGGGGCTGGTGGGGGTGTGGGTGGTCATTGGTAGTCCCTTTTGTCGAGTCGGGTGGCGGGTGTGGCGGTGGTGGTGTGCTGGGTGAGGAATTCCTGTACGTGGCTTTGCTGTTCGGCGGCGCGGCGGGTGAGGTGGGCCAGGGGCTGGGCGTGGGCGTTGGCGAGGGCGGCTTGTTCGAGGGCGTGTGCCTGCTGGGGGCGGGCGTGGTGGGCGAAGGTGTCGTCGAGGTGGACGCCGGTGATTTTGACCGGTGCGGTGCGGCGGCCGTCGACGGTGAGGGACAGGTAGTGCTGGTAGCGGTCGAGGGCGGCGACCTGGTCGGGGCCTACGATGTCGCCCCATTCGGCGGTGATGGGGGCGATCGCGGCGGGGGAGCCGGCGGTGGTGGCGAGGGTGGAGGCGTTCTGCACCAGCGACAGCCGCACCGGGCCGGGCAGGCGGCCCAGCAGTTGGGTCATGCCGTGGACGTGCACTTTGTATTTGCGGAAGTCTTCGAACATGGCGGCGATGGTTTCCGGGGCCGCTCCGGTGAGGGTGATCAGTTCGTCGAAGTAGGCGCGGAAGGGCACGCGTTGGTGCTCGGGGGTGTCGCGGCGTGAGCGGACGGCGCGGAGCAGGTCGCGGGCCAACAGGGCGGTGAGGAGGCGGTCGGTGGGCCCGTTCCCGCCCGGGCACACCCACACGATCATCTTCGAGTCCATGGCGGCGCGGATGGAGTAGATGCCGTCGCCTTGGCCGAGGAAGGCGCGGGTAGTGGGGTTGGCGGCGAGGCGGGCGAGGGGGTTGAGGACGACGTGGAAGGCGTCCACGGGCAGGGAGGGGAAGACGGTCTGCCACCAGGAGCGTGTCTCGTCATCCAGCCGGTCTTGAACGCCATGGAGCGCGGCCGTGCGGAATTCGGGGTCGGCGAGCAGGGCGCGGATGTGGAAGATGGTGGCCTGGCTTTCCGGGTGTCCGGCCTGGCAGACGGTCTCGTTGACGGCGGCGAGGACGGTGGCGGCGTGGGTGAGGATGGTCAGGGCGCGGGGTGCTGTGGCGTCGTCCCAGCCGAGCGCGCTGGCGAAGGCGTCCGCGGTGGCTTCGACGACCTCGTGCGCCGCCTGGCCGTGGTGCATGCCCAGCGGATTCCAGGAGCTCACCCTGGGGTGGGGGCCGTAGGCATTGAGGTCGATCAGCGCGATGCGCTGCATGAGCTGGTCGTGGGCGAGGAAGGGCAGGGCGCGCGGCCAGGAGTCGCGGTGCGGGTCGAGGAAGAGCAGCCCGCCGCCGGCGTGGGCGTAGGCGATGGCCTGGGCGAGGGCGCGTTCGGTTTTGCCGCCGCCTGCTTTGCCCACGCCGACCTCGAAGAGGGTTTCCTTCGCGTAGGTGGCGAGCAGGCGCCGGCGGCCGTCCGGGTGGCGGTAACTGCCTTGCAGCAGCAGCTCGGCATCCCCGAAACGGAAAGTGGGCACCTCGGCAGGAAGCAGGGGCAGCCGGCAGTTGATGGTGGGCGGTTTGAGCAGGCCGGTGAGTTCTTCCAGGCGGACCCAGTTCGCCCGGGGTGGCCGGCAGTGGCCGTGCCGCCAGCGCCGTTCGAAGCCGCGGCGGCTGGGCCAGCGGTCCGCGCCGATCCGCCAGGGGCCGATCCTTAAGCCGCGCATCGCCCACCGCGCGCGGCCACCGAACACATCGAGTGCGGCCTGGATCTGCGCCAGGCGGGCCTGCGGGCGGCCTTCAGTGTTCGAGGCGCACAGCACCAGCAGCTGCACGCGCACGAGGTGGTCGTCCTCGGCGAGTTTGCCCAGCGCCTCCCGCGCCTCGACGCGGCGCGGGGCGGGTGGCGCGAGCAGGCGGCGCGGCTCGGACGCTGGGCGCCGGCCGCTCAGGAGCTGCCCAAGCTGCCAGATCACGGAGTCTTCGACGCCCTGGGCGTCCTGGCGTAGGAAGCGGGCGGCCCGTTGGGCTTCGCGCCGCTCCGTGCGGCGCGCCTGGGCCAGCAAGTGCAGGCGTGTGGCGCGCAGTACCCATTTCGGGGCGCGCTGGATGTCCAGGCGGAGTTCGGCGAGGTCCCCGAGGTCGGCTTGCAGGTCGCAGACGGCGTCGATGAGCGGCTGGAGGGGATCGGGGTCCAGGGGCAGTTCGCGCAGCGGTGCGGTGGGTTTGCCGCGCAGGAGGAACTCCGCCCGCACCATGTGCGCCCGCGGTGTGTCGGTGATCGGCCGGGCCCGCTGAACGGCGACCTGGTGTCCGAACGGGGTGATGGACAGCAGACGTTCAGCACCGGCAGGTCCTTCGATGCGGTACTGCAGCGGGCTGGACCCGTCCGCGCGCAGCCGGATTTGCACGGTTTTGGACCGGCGCGGCGCCCACCAGGGCATGCTGGTGGAGGCCCGGGCTAGCTGCACACCGCGGCGGAAGATCTCCTCGGCGCTGGGATTGAAGTGCCGAGCCGGGATGAGCTCGAGGGCCATCCGCTGGGCGGAGGCCTTGACGGCCAGGCGCCGCACCAGCCACTCGCCGACCGCACACACGGCCACCACCGCCGCAGCGAGCAAGTACCAGTTGGCGACCATCCAGGCCAGGACACGGACGATGCCGGCCACCACACCCAGCACCTGCCCCAACGCCAGCTGCCCCGACCCCACCGGCCCGAACCCCATCTGCCCGGGCCCCAGGGGCCCAGGCGGGACGTGCCCGGAGGTGAACTGCCCGGCCACGACGCGACCTAAGGCCGCTGGCCCGGTAGGACCGGTCAGGCGGGTGGCTGCGGTATCCACGCCGAGGCTCCCTTCTGCGACGTGCGGGTGAAATGCCAGTCGGTGATGCGGCCGTCGGTACAGGTGCCTGCGCGGTCGCAGCCTGCCCACACCAGGTGCACCACCGCCCGGTCACCGGCGCCGTCCCGGCGGGCGATCGCGGCCTGCAAACGGAAGCCCGCCCGGGCGAACGCCGGGGCCAGGCCCCGCCCCACATCGGGGAAGACGGCCGGCCACCGCTCACGGCCCATCCCGGTGGCGTCCGCGCGCAGCAGCGCCCGGCCTTGATCGAGCAGCTGCTGCGCGTCGCGAGCGGGTAGGTCGGCCGGCCAAGCCGTCTCCAGCGCTGCCTGGATGGCATGGTCGCCTGCTGTGCCCTCGCCGTGGGGCGGCAGCACCGGCGCCGACGTGGAAGCGGCAGCCGACGTGGTGGGGGAGGCCGGCACGGCCGCAGCCCCGGTCGCGGCAGCAGCCGTGCGGGCCGCGGCGCCAGCGGTGCTGCTGGATACCGTACGTGCCGCGCTGGGCGATGCCACCGTCGAGGTCGCGGGCGGTGCGGAGGCGGCGGGCGAGCTGGCGCCGCCTGGCGGCGCCGCAGTGCCGCGGCCGCCCGGCTGGGCCAGCAGGATCGTCCCGGTCACGGCGAGCACGACGGTGACCGTCAGCAGCAGCCGGGGTGGTCCGGGGATTCGGGGTGGTGTGCTCATAGCGGTCGGGCTCCTCCCGCGTAGCCGGACATGGCATCGACGGCGTCGAGGCGTACGACGGTGCCGGGCCGGGCGGCGTTGATCATTTGGCCGCCACCCACGTAGATCCCGACGTGGTAGATCGTGGAATCGTGTCCGGGGGCGTAGGCGTAGAAGACGAGGTCGCCCGGTTTGAGGGCGCCGGTGCCGAGGCTGGCGGGGATGTGCTGGCCGACACCAGATTGCGCGGCTGCGGTGCGCGGCAGGCGGATGCCGGCCCGGGCGTAGGCGTAGGTGGTCAGCCCTGAGCAGTCGAAGCCTTTGATGTCCGCGCCGCTTTTGCCGCTGGGTGAGCAGCAGATCCCGTACGACTTGCCGTTTGCGTTGCCCCCGCCCCACGAGTAGGGGACACCGCGCTGGGAGAGTGCGGCCTCGATGACGGTGCGGACGTTCCCCGAGACGTTCTTCAGATCCGGGTCCTTGGCGGCCGCCGTGTACTGGTCGATCCAGCCCAGCACGTTCGATTGGTACTCGTTCGAGTGGTTGTACTGCAGGATCGCGGCCTTCAGCTGGGCACGCTTGGTCAGGTCACGGCCGCTTCCGCACAGGTAGATCGCGGCGCCGAGCGCGGCGTCGTCGGCGTTGTGCGGGTCGGCGACCTTGTCGCCGTTGCCGTCCTCGCCGATCGACTCCCACGTGGAGGGCAGGAACTGGAAGGGGCCGACGGCACGCTCCCCCTGAGAGGTTCCGTCCCACTTGCCGCCGTCGGTGTCGGGGACGACGGTGGTGTTGCCGCCCTGGCCGGAGCCGTTGAGGAGCACCCCGTAGATCTTTGGGCGGATGTCGCCGTTGTCGGCGATGTTGCGGCCCACCGCGTGGTTGGACTCGACCTTGGCGATCCCGGCCAGGATCGGCCAGCGCATGCCCTGGCACTTCGGCACGTACTTCCCGACCCGCTGGACGGCCTTCTTGTAGGCGGTCAGCATGCGCGGCGGGATGTCCGCGGCACTGCCGCCCTCGGCGATCCCGCCGTCATCCTGGGCACCCGTTTTCAGTGCGACGTACGCGCTGATCGCGTTTCCTACTGGTGCGGCACAGCACACGGCGGTGAACATCAACAACGCGACCACGTATCCCCACCGCCTCACACGGCGGCCAGGCGGCCTCATTCGTCTTCACCGTCCTCGATCCGCCACCGTGCCCGCATCTCGCGCAGCACTTCGGCCTGCCGCATCAGCTCCTGCATCCAGGCCTGGTCGCCGGTGCCGGCGGAACCCTCCGCGCCACCGTCATCGGAGGGAGGGGTCCGTCCTGGTCGGCTGCTGGCCGGAAGCCGTGATGCACCGCCGTGCGGCCGTGGGGACGGTGCCGGAGCAGGCGACGCTGCTGCGGTGCCTGTGCCTGTGCCTGCAGAGGCTGGTGCCGCGGTCCGTGCTGGGGCCGGGGCCGTACCGCCCGAAGAGTGGCCGGGCCTGCCGGGTTGGGGTGGTGTAGGCGGGCGGGTGGTCGCGCCCGGTGATGTCGGGGTCGGCAGGCGACGGCCGGTGAACGGACCGGGTCCGCCGCTGTCGTCGGTGTGCTCTTGCAGGACACGGGCGATGTGACGGCCTGTGTCGCCCCAGGCCCGCCCATCTTCGCGCACTGTGTTGCCCCACACGCGTACCTGCTGGCGGGCGTCCTGGGAGTAGCGCGAGCCCCCAGCTCGGGCCCGGCGGATGCCTGCCGGCAGGCCGACGGTCGCCCCGTACGCGGCGCGGCCGCCCCGGTTGAGGATGCGGTAGCCGCGAAAACGGACCAGCCGGTTGTGGGCCCGGGTCGACAGCAGGGTGCGGTCGGTGTGCTGGTCGTGCAGCACTTGCCCGGTGTCGCGGTCGACGATCTGGCCGTCGTCGTTGCGGTAGCGGTCGGGCGGGCCGCCAGGCCTGCGCGGGCCCCCGCTGCCTGAGCCTTGCGGCCCGCCGTCCCACGGTCCGCCCGCGCTCGCGCCCGGGTCGCCGTCGGCGGTGGGCTTGCGCCACTTGGCCAGCTGCTCCTTGTCTGGGCGACGCCCGATGAGCAGCCAGTGGGCGCCCTTGGCGCCGAGCCGTACGCCCAGCCCGCCCACGGCGGCCGCCGCGGTGAGCGGGGCCAGACCCCGTCCGGCTTCGGCCGTGGCGTCGGAGAGGACACGGCCGGTGTCCACCGGCATACCCGCGCCGTCGAACAAGGAAGTGAGCGCGCCCATCAACCGCTGCCGGGTGCCGAGCATCCCGAACCTGCCGCCACCCCCGCCGGCGAAGGCGCGCAGCCCGCCGCCGTATCCGCCCATCGCTGCGGGGGAGTTCATGGCGAGCGCAGCGCCGAGTTCGGAGGTGTCGCCGGGCATGTGGGTGCCGCCGACCTTGGCGTAGCGCATCCGCATCGCCATGCGCCGTCCGAAGGAAGCGATCCCGGTCAGCAGTCTGCGGTGTCCGGCCGCGCCGGCGATGGCGAGGACGTCGATGAGCAGGATCCGCTCGACCATCAGGTCGGGGCCATTGGTGATGGTCGCGTCGACGGCGATCCCGAAGAACGGGATGAACGCGCAGATCCCGACCACGGCCAGGACCGCGATCCCCCACAGGGACAGCCACTTCCACACCGACTGGCGTGCGGGCCCGGGCAGCATGCCCGCGACGAAGGTGATGCCGCCTGCGGCCGCGGCCGCGGCACAGATGCCCTGGGTGCCGAGGAGAACGATGGCGCTGGACAGCAGCATGCCGCAGATGAACAGCGCGGCGATCAGCAGCAGGAAGGCACCGCCGACCCGCCACCACGTGGGCTTCTCGGCGTAGGCCGCACACGATTTGCCGACGGGTCCGGCTTTCTTCATGTCGGTGAGGAACGCGGCGAACGCCTGGTCCTCGTCGGTGACGATCGCGTTGGGGGTGTCGAGGAGCTCGCCTCCGGGGGTGAGCGCCGGGAGATCGTCGCTCGTGCCGCTCGGCGCCCCGTCGACGTCGCGCTCGCAGTACTTCTTGGCCGGCCCGTGGATCTTGCTGCAGGCGTCCTTCGCCTTGTCCGATGGGGTCGAGCTGGGCATGTACCCGCCGGTGATCCACTTCAGGTGGACGGCGTAGGCCTTGCGGTCGGAATGCTTGGCGGGGTCGAGGATGCGCCCGTACTGCAGCAGCATGTACGGCTTGACGATCAGGGCGTTGGTGATCGAATCCTGGATGGGGCGGGCCACCTCGGTTGCGGAAACCGGCCCCTCGCCTTCACGCTCCTCGCACTTGATCTCGGCGTTGCCGGCCATGCCCGCACATGGGTCGTAGCTGGCGAGCTTGCCGCCCCAGTCGTAGGAGTTGACGCTGTCCTGGGCGACCTCGGCAGCCACCTGCTGGGACTGACCCAGCGGCCCGTCCGGGGCCAGCAAGGTGTCGGGACGGATGAGAGCCGAGGCAGCAATCGCCCCGATGAGCAGAGTGAGGAAGATTTCGCCCAGACCGCGGCCGACCCGGCCCCGCACGATCATGAACCCGGCGAACACGAACGCCCAAGCCAGCAGCAGCCCCTTCAGCCCGAGCGTGTCGACGACCACGGTGTCGTAGGTGTCGGCGACCTTCTGCGCCGGGCGGGTGAGGAGCTTCAGCAGCGGGAACCGGAAGGCCACCTCGATCGCCCACCCCGCCAGCCCGACCAGCAGCCGGATCAGCGTGAACAGCCCCGAAAGGGCGAAGGACAGGGCCTGGCTCTTGAAGGCGACGATGGAGCCGCCCTCGGCGTTCAGGTCGTACCCGTCGATCGGCACGCCCTCGGACGAGGTGATGTTCAGCGGGGCGAGCAGGTCTCCGGTCTCGCTGTTGCTTCCGGCCGCGTACACGACCTGGGTGTTCACCAGGAGGAACACGCCGGTGAGCAGCACGACGAAGCCGGCCGAACGCAGGGTCGCGCGGTCTGGACGGAACACGTCAGCGCCGCCTTTGCCCAGCGGACCGCAGCCGCCACACCACCAGGGCAGCCGCACCCGCACCGGCGGTCCCCAGCCTCCACGCTGCACCGGCCACGTCCCGTCGTTCAGCGGCGCCGGTGGCGGTGCCTCGCTCGCAGTACGCCTTCGCCGGGCCGACGATCACGGTGCAGGGATCCTGGTGTGCAGTGCGGGTGTTGGCGGCGAAGGCCTGTCCGGTGTGCGGCCACCACGCGTCCGGCACACCCACCCCGAGAACGAGGATGACTGCGCCGACGACGACGGCGAGAACCGTGAGGACGCTCGCGGCCGCGGCGACGCGCCGGGCGCGGTCCCAGGAAGAAGTGGTCATCAGGCGTGCTCCTCCCGACGGGCATCCACGGCCTCACTGGCAGCAGGAACGGGGGGTGGGGCAGCGCTCGTGCGGCGTCCGGGTGTGGTGGTGATGGAGGTGGTGATGCGCGGGATGCGGGGGATGGAGACCTTGATGCGGCCGGTGTTCTGCCGCGGGCAGGTCAGCAGGAACTCGCCCTCCCGGCCCTTCTGGCCGACGGGGGACAGGCCGGTGGTCACCAGCCGCAGCAACTCGCCGTCGTTCGGGTCGAACCCGACGAACTCAAGGCCTCGACGCGCGCGCTCACGGTCGGCGGTGCGGGCGAGCGCGCGGTAGGCCATCAGGCCGCGGTCGGGGCCGAGTTCCTCGGCGTCGTGCGAGCCTGCCAGGAGCCCGGCGCCGTGCTTGCGGCCGTCGTGGAGGATCTCGTGGACCAGGGCCGTGCCCTCGGCGGAGGAGGTCAGCCAGTACAGCTCGTCAAGCACGACTGCGGTGAACCGCTCGGGGTCCTCGAAGGCGGTCTGCCTTGCGATTGCGGCGATCAGGTAGAGCACCGCGCGGCCGATCAAAGCCTCGAGCGGCTGCTGGTGCAGCACCTCCGGCTTGTCGAAAGCCTGCTTGGGGGGCAGCTTCAGACCGGTCGTGGTGATCACGATCATGTCGGAGGTGCTGGAGGCGTCCAGCCGCACCGGCGGCAGCGTCGGGTCGAACACCATCGCCGCCAGCGAGTTGGTGGCCACGACCCGGATGAGACCGGCGAGGGTGGCGGCCGTGTCCTGCCGCTTGCCCGCCTCGCTCGTGGCCATAGCCTCGAGGACCCCAAGGACACGGTGCATGGAGGGGGCGTCGCTGAGGGCGGCCTGCTCGACGGCGTGGTGGAGGACCTCGCCGCTGGTGCTCATCGGACCGATGCCGAGCTGCAGGGTGAGGTACGACAGGGCGTAGTGCCGTCCCTCGGGCCCGTCGAACATGCGCAGCGGGTCGATGGACACTTCGGCCTGGGCGGCGTCGATGATCTGGACGCGGCCCTTGGCCGCGGTGCGGGCGAAGGTGGCCCACTCGCGTACGGGGGTGCGGTCGATGCAGATCGCGCACCCGCCGCGCGCCCACACCGCCTCCGCGATCAGCTTCTGCAGCACGCTCTTGCCCGCTCCGAGATCCCCGACGATCCCCATCGAGGCCGAGGCGTCGACCTTGGGGGCATCCGCCACGTTGATCATCACGGGGCGGGTGGTACCGCAGTCCAGGTCGATGCCGAGGAACATCCCGTTGGGGTCGCCGACCTCCGCAGCGGTGAAGGCCCCGCTCAGCGCCCAGTCTTCGGAGACCTGGTGCTGGGTGAACTCCCGCACGACACCCGGCCGTACCGTGCCGGGCAGCCCCAGGGTGAACAGGGCCTCCTGCAGGCCGGCCGGGCGCACCGCCCGGTAGTCGGCGCCGCCCAGCAGCGCGGCCAGCGCGCGGGCCCGGGCGTCGCAGACGGCCGCCGTCGGCCCCCACACCGTCAGCACCGTGACGGACTGCACCTCGACCTCGACCGACGTACGGGACAGGCGGGCGTCCAGCTCGCCCAGGTCGCGGGCGGCCTCGGTGAGCGAGGCGGGCATGCCGGTGGGGCGGGCGTCGTACTGGTCGGCCTGGTCGATGAGTTCGTTCTTCTTGCGCCGTACCTGGTCGCGGGCCTTCTCTGCGGGCACGAGCGTGAGGTCGACGGTGTAGTCGACGGGAAAGTCGAGGGTTTCCAGCTGCGCGAACAGATCGGCGGCGTCCTGGCTGACCGCGGGCGGGCACTCGGCCAGCGCCAACTGCGCTTGGTAGCCCACCCCGTTGTCGGACTCGACCTGCAGCCAGCGCCGTCCGAGCGGCGAGCCGGTGTTCACTCGCCACCAGGCCTTGCGGCCTGACCGCGTGATCCGGCCCGCGCTTTTGAGCTCGTCGACGTCGTCGACGTCGGGGTCGATGCCGCCTTCCTGCAGGCGGACCTGGCCGAGGTCGGCGTAGCTGGGGGAGCGCAGCACACCGTCACGGAGCTGCCCGCCGTACAGCTCGCTGGTCTCGGCTTCGGCGAGCAGGGGTTCCGCGAGGCCGCGGTGGAGGGCGTGCTGGATCATCCACACGATCTCCGCCGGGCGGGCCGGGCGGAAAGCGATGCCGCCGGCGAGCGCGGCCTGAACCCGGGAGGCCTGCTCGCGATACGCGCTCACCTCGCGCCGGGCCACTGGCGCCGGCCGCATGCCCAGCATCGGCGCGACCTCGGCCCACGCCGCACCGAGCGACGCCGACACCTGAAGGCCCGCGGTCTCGGTCTGCAGGGGCACGGCCAGCCACAGCGTGCGGTGGTGCATCTCCTGGTCGTCCAGCAGTTCCAGGGTGGCCTCGACGTTCTCCACCCACGGGTGCCGGCCTGCACCTGGTGCCTGCTCGGCCGGTTCGATGCCCTCGATCATCTTGAGGGCGATCTCGCCCGGGTCGACCTGGGCGCACATGCCGTACAGGCGCGGGGCCCCGGACAGCGAGCGCACCAAGTGGGTGATCTTTGCCAGCTGTTCGTCGCGGACGGCGGCGGGCACGTAGGTGCCCTGGACGGTCTCCTCACGCTGGCCTTGCGCGTCCGGGCCAGGGTGCAGGCGGTAGACGGCCCACACGCTGCCCTGCGTCGACCACACCAGGTGCCCGGCGATGTGACGGATGGGAACCCTCACCGCGCACCCCCTTGCTGGGCGAGCGCGAGCAGCTGCTGCACACCCGACACCGGCCCCGCTGCCACTGTGGGAGCAACCGGCTGTGTGCGGCGGGGTGCGGACGCGCGGCCTGTGGCCGGGCTCGGGTGCCGCACCCGGACTGGACGCCGCTGCACCGCACGGGAGGGTGCGGCCTGCGCAGCGGGGACGGGCGCGGGCGCGCCCTCGATGGTGAAGCCGCCGAGCAGCGGGTGCGCAGCGCGGTCGCGGGCGGCCCGCCCACCGATCCGCCCACCGCGGGGCTGCCAGCCGAGCAGAACCCAGCCCAACGCGGCCTGCATCGGGGCACGGCCCCGGACCCTCGGCCGGCGCACCATCCAGATGACCAGGCCCCACCCGGCGATGGGGACCGGCCCCATCCACGACCACCAGCCGATCGTCTTGACCAGAAGGAAACCGCCGCCGACGGCGACCGCGATCTGCGCGGGCGTGTACGGACCGAGCGGGATCTTCCAGTCCGCGACCTTGCCCAGCACCCACGGGTGGCGGCGGGCGGAGGTGTAGAAGCGGCCCACCCGGGCGGCGGCCGCGCTCACAGCCAGCCTCCGACGCCCGGCGAGTGGTCACGCGAGGCCGGGAGTTCGGAACGGACAACCCCAGGAGCGGCGGGCGCGCCCTTGGACGGGTTCTTCACCTCGTCGGTGAACATGTTCGCCAGGTCGTTGCGCGAGTTGTACAGACCCAGCGCGATCACCATCAGCAGCAGGGCACCGATCCCCGCTTTGAGGCTGAATTTCTGGATCATGATGACGACGACCAGGCAGATCAGACCGGCCTGCAGCCCCTTCGTCGCCCACTCCTTGAACATGTTGATCCACGAGTTGCCAAGATCGTCCAGCTGACCGGCGAGCATCAGGCTGTGCACGGTGTTCATCGGGCACCCCCGTCCTGGGCAGTCCCGGATTCCAGCGCGGCAACTTCCCACCGGCCCGAGCGGGCCTTGAGCGTGAGCCCATACGCCAGCGGCCACCGGCCGGTCGCGTCCCGGGCTTCCACCGAGGCGAGCACCCGCACTGTCGTGCCGTCCGCCGGCACCTGCTCGGCGGCCGCGGCCTCCTCGACGGCAGACACCTCCTGGACGGCGACCGCCGAGTACGGGGCGGGGGAGACGGCGGTGAGCTGCACGCCGGGCGCGAGGTAGCGGTCGACCTCACCAGCCCCCGTCAGGTAGGCGCCGAGGAACTGCCCGACGGCGGACGACAGATTCCCCTCCGGGACGCTCACGCCGTACGACGACTTCTTCACCTCGGCCCGGGCCGGGCCGGCCACCACGCCGGGCGCACCGGTCACCGTGAGCGAGGAGCCCGTGCTGTCGGCGGCCACCGGCACGGCGTAGTACCGCACCGATCCGTCGGCGTACTGCGCAGCCACCGTCACCGACCACGCGCTGGCGCCGCGCTGCGCACTGCGCACCGCCGTCACGGAGCCCGGCGCCGATTGCGCATCGGCGGCCGGGTCGGGCAGCTCGACGTCCGGCGCCATCGAGTGCGCAAGCCGCGCCTGCGCACTCGTCTCGTCGTTCGCGTCGCTGCGCAGCCACGCGCCGACGAACACCTGCGCATAGCCGCCCGGGTCGGCGGCGGATGTCGCGGTGCGCACGGCGGTGGGCTTGGCCGCGGGGGCCGCCGCGACCGTGGTCGGGGTGGAGGCGACGGCGACGCACAGGGCGATGGGGCCGGCCGCGATGACGGTCCAGACCGCCACGCGTGAGAGGCGTACGCGGCGGCGCATCGCCTCCAGCCGGGCGCTGGCCGCCATCGGAGCAGCGACCTCGCTCTGTGAGCCCAGCTTGCCATGGGACATGGTCAAACCCCCAGGTCAGAACGGATGTTGCTGACCTCGAGAAAACCCGGCGACCCCGACCCGACCACCGACCACGAACCCCCGACCATGGTCACGATGGGGACACGAAGTCCATGGTCGGGGTCATGGTCGGCCCGACCATGACCCCGACCACGGGTCAGCCGGGAGCCGGCGACAGGCCATCGCGTCCGGCGCTGTTCTCCGGACCGGCGACCGCTGTGCGATCACCTGCCGCCCGGCTATAGGGCCCGGACACCGATGCGCAGACGGAAGTCGGCCGGGCCGCGACAGACACCTGCGCAGTGCGCCAGACGGACCTGCGCAAGAGAAGATCAGGAAGCTCGGCCGGACTGCGCAGCGGTCCCAGCACAACTCGACTGCGCAGGATCCCCGGGCCGGTTGCGCAGCCCGATTGCGCAACGCCCGTCCGGTGCTGCGCAGTCGGCTGCGCAATCACTGAGTGCCCGGGCTGAAGGCGCCGTGGTCGGCCCGACCATGAGCCCGACCACGGCAGCTAGACGGCTCCGTTGCCGGATCGTGTCCGATGGTCGGGGCTCGTGGCCGTCAGCCTGGTCGGGGTCGGCGGGTGAGCTGACGGCATGGAACGCACGCACGCCTCCACGCCCGGGACTACCGACCGCCCCACCGCGGCGGGCTCGGTGTGCCGCCGTGGCCACTGCGCTCGGCAGGCGTCGGGGGCAGGGCGGTGAGCCGCTTCGGGGCGGGGATTCGCCGGGGTGTCATGGCGGCCGATCAGTTCACCCAGATCGCCAACGCGCTGTTCCGTGACTCTGGGCTGTCGTTCAAAGCCAAGGGGATCTTCGGGTACGTCAGTACGCACAGGAACGGCTGGCAGGTGACGGTCACCGACCTCGTCCGCCTGGGCCCGGACGGACGGGAAGCGGTACGCACCGGCCTGCAGGAGCTCGAGGCGCACGGCTACCTGATCCGTGAACGCTTGCGCTGCCCGGACGGCACCCTCGGTGAGATCGTCTACTGCATCACCGACCGACCGGCCACGTTGGACATTGCGCTGATCGAAGCCGGCTTGGTGGCCACGGCCCACGAGGCCGAGCACGTCGACGGTCTCCCGGCGGGGATCCGCCGGGGTGTGATGGCGGCCGATCAGTTCACCCAGATCGCCAACGGGCTCTTCCGCGACACCAAGTTGTCCTTCAAGGCCAAGGGCCTGTTCGGACTGCTCTCCACACACCGGGATGGCTGGCGGATGACCGTCTCCGACATCGCCCGCCGCGGACGCGACGGTGACTCAGCCGTCAAGAGCGGGCTGAAGGAGCTGGAGAAGCACGGCTTCCTGGTCCGGGAACGCGAGCGCGGCCCAGACGGCACCCTCGGCGCGGCGGCGTATTTCATCACCGACCTGCCCGCCCTGCAAAGCGGCAGGTCACAACCAGAGTCGGGTTTTCCACCAGTGGATGACCCTACGTTGGCTGATCGGTCCACTAAGAACACCAACAGAAAGAAGACCACTCAGCAGAACACCAGACCCCTCCGTCCGTGCCGCGGCGACGCGTCGCGCGCACCTGGACGGACGGACCGGCCGGACAGGCCGACGTTCCCGCCGGCCGCGCCCGCGGCCGATGAGATGCACCCGGGGATCCTGCTGCTGCTCGAACTCGGGGCGGCTCGCCCCGAGCTGCTGCTGACCGGGCAGGCGCTGACCGACCAAGGCCGCGTCGTGACCGTAATGCTGGAATCCGGCTGGAGCCGCGATCAGCTGAGGCACGTCATCGCCGCCCGGCCCCTGCCCCATCCGGTACGGACCACGGTCGGCGCGATCATCGCTGCCCGCCTGCGTGCCGCCCAGACCTACCCGCCGCCCACCCTCGCGGCCGACCACCACGACGCACCCGCGTGGGACGACCCGCCGCCTCAGCCGATGACCGGCTCCACCGCCGCGCGCACGGTGAGCGAGGCCCTGACCTACCGGGCCCTGACCGAATGCGCCGGCTGCGGCGTGCCCGCCACCGCCCCCGGTGAGGACCTCTGCCGGGCCTGCCTCGGCTGGCCGCTGTGCCGTACGTGCCCCGGCCCCACACCCCGGCGCGCTCACCCCGACGGCGAGGGCCGCTGCACCACGTGCGCCTCTGCCCTGACCGCCCAACCGGAAGGAATCAGCCCGTGACCGACACCCGCTGCACACCACCGCCACCCGGCTTCGCGCAGCACCGGCACCCCTTCACGGCTGACCCGGGCCGGTGGAAGGCGGAACGCGCACGCGCCCTGCGAACCGGCCACGTCCGCGATCACACCTGTACAGCCGAGTGCGAACCCGTGCTCGTCTACGAGCGGGCCCGGTGGGGCTGGCTCGCCTGGACCATCCCAGGCGACGGCTCCCGGCCCGAAATCCCCCACCAGATCGGAATCCTCACTCCGTCGGCCACGCCCACGCAGCGCCTGGCCCTGCGCTGGCTGACCAGGCGCCCCGCCCGGCGCATCGGCCTGGCCCCCGGCATCCCCGGCTCGCTGCGCTTCACAGCCGTCGCGGTCGCGTTCTTAAGCCTGGTCGCCGGCCTGTTCGCCATAGCCCACGGCATCCCCGCCGACGTCGCGCTGCCAGCGATCGTGCTCGCGCCGCTGCTCGCCGCACACCTGCCGGCCACGTGGGACGCCCGGGCCCGCGAACACGTCCGCAGCGTCGAAGGCGCCGACGCCTGCCGCTACCTCCAGCGCCTTGCTGCCCTGCACACCTGCCTCATCCAGGCCGCCGCCGGCAGCGACCGCTACGAGCTGCGCCGGTCGGCTGAGATCGGCCAGCAACTGCTGTGGGACGCCGCCTGCCTGCTCCAGACCCACGACACCTGCTCAACCTCATGCGAACTGATCGCCCGCCAACGGCTGATGTTCCAGCTCGCCGACCAGGTCGCCCAAATCCTCAAGCACGCACCCGTCCAGGTAGGGCCGGACCACGCGTACCAGGCCGACAAGCCGGGGCGGCCGGCTGGACTCCGCTCGACGACACGGCCAGCACCTCAACACACGCCCGGCACGTCACCGTTGGAGGGAACACACGTCATGTCCGAGCCCAGCGCGGCTGCCCGCATCTCAGAGGTCTACCTGCTCTTCGCACACGAGCCCTACTACCCAGGCCCTGGAACCCAGGAGATCAACACCACCCTCGTGGCCGCCGACACCCTGCTCCACCCGCGGGTACTCCAGCCCGACGGCACCCGGATCCACGACCTTCTCACCCAAGGACGGCAGCCGGGCGAGATCATCCCGCTGGCCACCCTCACCCACGAACTGAACGGCGGCGCCGACTGGCCGACGGTCGGCGACTGGGAGCGCGTCACCTCCGACTTGGTGCAGCTCGTTCGCTTGGGGAACTGCGATGCCCTCAGCCTCGGCCTACCCGAGATCGCGCGCGCCCTCGTTTGCACTGGTCCCCAGAGCCACGTACGCGCCTTCGACCCCGCGGCAGGGGGCCTCCTTGTCTACGGGCCGCAGGACCGCGCCGAAGTCCTGGCCGAGGTGGACTTGTTCCTCACGGGCATCGCGGCCGAACGGCCCTTGTGGCCTGGAGACGGTCTCTTGCCACCGCTCACCCAGAGCGACTGAGGACGACGCGGCCGGCCGATGGTGCGGCCCGTGCAGCCGCCGTGGATAGGGAGCAGATCATGTTCGGATATGAATTGCGTGCTGTGTGGGCGGACCTGCGACGGCTCTTGTGCCGGCGCGTCCTCTCAAGGCGCCCGACCGTGGGCGGCAGGAGGGCCAGGCGGCCACAAGACCGTGATTGGATCTAGAAGTCGGTTCACCACGACCAACACAGAACAGGACACGGGGAACATGCGAAGGACTTTCACGCCTACCGTGGTACTGGTTGCCGCGGCGCTTCTGTCCGGGTGTGGCAGCAGCAAAGACACCACAGACAACGCTAACTCCAAGGACGACAAGACGAAGGCGTCCCCAAGCGCCTCGGTGGCGGCCGGGGGGCGCGCAAAGCACATAGTGACGCTGCAGGTCACCGGCTCGGGCAGTACGACGATCGGCTACAACATCTCCAGCAACGACTACTCGAAGCAGACGCTGCCCTGGACGAAGACCGAGACGGTTGAACTCACCGAGGCTGAACAGAAGGTGGGCTACCTCGTGACCATCGCCCCCGGCCCGGTCTCAGACAGCTCCGGAATGCTGAAGCCGGCCGGGTGCGTGATCAAAGTCGACGGCAAGCAGGTTGCCGACAACGACGGCGGCAAGGACCCCAAGGGCTGCAGGTACACGATCAAGTAGCGTTCACGCGGCCGTGGCTGAGCCTTGGCTCGCCTCGGCCGTAGGGCACTTGGCAGTCATACGCACACGGTGCCCCAGGCCGTCGCCGGGGCGCTGGAATCCTTTCCGGCATCGTCGAAGGATGCGTAAAGAGCTCAAGAGAGCGATGTACGGCCGAGCCTCGATCGAACCCTTCCGGACCCGCACCCTCACCCAGCCATGACATGTCAAAGCTGCGCATACAGTCGGGACTATGAAGTCGCCCCAGCCCACGGATCCGCAAGCCGAGGCCGCACAAGGCCGTATCCCTCTCTGGCTCGACCCGGAAGACTTGCGCTGGCTGGCGCAGCACTGCTGTTGCACCGGCGATGCAACGGACGAAGACAAGGACCGCTGTGGACGACTCCGCTTCCGCGCCAGCGCAGCCTTGCACAAGTACCAGCACGCCACGTGAAGGGGACGAGGCCGCGTCCGTCACGGAACTGCGACCAGAGCCGAATCGAGGATCTGCGTCACCGCCGGCGGGCAAGAGACCTTCAAGGGGCTCGCAGGAGTCAAGCCGGACTGTGTCAGGCGGGGGTGTCGTAGATCAGGCAGTACCGTCAGAACAGGCGACGCCGGATCCGTGCGCCGGGCAGCTCCTGGGCGGCCGCAGCCTGGATGTCGCTGAGGGTTTCATGCGGTTCGGCAGTGGGTGCCGTCATGTGCAAGGGCAGCGCAGCGGCACGGGCCGGGTGCTTGGCCAGCCCCATGACCGGGTTCGCGAGCATGGCCGGCACGGCGGCCAGGCAGGTCTGCGGGCCCGGCCTCCCGACAGCAGCCCACAATCACCAGGCGCCCGCCCGGGGCGAGACAGCCGCGCAGTTCCCGCAGGGTGGGCACCAGCGGCAGATGGTGCAGGACAGCGACCAGGGTGACGGCGTCGAAACGCCGGTGCGGGGCGCGCCCTGCGAAGCCCGCTTCGACGATGGTGACCGCGGGGTCATCGGCGAAGCGTTCTGCCGCGGCGCGGGCCATTCGGAAGTCCGGTTCGAGCCCGGTGACGGTGACGGCGCGGCGGCGCAGCAATGCGACCACGGTGTAGACAGCAGCGGCCTGGGACAGCTCGCCGGGCGTCCGCGGGCGTCGGCGTGCCCGTGACCCTCCACCGGCAGCAGAACACTCCACCGTCCCATTGCGAAACCCCTTGGGTGACGTCGCAACAGGCCGACACCGCAACTCGGCATCACGACTGACTCCTACGGACACGTCGAAGCGACATCCAACCCCCGTCACAAAGCCAGTTCGGCCGGCCCGCTCAGATGGCACCCGTCGCCAGCACGGTTGGCGAAGAAGAGCGGCCGCCCCGGATGACGTGCGAATCGGCCGCAGACGCGGGTGCACGACCGGCGGCGAGCACAGGCTCGGTCCGCATGCAGGTGCATCTGCTGGCTGCGGCATCCGGGTGTGTTGTACCGCTGGTGTCAGATGTGGATGGCTGTCTGAACCGCGCTCAGAAATGCCGGCCATGAGGGCGCTGCCTGCCCGGGGAGGGCACGCTGCAGGGTGCGGCGCAGTGGGTGGGGGAGGGCCTGATCGCTTCGTTGCGGGCGGTCAGTCGGGCGAGTTCGCCGGGGGTGGGCAGCCGGTCGCTCTTGGCCGCGTTGCACCTGGCGTGTGCGGGGGCGAGGTTCCACAAGGCGTCCAGGTCGGGGCCGTGCCAGGAGCGGACGCCGCTGAAGCGGTGCATCAGGGAGAACGGGAAGACGTGGTCGACGGCCACGGCATCTCCCAGGGCCAGGACGTCCCCGCAGATCAGGCAGCGGCCGTGCTGGAAGCCCACCGTGGCCTCGATGATGCCGGGCGCGGCGGGCGAAAAGTCTTTGGGATGATCGCCACCCGCCTTCCCAGAAGTGCGCAGTTCAGAGGCCCGTTCAGTCGGCGGTCGCGAGCCCATGATCTTCAAGGAACGAACTGGTGGCACCGATAGCGGCTGCCAGCGTCACCGCGGTGGCGCGGGCCTGCGCGAAGTGACCGCCCCATGCGGCCGCGTGATGAGGGTCGGCTGTGTCCGTGACGGCCAGGTCGACGAAGTCGTCACTGCGGCCGACGAGTTCCTGCAGTGCCTTCCAGGCCCGGTAGTAGTCGTCCGCCTCAACCACGTGCCGGGCGAGGTCCTCCGGGTCACCCATGGGGCCATCGAGAGCGGCCCGGGCTTCGCGGCAAGCACCTCGCCTGTCTGCTGCACCGCCTGTGCCGGAAAGAGGCCTCCGACGTCGTACGCATCCGCGCGTTCGCGGGCGCGGCGCAGGCTGGTCAGCCGGGCGCAGCGCTGGGCCACGTCCCACAGTGTGGCGTTGGCTGTGGCCAGCAGGGCGGGTTCGTCGAGGTGTCCGGCCTTCACGACTTCGGCCCTTTGCAGGGCCGAGCGCAGGGCCCTGGTCCGGCCGACCAGCCGCCAGGCCTCCTCGTCGAGATCGTCGAAGAGGACGTAGCGGTGGTGCAGCCGTGCGTAGACATCCCGCTTGCCCAGGACATAGTGGCGGTGGAACCAGTTCCCCACCTTCTTGCCCCGCCCGGGTGGCTCGACGTCCCACGGGAACGCTCCGGTCGAGAGTGAGAAGGGCATGGTGAGCTCGCGTACCAGGACATCACCGAGCAGCGGGTCCGCGGCGATCGGGATGCTGCGGTGACCGTATCGGTCGTCTTCATCTGCGCGTACGACAAGGCGTGCGCGCGGTACCGACTCAGGGGCTCTCCCCCCATGGCGGAGCCGGCGGTCCGACGGGGGCGGCCGCTCGACCTGGCGGCGAGGGAGGGACGTCCACCCGAGCCGTGAGGCGGTGCGGCGCAGCGCGTCGAGGCACTGGCTTCCCGGGCGGCGTATCGCGGGTCATGGGCAAACTCCGCTGTCTGCTGAGGGAACCCGCCGACGGACAAGGCATTTTGCTCGCGGTGTCGCGGACTGGTGGCAACCGCAATGACGTCACCCAGCCTTCGGGATCCGTAGCGATGGCCGGTTCCGCGAAGCCGTGTGGCTTCGCGGTGGAGGGGTGGCTGGCCTCTCCATACCGGCCATCGTGCGGCGTCTGGTCCGCCGGGAGTTCGTCGATCCCTTAAACCAGAGGCCGCGGTCTTACGGTATCCCGCCTGCGACGCGGTTCGGTGCGCTGCAGTCAGGAGGGTGAGGAGCGGCGGGCTGCCAGGCCCTCGAGGCGGGAGCGTTTCCAGCGCTGCTGACGGGGGCGGCCGCCGCTGCCTCGCCGGTACTCGTATCCGTCGGGCTGCTCGAGGTAGGGCAGGAGCCCGTGCCCGAGTGCGCTGATGAAGCTGTCGGCGTTGCTGTATCCGAGGATGCGGGCTGCCTCAGCGGCGCCGACCAGGTCCTCGTTCTCGTCCTGGTCGGCCGGCGGCAGCACTCCACGCTTGCGGGCGACAGCGACGACGGTTGCCCGCCGCCACTTCTTGCGGCCCGGGCCGCGGCTGCCTTCTTCCTTCTGTAGTGCGTCCGGCTCGGGCAGTTCGGGGATGCGCCCCTGGTAGAGGGCGCTGGAGAAGGAAGCCGGGCTTCCGTAGCCGAGCAGCGCAGCGACCTCTGCCGTACCGAGGAGCTCGTCGGGGTCGCCGTCCGCCGACACCTCAGATCGCGCTGCCGCCGGAGCGGAGCTGCGTCGACCCTTGCCGGGGCGGCTGGCGACCCAGGCCACGATCGTGCCGCGGCGCCACATCGAGCCGTCGACGTCCTCATCGGGCTCCGGGAAGTAGCCGGGCCGGTCGCGGAAGTAGGCGTCGATGGTCGACGTGCGGGTGTACCCCAGAAGCTGGGCCACTTCCCGCTTGGTCAGCAGCTCGTCCTGGTCGGCCTTGAGTACCGAGGCCGGCAGCGAGCGCTTCTTCGGGGCACGCTGCGCAAAGAACGCGGCGACCTCGTCGTGGCGCCAGAACCGCTTGCGGCCCTCGGTACGCGCGACCGCGGGGAAACCGCTGTCCGGGGTGTTGCTCCACTCGCTGACCCGGGGCTTGCTCGTGCCGAACTCGGACACAATCTGCGCGGTGTCCACGAGCCGGTCGGCGGAAGACATCAGATCCCCTTGGAAGAGTCAGCACGGCGGTGCCGGCACTCGGACGAATACGACATGTTCGATAATGCCAAAGGGGGCGGATTGTTGTCCAGCCTGACGCCAAATTGGCCTACAGCACTTCCCCGCCCAGCAGGCACACCCCGAAGCGTGCCGCGCGCTCCGCCAGCTCCGTGTAGGCCATGGCGGCTGGTGCGGCGTCCCAGGTCACGAACGCGAGAGCGGAGACGGCCTCGTCGCGCGTCATTCCCTCCTCCCACGTCGCGCCCGCAGTGGCGCACCGCTCGGCGAGCTGGGCGTCGGACAGGCTCGCACTCTTCCGGTCAACGTCGGCCTGGATCTCGGCGACGCCCTCGCACCAGGCCCGGTGGCCCGCAGACAGCAATTCGTGCAGTACGTCCGGGTCGCTCTCGCCCTGGGCCTGGGCGGCGAGAGCGAGCAGCAGGGCGGTGGGGTTCATCTCCATGGTCATCTCCTCATCCACTGTAGGGGGAGCCCGCTGCGCCGGGGGGCACGACGGGTGGTGGGCATCAGTTGTGAACGGTGCGCCATCGCACAGCGCGCGGCCGCTGCGGCGCGCCAGTTCGGGTTCTTGCGGCGTTCCTTTTTCAGCGCCGTCCGTACCTGCTTCTTGAGCGCGATGAACTCCGCGCTGTCGTCCGGGTACACGACGCCCGGGTCGGGCGCACCGCACTTCTCGCCCGTTCGATCCGGCCGACGGCTACCGGTACGCGGCCGACCGGATTCCGGCGTGCGTGCCTGCGCACAAGGCGGGGCCGGAGCCGGGCCAGATCGCACCGTCGCCCAAGCACGTCGGCGAGGTGGCGCCGTGGGCTTGGCCGCGACGGCGGAGAGGATGGCTGTCTTCCTTGCCGGCTCGGTGATGCCCATGCCGACGGCGACCTGGTCGAGGGTCTGGCCGCGCTGCTCGGTGGTGCGAGTTCCAGTATGGCTCTCACCTCGCTTGCCGTGGGAGGGCGAATAAGCATGGCGTCGGAGTCGCCCGAAGGAGGGGGCTACGGGCAGGGTGAACGGTAGGGGAGCGCTCCGACGTACTGATTCCACTGCTGGGTGGTCAGGGTGTTCCCGGTTTCGGCGCAGATCTGTGTGATGGCTTGGTCGGCGTCTGTTGCCCACAGTCGAACCGTGCCGTCGTTGCCGGCTGTGGCGAGGGTGTGTCCGTGGCTGCTGAAGGCCATCGCGTTGACGGTGTCTGTGTGGCCCGTGAGGGGGTGTCCCAGGCGCGTGGGGTGTGCTGGGTCGGCGGTGTCCCACAATTGCACCCGGGCGCCGTCCTCGCCGGCGCCTGCAGTGGCCAAGATGCGCTGGTCAGGGCTGAACGCCAGCACGAGGCCGAGATCATCTTTGCCACCGGCCTGCAGGTGTCCTAGACGTTCGGCGTGAGCCGGATCGCTGGTGTCCCAAAGCTGCACATTGGCGAGGTTCGTGCCGTTGCCTGCCGTGGCCAGCAGTTGACCGTCGGGACTGAACTCCAGCACGGGAGTGGAATCCCCGGAGGCGCTGTGCCCGGTGGACAGGCGATCCAAGCGCGTCGGGTGTGCCGGGTCGGTGATGTGCCATAGCTGCACCTGGCTGCGGCCGTCGTTGTCGCTGGTTGCGACCGCGAGGAGGTCTGTGTCGGGGCTGAGGGCCATAGCCCGGATTCCGGGGGCCGGGACCGTGCTCAGCCGTCTGGGGTGGGCCGGGTCTTTGGTGTCCCACAGCCAGACGCGGCCACCGTTTTGATCGGTGCTCGCGGTGGCCAGGGTGTGTCCGTCGGCGCCGAACGTCACCGCGATGGCCTCGCTGCCACGGCGGTCCAGGAGGTGACCGACGACTCTGGGCCTAGCCGGATCGGTGGTGTCCCACAGCCGGACCGCGCTGCCGTCCACCTCGGCGGTCGAAGTGGCCAGGAGGTGTCCGTCAGGGCTGAGGGCCATGGCATGGACCGAATGGGAGGGACTGACGCTCACACGCCGGGGGTTGGCGGGGTTGGTGGTGTCCCAGAGCCAGATCGCACTCTCCATGTCCGGGTTGTCTTGGTCTCCGAGGGCGTCGCCGGCGGTTGCCAGCAGGTGGCCGGTGGAGTCGAACGCTGTCTGGTGAACGGGACCGGGGTAGCCGCGCAGGACCGTTCCTGGCAGGCTCCACAGATGAACGCCGTCGCCGCCGGTGGCAAGGCTGCGCCCGTCTGGGCTGAACGCCACAGAGGGGGCGGACACCGCGAGCGGTTTGTCCCAGGGCAGCGGGTTGGAGGGATCGCTGACGTTCCACAGACGCACCGAGCCGTCCTCGGCGGCGGCCAGGGTGCGACCGTCCGGGCTGAGCCGGGCGGCGTCGAGTACGGCGGAATCAGTGGTGATCGGCTCACCGAGGCGTCGTGGGTGTGCGGAGTTGGTGGCGTCCCACATCTGCACCGCGGGCTGGCTTCCGCCGCTCGTGGTGGCCACGAGGTGACCGTGCTGGGCGAACGCCAGCGCGGTGACGTGGTGGGACGGCAGGCTGCCCACACGGCGGGGGTGTGCGGGGTCGGCGACGTCCCACAAGCGCACCGCGTCATCCAGGTCTTCTTCCGCTGTGGCCAGCAGGTGACCCCACGGGGCGAAGGCCAGGATGCCGGTCTCGTTGCGTGAGCCGCGCAGAAGGGGTGCGAGGAGTCGGGGAGATACCGGATCGGTGGCGTCCCACAGCCGGATCCTGCTGTTGTCGCCTGTGGTGGCCAGGGTCCGACCGTCAGGGCTGAAGTCCACGGTGTCAATCCTGTCGGGGATGGAAGCACTGGTGCCGGCCAGGCGTGGATGTGC
Source organism: Streptomyces sp. NPDC054834 (assembly GCF_053611185.1). NCBI lineage: Bacteria > Bacillati > Actinomycetota > Actinomycetes > Kitasatosporales > Streptomycetaceae > Streptomyces > Streptomyces sp. NPDC054834. Next base: position 11,293 of record NZ_JBSGZV010000030.1, on the reverse strand, counting down.
TGGGCGGGTTACATCCCACAACTGAAGCCTTGCCGGAGTGCCGGTGTCTGTATCGCTGCCCCGGCTGGGAGCGGTGGCGGTGGCCAGGGTGCGCCCGTCGGGGCTGAACGCCACCGCGGTGACTTCAGTGTGGCGGTCGTCGGGAAGGTGTCCGAACCGCTCGGGGTGCGCGGATGCGTCGGTGTTCCACAACTGCACCTGGGCGGGATGGGAACCATCTGCCTCCACGGCAGCCAGGACGTGGGCGCGCGGACTGAACACTACGTTGCTGACCGAGTCCGGCTCACTGGTGAAGGTTGTGGACAGCACGGCGGTCGTGGCTGTGACCAGGTTCGTATACGCCTGCGGAGAGTGCTGCATTCGGTAGGCGACGATATCGAGCCGGGTCGCGAGCGAGACGTCTTGGGCCTGCGGTGACGTGCCGGTCATGCCGGTGCCGCGCAGCTGGTCGGCTTCGGTGATGATCCTGTTGGAAATGGCGGTGTTGCGCTCGGCGCGCGCGCTGGCCCGTTGTTGCAGAGCGATGACTGCGGTCACGGATGTGACCAGACTCAAGACGGACAACACCGCGATCAGGCTGCGCAGCCTTCTGGTCGCGCGGGCGGCCGTCCGCTGTTCTCGACGGCGCATCTCGAGGCTGGCGGTGAGGAATTCCGCTTCCCGCGTGGTGAGGGCGGCACGGTACCCGGTCACCTCGAATGCCTCCTCAGCCGCCGCGAGTCGCACGCCGCGATACAGGGCTCCCGGGTCCCGGCCGAGACTATGCCAGGCGTCGGCGGCGTCGGTGAGCTGTCGGTGGAGACGCAACCGGTCGCGTTCGGCGTCGATCCAGGTCTGCAGCCGCGGCCAGGCGGTGATCAGGGCTTCATGGGCGAGGTCGACGGTGGTGTCGTCGACGGTGATCAGCCGGGCGCCGGCCAGGCGTTCCAGTACGGTGCTGGTGTTGGCGGGGTCGGCGAAGTCGAGTTCGGTGCGGGACGTGGGACGGCGGGTGTCGGGGGTGCCGTCACCGGGGGTGATCAGGCGCAGTACGAGGCGTCGGGCCAGCTCGGCCTGGGTGGGGGTCAAGCGTGCGTAGAGGTCGTCGGCGGTGCGGGCGATCGCGCCGTGCAGTCCGCCAGCCGCCTCGTACGCGGCCCCGGTCAGCGCGCGGCCTTTGCGGCGGCGCCAGGTCTCCAGCAGGGCGTGGGACATCAGCGGCAGGGCGCCGGGTTCGCCTTCGACCTCGTCGAGGATGCGCGCGGTCAGAGCACGTTCCACGATCATCCCCGCGGCCTGGGCGGGCCTGGTGACGGCCTGGCGTAGCTCGTCGCGGCTCATGGGGCCAGCCAGCACAGTCGAGTCCTGTAAGGCGGCGGTCAGGGCGGGGTGTTCGGCGCAGCGGCCGAGGAAGTCCGCGCGTACGGCGATGACGACGCGCAGTCGGCTCGCGGGATCGGTGGTGGCCAGGAGGCGGTCGATGAACTGGTTGCGTTCGGCCGGGTCGGTGCAGAGAGTGTAGAGCTCTTCGAATTGGTCGACGATCAGCCATGTGTCGCCGTCGGCTTCCTTGGGTATCAGCCGCTGCTCGTGGACGCGCAAGGGATGCTCCCCGGGGGTGAGGACGCGCACGGCGGCTGGCTGCGGGTCGGTCGGCCTCGGGCTGCGCAGGCGCGGGATGAGGCCGGCGCGCAGCAGAGAGGACTTGCCGCTGCCCGACGGGCCGAACACAGCGGTGAACCGGCGGGTGCGGGTCAGCTCGAGCAGGCGGTCGGTGAGCTCATCGCGGCCGAAGAACAGGTCGGCGTCGCCAGGCTCGAAGCGGGCCAGGCCCCGGTAAGGAGGCTCCTCTTCTTCGTCTGAGGTGCGAGGCTCACCAGCCTCCTCCGCCGCTGTCTCACGCCACCTCGCCTCCCACTCCTGCAGGTCGCCACTGCAGGCCCGAACGTACGCCAGCACCACCGGCAGGGTTGGCAGCCGCTCCCCAGCAGCTGCCTGCGACAGGGTGCTTGCCCCCTGCCCCGCGCGCTGCGCCATCACCCGGTAGGTCGGGCTCCCGGCCTCGGCCCGGAGTTTGCGTAACTCGGCAGCGAACCGTGCCACCGGCCCTGCACTCGGATCGAGCGGGCTCTCTGGACGTCCTGCCATCGGCAGCTCCCCCCTCTTCCATCCGCTTCCCCCGTGGATGCGGCGCAAGGCCCGACAAGGTACGCACGCCGACAGCCCAAGGGCAACCCGCAAGCGTCTTCTTTGGTCAGCACGGCAGCCATGCCCATGACCTGCGGAGCGGCCATTGGGCAGAGCCGGTGGTGCAGGTAGTGGCGGCGATGCCGGTGGTCCGGTCGTCGAGGTTCATTTCGTAGCGCTGGAGTTGGCGGATGTCGCTGGGGCCATGGTCGGTCGAACGGCCGGTCATGGAAGGGCGGTTGGGTAGGTCAGCGCAGGGCGGCGAGCGCGTGTGCGGGGTCGGGGACGAGGACAACACACTGGTCGGCGAGCAGGCGGACGTTGCCGTCGGCGCGCACGTCGCTTGTGGGGGGCGGGAGAGCACGGGCCGGTTCAGGTCGGCGGCGGTCTCGGCGGTGTGCATCGCCGCCTCGGCGTGGTCGAGGGTCTCGACGGGAACCACCGCCCGCACGAGCGCGGCGAGCAGGGCGGCGCTGGCCCGGAGTGTTGCTCCGCTGGCCGGGGTGCCGGGCGGGAACAGGCTGATCACCGCGCCGCCGCTGGTGGGGATGGAGCTCAGCAGCTGGGCGTGGTCGTGTGGGTGGGCGCGGTCCAGGCCGGCGAGCGTCGCTTGACCGGCCTGGGCGGCGGCCCGGTGGGCTGCTGAGTCGACGCCGTATGCGAGCGTGGCGGTGACCGTGTGCCCGGCCTCGGAGACGGCGATGGCGAAGGCCTTTGTCCGGGTGAGGGCCTGGGCGGTGGCGGCCCGGTTACCGGTCACGGCCACGGCGCGGGCGGTCAGGTGGGGCAGCTGCTGGTGTCCGCGCACCCACAGACCGAGCGGGCAGTTGGGGCCGAGGTCGGTCAGGGCGGCGGGCAACGCGTCGTCCGGCGGGGTGACGAACTGGCACGTCAGCTGGGCGTTGGCGAGTTCCTCGCGCGGCTTGTACTGGGCCAGGCGGCCGCTGGCGTCGTGGTCGGCGCCGTACTGCCAGACCTCCTTGGCACAGTGATGGGCGAGGTGGGCGGCGACCTGGTGGGGCGGGAAGTGGTCGGCGAGCGCGGCGCGGGCGGCGCGCTTGGACAGGGCGGTGCTGGGCACGGCGTACCTCCGTGAGGGCGGCGGCCGGCGGGCATGCCGGTGCCGCGATGGGCGGTGCGGGATCGTGTGGCGTGGTCAGCGGCCGGTGCGGCTGGGCGCGGTGACCGCGTCCCAGGAGCGGCGCGGGGGCGATTGCCACCAGTCGGCGGCCGGGGCGGCGGGAGCTGAGGCCGGGCGGACAGGTGCGGCGCGGTGCGCGGTGTCGGGAGCGGCGGTCGCACGCGGTGCCGGGGCGGGGGCGCGTCCGGCGAGGACGGCGGGCAGGGTGTCGTCGATGTAGGCGACGTGGTGGGCGAGGTCCACGCCGACCTGGGCGGAGTCGAGGTGGAGCAGGTTGTCGCGCAGGGCCAGGTTCCCGGCGGCGATCACGTGGACGGCGTCGGTGAGGCACTCGGCGGCGTGCCGGGCGAGCGGTCCGGTGACGGTGCAGATGACCGGGACCGGCTCGCCGTCGCGCCACTGTCCTCGGGTGCGGTCGTACTCGCGGGGGACCTGCATCACGGTGAACCGGGCGGCGGGTGTGCCGCGTTCGGTGTGGCGCAGTTGCACGGTCCCGTGCACGCGGCCGCGGATGACAGCGGTGGTCTCTCCGCTCATGGAGGTGCTCCTCGATGCGACGAACGGTCTGGTAGTGCCCGGGAGCCATCCAAGCGAGTTCCATAATACCTATAACGGTGGCGGGTGTCATCCCCTTTTTCCACCGTGGAGGCACCCGCCCCGTCGAGGTCGGCTTCGGCCTACGGCTCGCGCAGCTCCGGCCCCGCCTCAACTCCTGGGGCGGGTTGGGGGGTTCGGCAGGCAGCCGCTGACGGATGTTATCGGCCGTGTGCCGCGCGGTGGCCTTGGCCTTGGCTCTCGCTGGGGCGCGGGCGGGGCAGGGCGGTGACCGTGATCGCCTTGACCTCGATGCCGTGCGCGGTGGCCTGCTCGGGCAGAACCGCGGTGACGGTGATCCGGGTCCGGGGGCGGTTGGGGGTGAGTTCCAGGGCGCGGCCGTCGGCGTAGACGACACGCACCCGGCCGGTGTCACCGTCCTTCTCGGTGCGGTCGGCGCCGAGGTGCTCGGCAACCGAGTGTGCGAGGGACGCAAGGCCGGCGGGGGTGGACAGTTCCATATCGGGTCTCCTTCGAGGAAGTGGGGAGGGCGGGGGAGTCGGGGCGGTGCGCCTACGGCGCAGGGGGCTTGACGTCACGCTGGGCGGCGTGGCGCTCGGCGTCGGCGCGGGCGTCTTCGGCGGTGTATCCGGTGTCGCACCAGGCGTGGCAGAGCTGTCCGGGCGGGGCGTTGCAGGTCTCGCACCGCTCTTCGAAGTCCTCGGGCCTAAACGGCGGCGGGCTGCTCATGCCGGGACGTCCTTGATGTGCTCCGCCACCAGGCGGGCGGACAGCACCGGGGCCCTCGTCATCAGGGCCGCGCAGCTGGCCTGCCAGATCTGCCCCGGACGGGACGGGGAGATCTGAAAGTTGGTGGCCGGGCTGACCTGCCACGTGCGGCCGTGCGGGTCGGTCACGGTGTAGGTGAGGAACTGCGGTTCGTCCTGGCGGCCGTTGTCGCTCCAGCCAAGGCCGGCGGCGGTGAGGGCGCGGCCGAGCTGGGCGCAGCGTTCCGGGGTGGCGTGCGCGAACGTTGCCACGGGTCGTCTCTCCTCGTGATCAGGGGCGAGGCCGGGGCGGCCTGGCGGTAGGCCACCCCGGGGAGCGGCCGTATCGGCCTACGGGCGGGTGACCTCGCGGTGGATGCGCTCGCTGGTCTCGCTCACCTCCCGGCGGGCCTGCTCGGCTGCGGCTTCCGGGCTGGCGGCGTAGACGATTTCGACGCTGCCGAACGCGTCTTCGGCGTTCACGGTGTGCTGCTCGCACAGGTCGGACAGTTCGCCCGGATCGGTGGGGGCCTCCTCGACGTGCCAGATGTCGACGTCGCCGCCGCCCTTCCACTGACCGACCACGAAGTACGGGCGGTCCTGGCTCTCCGGCGCGGCGGCGGGCCGGGCCAACCCCTCGTACTCCGACCGGAAGAGCGTCAGACGGCGGCCCTCGTCCTCGGCTGCGCGCGTGCTGATCTCGGCCTACTTCGGGAGGTATTCGGCGCGGTGGGCCAGGCTCTCGCGGTCCGGTGCCAGTAGGAGTGCGAGCACCGGGTGCGGACGGGCGGTGAACCAGCGGGCCAGCGTCCACCAGGCGGCCAGGCTGCGGGCGGCCTGGACCCGGTGGGCCTCGGCCTCCTCCAGCCAGCGGGCCTGCGTCCGTTCGGCGTGCGAGATCATCGCGTCCAGCCACCTCAGCAGCTGCGGGGTGTCGTGGAGGCGGGCCGCGTGCTGGAGGCTGGGGAAGTCGCTGCGCGCGGAGTAGTGGCCGGCGCACGCGCGCAGGATGGCGGTCAGCGTCTGGCTGGCCGCGGGGGCGCGGGCCGGTCGTCGGTGTCGGTCAGGTCGCGTTCCAGCCATCCCCAGGGCACGTCGGCGGAGTAGGCGAGCACCCGGACCGTGTTGCCGTGGTAGGCGCGGCCGCGGATGCGTACCAGCGGCTCGGCGGGGAGCTCCCGCGCGCTGACGGATCCGAGACTGGCGCTGACGGCGTGGAAGCGGTCCCATCGGGTGGGGCTGCTGGTCGCGGTCACGTGGACAGTTCCCGTGGCTGCGCCGGTGAGGGTGTAGAGCACGGCTCCGGTGGCGTCCGCCTCGGAGGGAACGGCGCGGACGGTGCCGGACGGGGTTTGATCACGGGGTGTCTCCTCACAGGGCGTACGGGAATGGGGAGTTGGCGGGCGGCCCGGCCCCCGCCGGGGCCGGGCGGGGGCCTCAGCCGGTGAGGACGGGTCCGGGAGGAACGGGGCGGGGTACGCGCGAGCGACGGGCGCTGACCTGCCCCCGCACGGCCGTACGGCGGCCTGCACGGCGGCGGTCTTCATGCCGTGCAGCCATCCGCGCTCGATGCGCCACCCGCAGACAATCGGGCCTGGTCCCTGGGGTCTGCACGACCAGGGTGGCCAGGACCGTGCAGCTGCCTTCCAGGGCGGCCGTGACGGCGGCCGCGATGGTGGCGAACTCGTCCGGGTCGGCGTCCAGGTGCCATGCGGGGGCGGTCGTGACCGTGACGGTGGAGCTGGCCAGGCGATACCGGCCGTCAACGTCCACCGCGGCGTAGTGCAGGCGGTGATGTCCAGCCCCCAGGGCGGTGAAGAGCTGGGCGAATGCGAGGTGCGCACGGTCGCGGGCTGCCGTGATCGCTTCGTCTCCGGGATAGGGCAGGGTGCGGCGGTCGGCGCGGGCGGGCTAGTCGGGGTGCGGGCTCGTCACGTGACTCCAGCGGGCGACGGGTTGGGGGCCGGCTGCGCGCGGCGGGCGGGGGTGTCCCGCGTGCTGTGGCGCGCGGGACTCGGTCAGATGACGGGGCGGCGGCGGCCCTGCTCGTCCAGGCAGCGCACGTCGGGCGTGGGTTCCCGGAAGTGGCACCAGGTGCGCCCCATGAAGTCCTCGGCGGTGTAGAAGTGCACCGTCCGGGCCCGGCCGCTTCCTCCTGCCGTGGTGTACGCGGCGGCGTACCAGTAGCCGTTGATGTTGAACGGAACGGCGTCGTCGGGCCACTCGTGCGGGACCGGGGTCAGGTGCGCTCGGCGGGCGTGGTGCAAACGGCGGTCGGTGGTGAGCTCGACCGCCATGAAGTGGTCCCGCTCTTCCGGGTGCTGCTCGCCGAACTCGTCGTCCTGCTCCCAGCAGGCGTCGCAGTGTCCGAACCACGTGCACGGCAGGAGGTACAGGGGGCGGTCGTGCATCTCCTTGATGCTGCCGTGGTAGGTGACGCGGCTACCGATGAACAACCTGGGCGCGGGGGCGGTCTCAGGCATGGGCGGCCTGCCAGGCCTTCTTGTTCCACTCGCGGGTCAGTTCGTCGGCGTACGCGACGTCGCGCGCGGCCTCGGCGTCCAGCGCGGCCACGACCAGGACGCTGCCCCGGATCTGGTCCGCGCGGCGCTGGGCGGCGGCCTGCTCCTGGCGCTCGGCCTCGTCCTCCGGCACGCGCCGCACGAGGAAGATCCGGTCGTCGCTGGTGAAGATCACGAGGTAGCGGCGGAAGTCCTCGATACGCGAGGGGCGGGCCGGGCCGGTGGTGGTGTCGGCCAGCGTGGCGCGGGCCTTGTCCAGCAGTTTCGCCACTTCCTCGGTCGCCTTCACGCCCGTGTCCCGCTGGTGCTGGTTGCGGCCGTAGTAGACGCGGGCCTTGTCGCGGACGGGGGCGAACTCCACCGGGGCGTAGATGCTGATCATCCGGCGGGCGTAGGCGTCGCGCTGGTCCCGTTCGGCCTGGGCGGCGCGCGCGGTGTCGGTCACCTTGCCCTGCGTCCAGCTCAGCGCGGAAGCGGCGCACGACGTGCCGTAGTACACGACGTCTTCGGCGGTGCCGTCCTCGTTCCCGCCGGCGTCCAGCGGCATGAGCGCGACGGTGCGCTTGAGTCCGCGGCGGCCGCAGCAACCGCACGTGTCGTAGTCGTCGACGATGCCTTTGATCGTCCACTTCGGGATGGGCATGGATGGCCTTCCGTGGGGCGGTGGGTGGGCGGTGGGTGTCGAGCTGCTGGGCGTCCGTCGGCGCGGCCTGGGCACAGGGAGGGGCGGACGTGTTCTTGGCGCGCGCTCTGCTCCGCAGACGCGACGCGCTGCCGCTACGCGGCAGGGGCCGGCGGGCAGCGCTCCGCGCTCTTGATGCGGGGTTGAGCGCTCCGGGCTCGGGCGGGTGCGGCCACTGCTGGCCGGTGGGGCCGGGTGGGCACCCCCGTGGGGGAGTTGGGGTGCCCACCCGGCGGTCAGGGGGTCAGACCGTGGTGAGGGCGAATGCCTTCTCCATCAGGTCGTTCGCCGCTCCGCTGATGACCCGCTCGGCGCGGGCGTTCGCCTTCTCGGCGTCGGTCTTGCCCCGGGTCGGGGCGACGTGGTTGGCGTACTCGGTGAGCGCGTTGTATCCGGCCCACCGCGTGCCCCGGATACGGGCCTGGGTGTCGGCGTGCTCGAACAGGTTGGAGATTGCCCCCCACCGCTGGCGCTGGTTGGTCTTGGCGCGGGCGTGGTCGCTGTCCTTGACCGGCCACAGCTCGTCCACCACCGACTTCAGCTCGCTGAGCGTCATCTCGGCTTCGATCATGCGCTGTGCGGCCTGCTCGAACTCCTCGGCGTACCGGAACGTCAGACCGAGGGCGGAACGGGCCTGCGCGATGCGGGCCTTGGCTCCGGCGGTGTGCCGCACCACGAACGAGGATCGGGCCCCGTGGATGGCCGCACGCATGGTGTTCGCGCACACCACCCGGACCGGCGTCACCACGATGCGGAACGCTGAGCCTCCGTCGTGGCTGTTGAACGCTGCGATGTACAGATCAACGTCGTCGTTCCCGCCGATCGTGAGACCCTGCGGCATCTTCATGGTCAGGAACACCTGACGGCCGTCCTTGAGCGATCCGGCGGTCTCGAAGTGCGCGCCGGACTCGTCGGCCAGAAGGTTGAGGAACTCGGCGTGTTCCTCGTTCTGAACGGGGTGGTAGTCGCTGCCGACCACTCCGAGCGTCTGCGTGCGGCCGGTCTTGGGGTGCGTGCGCGCGGTCGCGAAGTGCTGCGGTACCTCCAGCGGCGTGGTTCCGTCGGCCGTGATCTCGGTCGCGGTGAGGGGGAGGAGTCGCACGTTCCAGCCGGACAGAGACGCGATGCGCATGGCGTCTTCGGCGGTCATCGCGCCGTTGGTGACGGTGCCGAGCTTGTGCCAGGCGCTCGTGTTGGCGGAGGCGAAAGCGGCGGTGCCGTCGGTGAACTGCTCGATCTCGTGAGCCACTTGGGGCTTCCCTTCTGGTGACGAACTTTCGGCGTGTCCGGTAGGGGGCCAACCCTTCCGAACTGGTTCCATAATACCTAAAACCGGGGGTGGGGCAACCGATTAAATCTCCGGTGCGCCCCACCCCCGGGGCCACGCTGTGACCTGCGGCTACGCCCGCGGCGGCTTGTGCCGCATGAGGTTGCCCGCGTCGGTCACCGTGATGGTGCGGCCACACGTGCAGTCACCGACCCGGCGACCGTGCAGCTTGAGGAACTTGCCTCCCAAGCGCGCGCCGTTCAGCCTGCGCACGCTGCCGGAAACGGGCTCCTTGTTCGTGCAGTAACCCTCAGACATGGGCTGTGCTCTCCTTCCTGTGGTTCCTACCGAACGGGGAGGGCCTACCGCTGCCAGTGCTGCGGCAGGGCCGTGACGCTCCATGTGTGGACTCCGGTCAGTGCGGTGATGAATGCGCCGTTCCTGTACTCGCTGAGGTGGTAGAGCACGGACTCTCGTCCATGGCGGTCCAGTTCGCGCTCAATGCGGGTCACCCAGTAGCGGCCGTGACAGCACTCCTGAGACCCGTGATAGCTGACCAACTGGCCAATGCTGGGGCCACTGTCCGCGTGCAGGGCGGCGGACAGGTTGGCCAGGGCCGTACCGAACGTGTACGGCGGCAACGGCACGTCGGCCAGCGCGGGCCCGGTGTGCCCGGTCCGTACCCCAGTGATCCATCCGACCTCGAACAGGGGCCGGGCCAGCTCGCTCACGTCGTGCGGGAAACCGGTGCTCTCGGGGAGCTGCTCCAATGCCGCCCGGAAAGCGGCCTCCATCTGCTCTCGTTCGCCCTCGCTTGCCGGAACGGCGCGGCGGACGGGCTCAATGCTCGTCATGCTCACAGTGACTGTCCCTCCGATGGGTGTGGGTGCTGGGCTCGCCCGGGGGCCCGGTGGACCGGGCCCCCGAAGCTGCCTCTTACTTCAGTCCGCGCGTCCGCAGGAATTCACTGATGCGGAATGCGACGGCTCGCACCGAAAGGGATGCGCCCCGGAAGGTTCCGAGAATGCGAGGCCCGGTGTCGCTGTCGTGAATGATGTGGAACTCAAACCCCTGAGCGACCGGCATAAGGATCCGGATGGGACCGGCCGTGGTCTCGAACCGAATCGACGTGGTGTTGTCGTCCTGGTTGTGCTCGATGACGGCGTCCCGGAGGAGTTCCGGGCGCGGGAGGAAGTTGGCGATTCGGCGGGCCTTTGCGGCCTGAGGGGTCGTGATCTCGTCCGTACTGGGAGCTACCTTGCCTCCGCTGATGACGATTTCCACACTGACGCCTTCCTGTTGACGAACGTTCGGCGGTATCGGTTAGGGGGCCACCCGTACCGACATGTTCCATAATACAGCAGCCTTGATCTGTTGTACCACCCCACGCGCAAACTCCTGCACTATCTCTTGCGCCATCTCCTGACCCTGCCCGGCGGCCGGCCTCCAATCTCCCCAGGTCAGACGGCTCTTCGACCATGGTCGGGGAGCTGACATCCCCGATGCTGCCGCTCTCCCTGCCCGAATGAGAAAAGAGGTGGGGGGGGGGCATGGGCGGCGCGGCGGCATCGGGGATCGGGGCCGGGGGTTTGGATTGCGCGTCGGCGGGGCCTCCGCGCTCGGACGGGCGCTAGTGCGCCCGGCATGTTGAAGGGCCGAGGCAGGCGCGGCGATGGTCTGAGTGGGGGAACTGCCGGGAACTGGTCCACTACCGCCGTGAACTGATGGCCGTTCAGCACTCGGCGTCCTGGGTTCAGCGGCAGACGCTACACTCAATGAATATGGACAGAAGTTGTGTCGATTTGATGCTGAATACTGATGTCATTGGGATGACGTTTTCAGTGACACCGAAGTGCGTAATTTCGGGGATTTTCGAATTTCAATGGTGGCAGAGTGCGTCTCCAGAGTCTATCTGCTCATTAATTTGATGCACCCTTTCACGCCGCCCGAGCAGACCCCATCCTGCAAGTGCAGCCCGAAGGGCTTGATGCGGAGGAGTGAAGCGGATCTGCATCCGAGGCCCGGAGCGCAGCGGAGGGCTAGCGCGGGGATGCCCGCAGCTCCGGAAGCGCAGCGAACGGAGTCCCCAACCTGCCTGCGAAGCGGGCAGGTTGGGAGCGGGCCGCGAAGCGGCCCGCTCGCGCTCACGCGGAGCGGGAGCGCAACACCCCCGCGCAGCGGGGGTGTTCGCTTGCATCGCGCGCAGCGCGATGG